>JAXSOP010000001.1:0-47210 GCA_037926125.1 Aquificaceae bacterium
AGTCCGTTAAAAACCTTCGTGAAATCCTTAATTCTATTGAAGAAAAAGTGATAAGCATGATAGGTTATGGTGTGCTTAAGACGGGAAACGTACTTTCTGACACTTCAAAGATAGTGGATGAACTGCTTAACATCTATAAGTTTAAGAGAGTAGTAGAAAAGGACAAAAGCAAAAGGGATGTTTACGAGAGAATTAAAGAAGTGTTGGAAGATTACATGAGCCTTGATAATTTTTGTCTCTATGAAGTGAACCAAGCCAAGAATAGGATTGATTTGGTGTATGCGGTAGGCTTTAAGAATCGTTGCAACGAGGTTATATTTGAAAATGCAGAAGAATGTAGGGCTAAAAGAACTGGGACCACTGTAGACTCAAGAGAGTTTCTGTGCATATGTCCTAACTTTGGAGACAATCAGATGTGTAAAGAAGGTAAACTCCATTACTACTGCATACCTGTATATGTAGGTGGTGCTGTAGGAAATGTTCTACAGCTTATCTATGAGCCGGAGATGGAACCTTTTATAAATCTTGTGATACCATACATAAAGGGCTATCTCAATGAGGCAGCTCCTGTGCTTGAAGCCAGAACCTACATGGACATTTTGAGAGAGCAATCTCTCAAAGACCAGCTAACAGGTCTCTACAACAGAAGGTTCCTTGAGGAAACCATTGATAAACTGTCCGCTCAGATAAAGAGGCGTGGAACATCCCTTGGTATTCTCATGGTGGATGTGGATTATTTTAAACAGGTCAATGATACTTACGGTCATGATGTGGGCGATAGGGTTTTGAAGAGTGTGGCAGATGTTTTGCAGAAGAACGTTAGGGAATCAGATATAGTAATAAGATTTGGTGGTGAGGAGTTTATGGTGCTTCTTATGGATGTGCAGGCGGGCAGGTCGGAGGAGTTGGCGGAGAAGATAAGAAAGGCTATGGAAAACCATACCATAGAGGCACCGGGTGTTGTTCTTAAAAAGACAATAAGCATAGGTGTTTCAGAGTTTCCCGTAGACAGCGATAGAATATGGCAATGCATAAAGTTTGCGGATGTTGCCCTTTACAAGGCTAAAGAGATGGGCAGGAACAGGATTGTAAGATTCAGACCTGAGTTCTGGCAGGAGGAGAATTACTAAAATATTTTACTGATGAGAGAAAGAGACCTTATAAGGCTTGAGTTTTTTCAGGTTTTGGAAAGGATAAAGACCTATGCCCATTCAAAGGCAACAGAGCGTTTCATTGACCAAATAAGACCTATCACAGATCCAACACTTCTCAAAGAGAGAATCGCCCTTGTTGAAGACTTCCTCAGGGTTTCAGAAAAGCTTTTGCTATACTCCTTTGAAGATGTAGAAGACCTTATAAAGAAGACCACAATAAGAGATTACGTTCTTAGTGTGGAAGAAGCTCTTTCCCTTCTGAAAGTTATAAAGCTCATCAAAGAGGTCAGACGCGCTCTTGGTGAGGCAGTGCAAAACTACAAAAGTCTTATTCCTCTTGTGAGGGGCTTACATCTTTTTAATACTCTTGAAACCCTTATTGAGTCTACTATAGACCTAAGAGGTTTTGTAAAGGATTCTGCAAGCGAGGACCTTAGAGAAATAAGGCAAAAGATAAGAGACACGGAGAAAGAGGTTCTAAAGAGGTTGGAGGCAGTCCTTTCAAGACCCGATGCGGACAAGGTCTTTTCTGACAAGTTTGTAGCTTACAAAAACGACAGGTATGTCCTGCCAGTAAAGACCACAGAGGTCAAAAAGTTAGTGGGCATAGTGCACGGGACTTCCTCTTCTGGTTTTACCACCTATGTGGAGCCCCAGAGCGTTATAGAGCTTAACAACAGGCTTGCCACTCTGCGAGATGAAGAGGAGGAAGAAGTAAAAAGAATACTCAGAAAGCTCTCCTCCATGATAGGCGAGCAGGCTCAGAGGCTAATTGAAGCCTTTAGAACCCTTGTGGAGGTAGACTATCTAAAGGCGGTAGCACAGTTTTCAGAATCCTATGGAGGTAAGTTTCCAAAGGTTGGGGAGTATATAGACCTACTTGGTGTAAAGCATCCTATATTGTTATTCCTAAAGGAGGAGGTGGTTCCTCTTGATATAATAATAAAGCACAAAAAGGGGCTTGTGCTAACAGGACCTAACACGGGAGGCAAGACGGTAGCTCTTAAAACCCTTGGGCTTTGTTGCCTTCTCTTCCAATCTGGCATACCTATACCCTTGCAGGAAGGCACACTGCCTGTTTTTGAAAATGTCTTTGTAGACATAGGAGACGAGCAGAGTATTGAGCAGAGTCTTTCTACCTTTTCCTCTCATATCACAAACGTAGCGGAGTTTCTACCCTATGTAAACAGCAAAAGCCTTGTGCTTCTTGATGAGCTTGGTGCAGGGACGGATCCAGTGGAAGGTTCAGCTCTTGGAATTGCCATTCTTGAATACCTTAGGGAGAAGGATGCTTTTATTCTTGTTAACACCCATCACACACCCATAAAGGTCTACGCTCTGAATTCTGAATATTACACGCCAGCTACCACCCTCTTTGACAAGGAGAGCCTTAAGCCCCTTTACAAGATAGTTTATGGTGCGGTAGGTGAAAGTATGGCTCTTGTTGTAGCAGAGAGATGTGGTCTATCTCAAGACCTAATAGAGAAGGCAAAGAGCTTTCTTCCTGCTGGCTTTGAGGAGTATTTCACTGCAAGGGAAACCCTTGAAGGCTACATAAAGGAATATCATGAGAGGCTAAGAGAACTGCAAGAAGAAAAAGAAAGGGCTGAAAGATTAGCTATTGAGCAAGAAGCCATGCTAAAAGAGCTTGAGAGCAGAAAAAGACAAGAAATAAAAAGAGCGTTAGAAGAGGTAAGAGAGCGTTTTGAGGAGTTTCTCTTTGAAGCGGAAAAGCATATGAGAAGCCTTAAGGATAGGCAAAAGCTGAGAGAGATCTTCAAAGAGAAGATAGAGAGGGTCTATCAAGGGGAGCAAGAAGAAAGGATAGAAGTTGGTGATTGGGTGGATATATTCGGTTCAAAGGGTAAGGTGCTTGAGATAAAGGAGCATAGGGCATGCGTTTTGTCTGGAGGAGTAAAGGCTTGGATAAGGCTTTCGGACATAAAAAAAGCTGAGCCACCACCAGAAGAGGAACAACCTGAGAGGGTCTTTGAGATAAGGAAAAGTTCACCATCGGAGATAAACCTAACAGGTTTTAACGTCCAAGAAGCTATTACAAAACTTGAACTTTTCCTACAGGAGGCTCATAGCATGGGTCTAAAGAACGTTAAGATAATTCACGGACACGGCACTCTGAAGAAGGCGGTTCAGGAATTTCTCTCTTCCTCTCCCCTTGTGGTTTTCCACAGGGAAGGATATCCAAAGGAGGGAGGTGCTGGGACCTCCCTTGCATACTTAACTAAAGATTAACATGCACTTCCTGGTGAACCTGAACAGTCTGAACATAGGTGGATTGGGTGGATTTTAAGGAGGAATTCAAGCCCCTTTTCTTCAAACCAAGGTGCAACATCTCCGTGCTTTATCTTCCACATGAAGTATTTCTCAAAGGCAGACTTTATATAGTGCATCATGACGCCCTTTCTGTATAGCACTGTAGACCTTGGTGGAAGCACAGGGGATGCAAAAAAGCCCATGGCGTCTCCACCCATGTCTGCAATGCATATAGCGGACAATTCTGGTGCATACCTGTCTGGGTTGTTCCTTATATCGTTTACGATGTTATGTGCTACCGCCAGAGCCATCTGCTCTATCATCATACCCGTCTTTGGTGCACCTGTTGGTATGGGTGTCTGCTCTACCGGAGGTATGGCGGTAACCACTCCAACTCCAAAGATGTTTTTATAGGTTGGGTTTTGGAAGCATCTATTTACTATGACCATCTTGTTGGCGGGGTTTGCCACCTTTTCGCCTGCAGATTGGACTACCTCTGGTCCCATAAACCTTGGCATAAGCATGGAAAGCTTTGCAGGAGCTTCATAGGTCTTGCCCTCCAAGTCTTCGTATATTACCTTGTCTGGCTCAACCTTGGTGATTTTCACGTTTGCTACCCACTTTATGCTCCTTTCTGCCATTAGGTCTTCCATAAGCCTTTTGGATGGCCCAACACCACCCAGACCCATATGTCCCACATAGGGCTCGGAGGTTATGTAGGTTATAGGGACTTTGTGTCTTATGCCCCTTTTCTTTAGCTCATGATGTAACATGAAGGCGAACTCGTAAGCCGGCCCAAAACAGCTGACACCGGGTATGGCACCTACCACTACAGGTCCAGGATTTCTATAGAATTCTTCAAGTCTCTTGTTTAGCTCCATAGCATGCTCTGCGGTGCAGACAGATGTAGAATTTTGTTCTTGACCTTCCGCACCGAAGACCAATTTTGGACCTGTTGCTATCACAAGGTAGTCATATTCTATAGTCTTGCCATCTTTTGTCTTCACCTTATTGGCTTCTGGGTCAATGCTCTCCGCATCCTCGTTTATGAAGTCTATGCCGTGCTTTGGAAGCAGTCCTGTTAGTGGGATACTTATGTCTTCAAACCTTCTCCATCCCAAAGCAAGGTGAGGCCAAGATGGAGTAAAGCCAAAATAGGGCCTTCCCGATATGACAGTGACCTTAAGGTTTTTGTCCAGCTTCTTCAGGTTGTAGGCGGTGGCTATTCCTCCTATTCCGCCACCGATTATTACCACATGCTTGTTCATAACACAACCTCCTGAGTTTTATAAGCAATAGCTTATAATTATATAAGCAAAACGTTGTATAGGTTAAAATAAGAATGCAAGGAACCTGTGTGTGCTACATTCCAGAAAAGCATTTCTGATATAATTAAAAATTTATGAACTATGTCAGGAGGTAATGTCATGGAGACCTCAAGAAGGGACCTTATGGGTCTCGCTATAGGTGGTTTAGGAGCGGTAGGAGTCCTTGGGGTTCTATACCCAATTGTCAAGACCCTTGCACCAAGCGCAGCTTCTCTTTCGGGTGCTATGGTGGAGGTGGATGTAGCTTCAATTCCTGAAGGACAGGTAAGGGTTGTATCTTGGAAGGGCAAACCCGTTTTTGTAGTCAAGCTCTCTCAGGGCTTTCAGTGGATGGGCAAAGTAAAAGAGGAAAACAACGCAAAGCTCCTTCAGGGACAAGAAGCATACGCACTTATAGCAGTTTGCACCCATCTTGGCTGTGTTCCTCTATGGAAGCCACAGGGTGAGGCGGAGTTTAATTACCCCGTTTTCCACTGCCCCTGTCATGGTGGGTTTTATTCTCCATGGGGTGATAACATAGCCGGACCTCCTCCAAGACCTTTACACGTACCTCCACAAAAGAGAGAGGGTAGTAAGTTAGTGATAGGTGAACCGGGATTTGTTAAAGAACTTACATAAGGAGGTATAAAGATGCTTGGAAGGATCGGCAGATGGATTGATGAGAGGGCACATCTTTCTGAGCTCTGGCAATCTCAGATGGTGGACTATAAAGTCCCCAAGAACCTTACATTCCCCTATGCCTTTGGTATAATGGCAATTGTTGCCTTCGCTATTCAGATAATCTCTGGTATATTCCTAACCATGTATTATCAACCAAATGTCCATACTGCCTTTGACAGCGCCAACTACACCATAATGAAGGAAGTTCCCTTCATGTGGCTTATAAGGCAGGTGCACGCAGCGGGGGCGAACTTCTTCCTCGCGATAGTATACCTTCATATATTCACCGGGATATACTACAACGCCTACAAAAAGCCAAGAGAGCTTACTTGGATAATAGGATGGCTCATATACTTTGTCCTTCTTACCACTGCTCTTACAGGATATCTCCTGCCCTGGGGACAGCTATCCTACTGGGGAATGGTGGTTACAGCAGAAATACCCACCTCCATAGACTCTGCACCTCTGATAGGTAGCTTAAAGATAGGGGAAACTGTTTCCATATGGATGAAGGGTGGATATGAAATAGGACAGATAACCCTTGGAAGGTTCTTTGGTCTTCACATATGGCTCTTGCCACTTATACTCCTGCTTCTTGTGAGCATACACCTATACCTTGTGCGTGCTGCGGGCATATCCAACCCAGAAGGAAGAGAGATAGACAAGAAAAAAGAAGGTGTGCCTTTCCATCCCTACATGACCCTCAAGGAAGGTGCCTATGTGATGGGATATATTGCAGTGTTCTTCTTCTTTGTCTTCTTCTACATGCACCACTTCTTGCCACCAGATAACTACGACCCTGCAGACCCCTTCAAGACACCAGCCCACATAGCTCCTGAGTGGTATCTGCTTGCTTACTACACCATATTTAGGTCTATACCAGACAAGTTCCTTGGTTTTGTAGCCTTTAACCTTACACTTGTTTTGCTTCTTATACTGCCCTTCCTTGACTTCTCACCTCTAAAAAGTGCAAGGAACAGACCTCTTTTCTTTATCATGTTCTTAGTGCTTGTTATTTCCTCTATGGCTCTTACCATACTTGGTACTATGCCACCCACACCCACTAACGCACTGCTTGGTCTTATCTTCGCTGGAGGTCTTTTTGCCTTCTTCCTCTCCCTACCAATAATCTCCATAATAGAGTGGGGTTGGTATAAAGCAAGAGGAGGTAATAAACAATGATAAAGACTGTGTTTTTTACGATTATCACAGTCATCTTTTTCTACATAATATGGATAAATAATGTTTTTGCACCTCACGAGCATTATGAAATGCCTGCTCAGCATGCAAAGCTTGCTGAAGATGTGAAAAGCTATGCGAAAGAAGGTAAACAGCTCTTTGAGCAAAACTGTCAGGCATGCCACTCTGTTAGGTATGATGCGGTATATCTAAGCTCTGTGCAGGCAAATCCAAAGCTCCAAACACTGCAAGAAAAGTATGGAAAGGTTCTCCCAAGAGATGTATATGAAGCGGTGTTTAATGAAGACCTAATGGCCCTAAAGGAGTCCTTTGGTAAAGTCCCACCAGACCTTTCCACTATTTATCTTGTTAAAGGCAAAGAGTACCTTTATAACTTTATTCTTGAGCCTCAAAAGATCCTACCTGGCACATCCATGCCAGCGGTTATGACAGGAAGACCCGAAGAAACTGCAAAGATAGTAGCCTATCTTAAGTCCGTCTCTGAGCCTTCTCCGGAAGAGAAAAACAAGAGGGTTCTTATGGGTGTTGGAACCATAGCCTATCTTGTGGTTATGGGTGTTCTCCTCTGGATATGGAGGGGCAGGATACTCAAGAGGATAGGCTTGCACTGATACAAAAGCTCTTCAAAGGGCACTCTCTGCACAGGGGAGTGCTCCTACAATAACTTTTTGCATGCTCGTCTATGAGGGCGTGAAATTCTTTATAGACTTCAAGCTCTGGAGGTAGGTTTTCCTCAAAAAAGACCTTAAGTTTATCATAGCCTTTGTCAATTCCCATAAATCTTCTCATAAACCTCTGAGTGTATTTGTCTATAACGAAGTTTAGCTTGCCACCTGCATAAAGGAGTATTGCATCTGCGGTTTCTGGTCCTACACCTTTAACTTTTAGTAGTTCTTCTCTTGACAAGGTTTTTACCATGTCTGTAGGGTTTATAAACTCAGCCACTGTCTTTAATCTTATAGCCTTCTGATTGTAGAAGCCAGAGGGTCGGATGAGTTCTTTCAGCCTCTCTAAACTGACACTTCTGACAAACTCAAGAGATAATTCACCATTCCTCTTTAGGTTCTCTAAGGATTTTTCCACGTTTTTCCAGCTTGTGTTCTGCGTCAGCACCGCACCTATTATGACCTCATCCCTCGGGTCTGTTCCCATTCGTTTATGGTAGTTAGCATCTATTGGCCACCACCCCTGAAAGCCATATATATTAAGCAAAAGCTCGTATAACCTCAACAACTTCATCGTATATATCTTCTCCTCTTGAGTATCTTTTACCCAAATCCACTGCCCTTTCCCTTTCAATAAAGCCCTCCCTTACCAGTAGTTGGATAAACTGTGTAAGGTTATGTAACTTTTGGGATTTTTGGCTACCCCTTTCAAAGTCAAGCATGTAAACCTCTCCATCTTCACCCAAGAGGGTATTTTTGTCAAGACTATGAAGTTCGTCCTTGTTTATACTAAGAGAGTCCAAAACTTTTATAAGTTCCATAACCCTTATATATACCCTCGCTCTTTCCCTAAGCGATAGGCTCTTCTTGTCTATGGGAACACCCTCTATAAAAATATATACAACAAAGTCCTCTCCACAAAGAAGAAGTTGTGGAAAACCTTTATGTCCCAAAAGCTTTTTTAGTATCTTGCACTCCTTCTGTATGGCGTATACTCTCTCTTTGTCCTTGGCAACCTTTATGGCTACCTTCTGTCCTTTCCATAGGCCTTTATAGATATACCCTCTCCAACCCTTACTAAAAAGCTCAAGCCCTTCCACTTCCTTTTTAAACTCTTCAAACTTCACCAACCACTCTGTAGCCCCACTCTTCCACTGCGGACTTAAGGATGTGAAAAGGTATTTCCTCTTCCATATGAACCTGCACCTTACCCTCTCCAAGGCTTACTTCCACATGGGATACACCTTCAATAGAGTATATTGCCTTCTTTATAGTTTCTGCACAGTGGTGACAGGTCATGCCTTCAACTTTTATAGTCTTTTTCACCATATTCTTTAATATAAGGCATTTCCTGTGCATTTGAGTAGCCTAGGGCTTTTACCATATGGCCTACGTCCACCTTTGTGTTCATGTTTAGAAAGGAAAAAAGCATTGGGTCATGCTCTAAAACTTCCCTTTCAGTAATTTCCTTATATGGAAACCTTTTTACAAAGTCTAACACCCTTTCACCACCCGATTCAATATACAGCTTTAGCTCTGGCAAGACATGTCTGTAATAAACTGCAAAAAGAGGATAGAGCCTTCCGTCTATATTAAAGAGGGTTATAGGTGGCTTCGCCTTTTCTAACAGTAGATTTACTACTTCCTTCTTTATAAGTGGCATGTCCCCCGCTACGATGAGAGCTTTTTCTCCTCTTAGGTTTTCCAATGCTGTATATACGCCTGCAAGAGCAAATTGTTTTTCAAGTGCATCTTTGAGTATTTCCACTCTCCTTAAAAAGGAAAATTTTTCCTCATCCTTAACAACAAGACACAGTCTTCCACATATATTCTTCAAGGCCTCAAGCGTATGCTCTATAACCCTCTTGCCGCCTATATGATAGAGAAGTTTGTCCTCCCCAAAGCGTCTGCTAAGACCACCTGCAAGCACAAAGCACTCTATCATTCCCTTATTATAATTTTCGCACCGTTTGGCAGTCTTTCAACTTTATCTTCTATGTTATGCTCTCTTGGTATGTATACATATGTGCCTGCAGGTATGATTTCGCTCCTTATGTGAGGGTTCAGGTCCCTAAAGGTGCTTGCTCTTACATTCCTCCCTGTAAGAACCTCCTCAACCGAGGTATCCCTTTCCACAAGCTTTCTGTCCACGCTTAATCCTTCAACCCTAACGGATAACCCATATCTTTCAGGGTCTCTTGCAAGAAGTAATACTGCAAAAAAGGCAGGGACGTAGTTTCTTGTCTCCTCTGGTAAGAACCTCTGCGTTGCCCAAAAGTCCATACCACCTGTCCTCCTTGCAACACAGTTTTCACCGCAGTTATAGCTGGCAAGGGTAAGCTCCCAGTTTCCAAACATGCTGTATAGGTCTTTTAGATACCTCATGGCTGCGTCGGTAGCCTTAAGGACATCAAACCTCTCGTCCACAAACTGATCAACTCTAAGCCCATACCTTCTTGCGGTAGAGGGTATAAACTGCCAAAGCCCTGCTGCACCAGACCTTGAAACAGCAAAGTTGTTAAAGGCGCTCTCTATAACGGGCAAAAGGGCAAGTTCTTCAGGAAGATTGTGTTTTTGCACTATCGGTTTTATTAGAGGCATGTAGTAATTTGCCCTTTGTAGAGTTAGCTCAAAGAACCTTTTATTGTTAAGATAGTAATCCATAAACCTTTTTATTTCCTCTCTATCTGGTATGGGTATACCAAGAGTCCTTGCCTCTTCTCTTATGAATCTTTCCTCCTCTTCTGTAAAGTAAAAGCTTCCTCTTTGGACGAAACTTACTTGATTATCCGCCTTTGGCATTGCCACCTGTCTTACAGTGGGAGTGCAAGAGCTCAATAAAGTTGATAACAGCCCAAAGAGTAGAACTCCCTTTTTCATATTTACCCCTAGGTATGTATTATACAATTATCGCAATTAAGGTTATAAATTTAATACACTATGCGTACGCTTACCTCTCTTAATTTAACAGAGCTAAAGGATATATTTGGGGAACTTGGATTTGAGCCATACAGAGCAAGTCAGGTCCTTGACTGGGTTTACAAAAAGTTTGAAACAGACTTCCAAAACATGACAAACCTTTCAAAGGCACACAGGAATATGCTTTCTGAACATTTTAAGATTCATACCCTTGAGTCTGTCAGTAAAGTATCCGCGGAGGACTCAGTAAAATACATATTCAGGACTGAGGATGGTCATCTCATAGAAACAGTTCTCATATTTGAGAGAGACCATTTGACACTGTGTGTCTCCTCTCAAGTTGGCTGTGCGGTAGGTTGCAAGTTCTGTGCGACTGCAAAGGATGGGCTTTTGAGAAACCTGAACACCTCTGAGATAATTGACCAATACATTCTCGTGCAAAAAGAAACACCAAACAGGATAAGGAACGTAGTATTTATGGGCATGGGTGAGCCCTTGGCGAACTACGAAGCGGTCAGAAAGGCTGTAGAGATAATGGTCAGCCCTTGGGGCCTGGACCTTTCCAAGAGAAGAGTGAGCATATCTACGAGTGGTCTTGTAGCTCAGATAAGAAGAATGGCACAAGACCCCCTTATTAGAGAATTAAATCTTGCAGTCTCTATAAACGCACCCTCTCAAGAGCTTAGAGAAACCCTTATGCCCATAGGTAAAACCAATAGTCTTGAGGAAATACTTCAGGCTCTTGTAGAATTTCCCTATCCACCTGACAGAAGAATAATGCTTGAGTATGTCTTGATAAAAAACCTCAATGATTCACCAACACAAGCGGAAGCCTTAGCCAAACTCATAGCACCCTATAGAAGAAAATTTAAGGTAAATCTCATACCCTACAATCCAGACCCATCTATCCCTTTTGAAAGACCCTCTATGGAGGGCGTATATGCTTTCCAAGAAGTGCTAAGGAAATACAACATATCCACCTTTATAAGACTTAGCAAGGGTATTGAGGTTTTCGGAGCTTGCGGACAACTAAGGAGCAAAAGGCTTGAGCTTATGGTAAAATAGAAGGGTGCAGGCGGTTCCTAAATGGTTCAGAGAGCTTGTAGTAGTTATAATAGTGGTTTTATTTATTAGGGCTTTTCTCCTACAAGCTTACAACATACCTTCAGGCTCTATGAAGCCTACCCTTCTCGTGGGTGATTTTATACTTGTAAACAAATTGGTTTACAGACTTTCTGAGCCTCAGAGAGGGGATATAGTGGTTTTCAAATGGCCCATAAACCCGCAGATAGATTTCATAAAGAGAATAGTAGGTATGCCTGGAGACACCCTTGAGATAAAAGGTGAAAGGGTTTTTATAAATGGTCAAGAAGTGCCTCTGAGGTTTGTGGAAGAGGTTTTGGAGGATGGGAACCTAAAGCTCATCTATGAAGAAACACTTTCCAATGGAGTAAAGCACAAGATAGCCCTATACCAAAGTCCTTTCATACAAAGAAAAGATGTTTATTACGCTAAGATACCAGAAGGACACTATTTTGTGATGGGAGATAACAGAGACAACAGTGAGGACAGCAGGTATTGGGGACTTCTGCCAAGAGAAAACATAGTGGGGAAGGCTTTTGTGATTTACTTTTCTGGAGATATACCTCCCCTTGACAGCACAGATGTAAGTATACTTACTGGTTTTAAACAACTCTTCCTCGCCCTGCTGAACCCAAGACTTGAAAGGATAGGTAAGATCCTTATATGGTGATGGAAACACCCGCCATATAAAAGTGTTTTATTGCTTGTTTTATAGTAGCAGGGTTTATACCCTTCGCATACATAAGGCTCAGTATAAGGGAAGGTATGTTTTCTGGGTCTACAAAAGGCTCCACTATTTTATTGTTTTCCATGTACACAAAGTTACCCAGTTCCTCAAGGAAATTCTGGAATTCCTGTGTTTCAAGCTTATTTCCCAGATAAACCAGAATGCTGTTACAGGTTTCTAAAATCACTTCACTATCTCTGACCTCAGGAACTGCTAAAAATCCACTTTCCAGTCTATCAAATATCTCTCTTATTTTGCTTTTTGAGTATATGGGATTGCCCAACATTGGTAGTATTGCATTTATTTCTTCCTTGTTTACCTGTCTCAGAGACTTATTGAGGGTATCCTGCGATGGTATGATGAGGTTTGTGTATATAAACACATCCTCCATGTCTCCTCCCTCAACAGGGTTAAGGTCCTCATAAGTGCAGAGAGAACTCAGGAACCTTCCTGTAAACAGAAAGCCAGTACTTTCCTCCAACACTGCAAAGCTACCTCTCTCAGGAAGAAAGGGCAATGGAACAAACCTTAGAACATCTCCTGTGGCTAACCTAAGCCTTTTGTTGGGGAAGGTTTCAAAAGCTTTTATTCTTGCTTGCGGAATGCCAAAAGCCCTTAACCGCTGTGCAATGCTCAGAGAGGTTATCACGAAAGCTTTTTGATTTGACTGCAGGAAGCTTACAATCCCTGAACAATCATCCACTCCAGAGCTAAGTACTACTACCGCCTTTACAGCTTCTAAAGTGCCAACCACCTGCTCCAGCTTGGACCTTATAAGAACATAATCTTGCACCGTGCCTATGTTGATAAGCATTGGAACCTTTATGTTATCCTTTTCGTATATACGTAGGTATGCATTCTTCTGGAACAACCCATCCTCCTGAGGTGACCCTATCCAGAAGAACCCATGAGATATTTCTATAGGTTGGCTTAAATCAAGAGTAGACTTTGGAGTTGTAGTTTCTTCTACTCTTGAAACAGGCTGTGAAACAACCTGCGGTGGGGTATAACCGTAGACAAGACTGGAGAAAAATTCCCAGTTGTCTTTATACACACAGCTAATAACAGCCTTTTCTTCCTCGTAGATGTCTAGTCTCATTTTGACATCTTTTGAGAATAAATTAGGTAATTCCTCTCTTCCACAGCTACAACCCTTTATAATACCCTTATGTATGTGTATGGTGCAGGATTTTCCCTCATCCTCCATTACGAGGGATGAGGTAGCACCTTTACGCAAGAGTTTAATTAACAAATTCAGGGGACCTATTATTGACAGGGATGCTGAATCTTGAGGATCCCTACTTAGGCTAACCAATTTGGTTAGAAGTTCCATCGGATTAAAGGGTAGAACCTCATAGTTAACATCCCTAAGCCCGTATTTTGCTAATGCTTCTGTATCTTCATAGCTTTCTACAAACAGAATAGGCATTACATATTTTTCAAGTTCAAGTAGCTTAAACCAGAAAGCTATATCCTCTGCGGGCATTATTATCACCTCAGGCTCTGATACCTTTAAAAGCTCAAGGGCTTTGTTTTCATCAAAAGCTATAAGGAGTTTGTGACCAGTTATGTTAAAGATGTCCGCAAGAAGAGAAAAGTATTGTTTCTTTTTGTCTAAGAGCATACAGAGAACACCCATCAATAAACCTCCCCTTTCTGAACTGCTACTCTAAGAAGTGTTAACTGATCCTTTAGTATGTTCATTGACTGCACCAACATGAAAAAGGCATGCTCTACATTTAGAAGGGCAGATTGAAAGGATAAGTCATCTTCGAGAAGCCTTAGCTCTCTAAACCTTCTGTAAGATTCATCCACTTCTGTACCAAAGTCTAGAAGAGTCTTAATTATCTTCTCCGACAACTCTAAAGCTGGTCTTTTTGTATCCATATATTACCTACCTCCTCTCCTTCTGACCTTGGCATATTATATCTGCTAAAAAGTATAGATTCAACCATTTTGAGCTCGTAGTCTTGCAAGTTTTCTATCCATAGTTTCGCATCGCCTTCCTCAATTGTATTTTTTAGAATTATATCACCCTCCTTTTCCATGTATACGTCTCCGCCTCCAGACATAAATCCAACCGCCACAGAAAGGGTAAGAAAGTTCAGGGCATCCAACCTCATCTTAGGTTTTTCAATGCTTTTGTTTATTTTAAGGTAAGTGCACAGGGCAAGACCTACTCTAATAAGGTTTTCTGGTGTCAAGGGAAATAATCCAACCCTTCCTTGCATGTAGTTTTCTTCAAATAGCTTCCTTAAGTGCATACTCTACCGCCTCCTCTAAGTTTTCCAGAGCTTTAAGATGCTTGCCTGAGAGTATGAAAAACTCTTCATTGCCTTTTGTTCCCTTTGGCTTTGACTTTACTACCCCAGCCATATAAAAACCCAAAGAAGCTAAAAACTCTGCAACCCTTAGCACAGCCCTCTTTTTGTCCTCCTTCTCCCTAACTATCCCCTTTCTTACCTTTTCAGGACCAACTTCAAACTGTGGCTTTACCAACACCAACAAAAGTCCTCCCTCCTTTAGAAATTTTATCACATGGGGAATTAACTTTGTTGTTGATATAAAGGATACATCCATCACTATAAGGTCTACAGGCTCTGGTATATGCCTTTCTGTAAGTTCTCTTGCGTCCGTTTTCTCATATAGCACCACTCTTGGGTCTGACCTGAGCTTGGAGTCCATTTGACCCTTTCCCACATCTACCGCATACACTTTTTTTACACCATGCATAAGAAGACATTGGGTAAAACCACCAGTAGAAGACCCCACATCAAGTGCGGTCATGTCTTTCACATCAAGCCCAAACCTTTTTATAGCCCACTCTAACTTATAGCCACCTCTGGATACATATTTAGGAGGCTCTTTGACTTCTATAATCTGCCCTTCTTTTATCTTTTTCCCTGACTTTGTGATGGGTTTGCCATCCACATACACAAGCCCCGCCATTATTATAGCTTGAGCCTTTTCTCTACTGGAGACATAGCCCTTCTCAACCAAATACTGGTCCAGCCTCAAAGCTTAAAAAGATGCTTTATGAGGTAGAGTATAAAAAGGAGGACGAGAGGAGAAAAGTCAAACCCGCCGGTGGGTGGAAGAACCCTTCTTATGGGGTTAAGAAGTGGTGCTATTAGGCTGTTCAGTTGTTCGTAAAGCCTGCTTTCCCGAACCTTAGGTATCCATGAGCCTATGGCATGGATAAAAACAAGGAGTATGAGTAAGTTTATGAGGAGGGATAGCAACCCCTTTATCATTCCACAAGCTCAAGAATGGCAAGCTCACACCCGTCGCCTTTTCTCCTTTCAGGTAGTTTTATGATTCTAGTGTAGCCTCCGTTCCTGTTTTCAAATCTGGGTGCTATCTCTTCAAAGAGTTTTTTGACTACCTTTCTGTCAGGCAGAAGAGAGAGGGCAAGCCTTCTGGAAGCCAAATCACCCTTCTTACCAAGATTTATAAGCCTTTCCAGAAAGGGTTTTACCGCCTTAGCTCTATGAAGGGAGGTTTCTATTCTTTCTTCCATTATAAGCGCCCTTGCAAGAGACCTATAAAGTGCAAGCCTTTGCTCTTTTGTTCTATCAAAGTGTTTTTTCTTTACTCTGTGTCTCATCTTTTACCTCCTGCTTTCTATATCCATACCTAAGTGAAGCCCCATCTGTTTGAGAGCATCCTTTATTTCGTTTATCGCCTTTCTACCTACGTTCTTTGTCCCTTTTAAGTCCTCCTCTGTGAGCTTTACCAAGTCTCCTATTGTGGATATGCCCATCCTCTTTATGGAGTTGAGGGCTCTTTGGGAAACATCAAGCTCTTCTATAGGAAGGCTGAGCTTCTCTACAAACTCTTCCACAACACCAACAGGTTCTTCTATAACTGGCACTTCAAAGGATATGTTTTCGAGAGGCATGAAATTCTTTACTATTAGACCTACAGCTTCCTTTATGACTTCATCAGGTGTTTTTGTGCCGTCTGTGTAAAGCTCCAATATGAGCCTGTCGTAGTCGCTCCTTTTTTCCACCCTAGTTTTTTCCACCCTGAAGGCAACCTGACGAACTGGTGAAAAATCCGCATCCACTAATATCCATCCGACCTCTCCGAGAACTTCCATTTCCTCAGTGGGCACATATCCAAAACCTTTTTCAATCCTTAGTTCTATGTTTATTTCCTTGTTTGGGCTTGTTATGGTGAGTATCTTTTGATCGGGGTTAACCACCTCCACACTGGGAGGAAGGCTTATATCCTTTGCGTAGACTATGCCCTCTCCTTTCTTTTTCAAATACAACACCTCAACGTCAGAATTTTTGAGCTTAAACCTAACTTTTTTGAGGTTTGCTATTATTTCAAGAGTGTCTTCTTGGACACCTTCTATAGATGAAAATTCGTGATAAACACCGTATATCTTTACCGCAGTTAGGGCTACACCTTGTATGGAGGAGAGAAGCGTCCTTCTGAGGGAGTTTCCTACAGTTATACCAAATCCCTTCTCTAAGGGTTCCATCACAAAACGACCATAGGTTTTTGTCCTCTCTTCCCAGTAGACCTTTGAGGGAAAAAGAAATTCTCTAAGCATACTTCGAACCTCCTTAAACCCTTGAATAGAACTCTATTATGTATTGTAGGTTGACAGGTACCTCCAACTGAATTTCCCTTGGGAGGTCTACAACTTTTCCTCTGAAGTTATCCTTATCGAGTTCAAGCCATGGTGGAACGCTCCTTGGGTCTATGTTTTGTATGTTTTCCAAAATCTGTGGTATGTCTCTTGAGGAAGGCTTTAGCTCTATTATGTCTCCTACATCAATCCTGTAGGATGGAATGTTTACCTTTTTACCATTTATCAAAAAGTGCCCATGCACTACCCATTGTCTTGCCTGTCTTCTGGTGGTGGCAAAGCCTAACCTGTAGACCACGTTATCAAGCCTCCTTTCTAACAGCTGGAGAAGAACTTGTCCCGTGTTTCCCTTGGAGCGTGATGCTTCATCAAAGTATCTTTTGAACTGCTTTTCCCTTAGACCTCCGTAGAGGAATTTAAGCTTTTGCTTTTCCATAAGCCTTATGCCGTATTCTGTGAGCTTTCTTCTTCTACCCTTTACCCTTCCATGCTGACCGGGTGGGAAGTTTCTCCTGGATAAGGTTTTTGGTGCACTCTTTTTGCCTGAGACAACCGCACCGAGTTTTCTGTCGATCTTTACCTGAGGTCCTATATACCTACCCATGCCTTAAACCCTCCTCTTGGCTGGTGGTCTGCATCCGTTGTGTGGTATAGGTGTTATATCCCTTATTGCTTTTATCTTTATACCTGCGGCGTATATTGCCCTCAGGGCGGATTCTCTTCCTGCACCTGCTCCCTTTACCCTAACTTCTGCTTCTTGAAGTCCATACTCCTGCACCGCTCTTTTTGCTGCCTTTTGTGCTGCAAGCTGTGCTGCATAGGGTGTGCTTTTCCTTGTTCCTTTAAAGCCTACAGTGCCACCACTTTCCCAAACAAGAAGATTGCCCTGCTTGTCGGTTATGCTCACTATGGTGTTGTTGAAAGTGCTAAGTATGTGAACTATTCCTTCTGTTACAGTCTTTTTTTGCTTTTTAGGTTGTTGTTGCCTTCTTGCCATCAATTACCTCCTTACTTTGCTATCTTTTTCTTTGTACCGCCCACGGTTTTCCTCTTGCCCTTTCTGGTTCTTGAGTTGGTTTTTGTCTGCTGACCCCTTACCGGCAAGCCTCTTACGTGTCTAATGCCCCTGTAGCATCCCATATCTATGAGCTTCTTTATGTTCATTTGCACCTCTCTTCTGAGATCGCCTTCCACCGTGTAGCTTTGCTCTATAAACTTCCTTATTGTGTTTAACTCTTCAGGAGTTAACTCTCCAAGCCTTTTTGTGCCCGGTATACCAGCCTTTTCACATATTTCCCTTGCCCTCGCCCAACCGATACCATAAAGGTATGTAAGGGCGACTTCTAACTTTTTACCGTCAGGAAGGTCAACACCAGCTATCCTTGCCATCTTTTACCTCCTTAACTACCCTGTCTTTGTTTGTGCTTGGGGTTTTCACATATGACCATAACTCTTCCCTTTCTCCTTATAACCTTACATTTGTCGCATATGGGTTTAACAGAGGGCTTTACCTTCATGCTTGCCTCCTTGTAAGCTAAAAATTATAGCATAAAATCATCCTCTGTATACTATCCTTCCTCTTGTGAGGTCGTAAGGAGATAGCTCTACCTTTACCTTATCGCCAGGTAATATCCTGATGAAGTGTATCCTCATCTTACCAGACACATGGGCGAGTACTTCGTGTCCTGTTTCTAACTTTACCCTAAACATGGCATTAGGCAAAGCCTCTAGGACCTCGCCCTCAAGCACTATGCCCTTTTCCTTTTGTTTTTCTTCCCCTTTCTTTTTAGCCATTCTTGAACTCCGTTAGCACTATTGGTCCCTGTTTGGTTATGGCAACTACATATTCATAATGTGCTGCAGGACTTCTGTCTGCGGTTATTACCGTCCAGCGATCACCATCATGCGATATCTCCTCTGTTCCAAGGGAAAGCATGGGTTCAATAGCCACCACCATGCCTTGCCTTAGTTTGTAGTCTTTCTTTTCCCTCCTTAATGTTTCAGGATGATTTGGTATAAAGGGGTCTTCGTGCACCTTTCGACCTATGCCGTGACCGCCGAGGTTTTTAAGAGGATATACACCGTATTTCTTTGCCACTTTGTGGATAGCTTCCACTATGTCTGAGACCCAGTTGCCCGGCACACACACCTTGACCGCCTCCTCAAGGGCTTCCCTTGTTGCTTTCATAAGCATTTCCTTTTCCTTGCTTATTTCACCCACTGCTACAGTGAGAGCTGAGTCTCCTGCGTAACCTTCTGCGTAAGCTCCAAAGTCCAAGCTAACGATATCACCTTCTTTTATTACCTGCTCCCTCTTTGGCAAGCCGTGAACCACCGCCTCGTTTACAGAAACACACAAGCTGGCTGGAAACTTCTCATCACTAAAGGGTGGCTTATAGTTGAGAAAGGCGGGCTTTGCACCCCTCTTTTTTGTCTCTTCTCTTGCTATCAGGTCTAACTCATAGGTAGATATGCCCGGTCTCACAGCCTTTGCAACCGCCTGCAAAACCCCAACTACAACATCACAGGCTTTCTTTATCTTTTCAATCTCTTTAAAGGAGTATAGCTCAACCGCCATTCTTTAACACCTCTAAAAGCCTTCTGTTTACTTCCTTTATATCCTGCTCTGCGTCCAGTCTTGTTAATTTATTCCTCTCCTCATAAAATTCAACAAGAGGTTTTGTTTGCTCTGCGTATACTCTATACCTTTTCCTTATTACTTCCTCTTTGTCATCCTCTCTCTGAACGAGCTTTCCACCACAAAGATCGCAAACATCCTCTTTCTTAGGTGGGTTATATTTTTTGTGATAGACTGCACCGCACTGAGAACATGTAAGCCTTCCAGAAAGCCTATCTACCACTACCTCTTCAGAAAGGTCAAAGAGAAAAACCTTATCCACTTGTCTGTTATAGGCTTTTAGCATATCCTCAAGGGCGAGGGCTTGTGGGACAGTTCTGGGAAAGCCATCAAGGACAAAACCACCCTCTTTGGGCATAACCTCCTCTATGAGTGCTATCATAAGGCTGTCTGGCACAAGCTCGCCTCTGTCCATATATTCCTTTGCCTTAATTCCAAGCTGAGTTTGGTTTTTCACCGCTTCCCTTAGCAGGTCTCCTGTGGATATGTGCAAAAGACCAAGCTCATGAGAGAGCTTTTTCGCCTGCGTTCCCTTGCCAGACCCAGGAGGTCCCAAAAAAACCACTATCACCTTACCTTCCTCCTGTATTTTGTATACTTTTGCTGGAGGAGCTGGGCTTCAAGCTTGTTTATAGTATCGAGGGCAACACCAACCACTATAAGGGCAGTTGTTCCTCCAAAGTAGAAAGGGACATTAAGCCAAAGGCTTACGAAGATTGGTATAACTGCCACCACACTAAGGAAAATAGCACCCACGAGGGCAAGCCTGTTTACTATGTATTCAAGGTATTTCTGCGTGTCTTGACCGGGTCTCACACCTGGAATAAAAGCTCCTCCCTTTCTTAGATTGTCCGCCACATCCACGGGATTTATAAGCACTGCAGTGTAGAAATAGGTAAAGAAAATTATGAAAGCTATGTAGAGTATGTTGTAAGGCAGAGTAGTTGGATTAAAGGCGTCATGTAGAGCTTTTGCGATAGGGTGCTGTATAAAACCTAAGACTGTTGAGGGTATTATAAGAAGGGATTGGGCAAAGATAATTGGTATAACGCCTGCGGGGTTTATCTTTATAGGAAGATAGCTAGAAGAGCCTACAACCTCTTGTCTTCCCACTTGTCTTCTTGGATACTGTATTGGTATTCTTCTTTCTGCCTCCTGTATGAATACAATGCCAACAACAACCGCTAAAACGAAAAGTATGGCACCCACAAAGGCAAAGGGTGAGATATCCCCATTCCTAAGCATATCCCAAACCCTTATACCGGCACTGGGAAAGCCTGCCACTATGCCAGCAAAGATAAGCAGGGACATGCCGTTTCCAATGCCTTTTTCGGTTATCCTATCACCCACCCACACGAGAAACATGGTGGAAGAAACAAGGGCTATTATGGTGGTTATGGAAAAGATAATTCCCGTATCTGGCACTATGGGAGTTCCCTTGGGCGATACCTGCCCCTGAAGCCATACTGCAATACCTATGGACTGCACGAAGGCAACAAAAACAGTTAGATATCTTGTGTATTGGTTTATCTTATACCTTCCGTAGTCTCCCTCTTCCTTTGCAAGCCTTTGGAGTTCTGGCACCGCCACGGTAAGAAGTTGCATCATTATAGAGGCGGATATGTAAGGCATAACCCCAAGGGCAAAGAGTGTCATCCTGCTTAGGTTTCCCCCTGAGAAGATATCATAAAGGTAAAAAAGAGTTCCCTCAAAGCTCTTAAAAAATTCCTGAAGTGCGTTAGTGTCTATACCGGGCAGTGGTATGTGACTGCCGAGCCTGTATATGGCTAACATAAATAGGGTATAAAATAGCCTCTTTTTAAAATCTTCAAGGGAAAAGAGCTGTTTTATATACTCTATCACTTTACCTCCTCACAGCTTCCACCGAGGGCTTCTATCTTTTGCTTTGCGGACTGGGAAAAGGCATGGGCTTTTACTTTAAGTGGCTTGGTGAGCTCTCCATCTCCAAGCACCTTGACAGGCATACCCTTCCTCACAAGCCCCTTTTGAAGAAGAGCCTCTGGAGTTATCTCTTGACCTGCGTCAAAGTATCTCTCTAAGGTCTTGAGGTTTACCACCGCATACTCTACCCTGTTTATAGGTCTGAATCCCCTCTTTGGCACTCTCTTGTGAAGTGGTGTCTGCCCACCCTCAAACCATGAGGGAAGCCTTCTATCTCCAGACCTTGTCTTTTGACCCTTATGACCCTTTCCACAGGTTTTGCCAAGCCCAGAACCTATACCTCTTCCTACTCTTCTTTTTTCCTTTACCGCTCCTTCGTCGGGTGCAAGCTCGTGCAGTTTCATTCCTTTACCTCCTCTACTTGAAGAAGATGAACCGCTTTGCGTATATTACCCCTTACCATAGGGTTGTCCTCAAGCAAAATCTCTTGACCCACCTTCTTGAGCCCGAGGCTCTTTACTGCCTTTATTTGAGCTTCAGGCTTCCCCGCAAGACCTCTAACAAGCTTTACTCTAAGCTTTGCCATGCTTTTCCTCCTCATGGTATGCGCAGGTCTCTTGCGTAGATGTTGTGTCGCTTTTTGAGAACCTCTGGGTCTATTCCCCTTTCCTTTGCGGTCTCTTCTATAGACCTAAGTTTAAGGAGAGCGTCAAAGACCGCTCTTACCACATTGTTAGGGTTTGTGCTTCCTTGTAGCTTAGTAAGCACGTCCGTGTAGCCTGCCAATTCAAAGATAGGCTTTGCAGCACCACCAGCCACAATACCAGTTCCACGCCTTGCAGGTATAACCTTTATCATGGTAGGACCATAATGCCCCACCACATCATGTGGGACAGTGCCGTTTTCTATTGGCACCCTTACTATGTGCTTTCTTCCATCTTCTATAGCCTTTGCTATGGCTATTGGTACTTCCCTTGCCTTTCCGAGTCCAAAACCTACAAAACCTCTCTTATCGCCCACTATCACCAAGGCACTAAAGGAAAACCTCTTTCCACCCTTGGTGACCCTTGTGGTTCTTTTGGCATAGATGAGCCTTTCTTCTATCTGTAGCTGGTCTTCAAGGTCTACTATCCTCTGGTCTCTTCTTTTGTTGTCAATTAACCTTTCAATGGATATACCACCCATCTTTTCCTCCTTTAAAATTCAAGACCAAGCTCTCTGCATTTGTCCGCAAAGGCTTTTATCTTACCATGGTATAGAAAACCGCCTCTGTCAAAGACCACTTTTCTTATACCACTTTCTGTTGCCCTTTTGACAAGAAGCTCTGCAACCTTTTGCACATCCTCTATGGACTTTCCACCTCTCTTGCCCGCAAGCTGGACAAATTCAGGGTCTATAGAAGAGGCAGAGACTAAGGTTCTTGACTGACCGTTAGAATCGTCAATTATCTGTGCGTAAAAGGCGTTCACGCTCCTGTATACACTTAGCCTTGGTCTTTCTGGAGTTCCCAATATCTTCTTTCTTATTCTTTTGTGCCTTCTTTCTCTCTTTTCATGCCTGTCTAACTTTGCCATATTCTACCTCCTTACTTCTTACCACCCTTACCCTTTCCAGCGGACTTTCCTGCCTTTAGCCTTAGCACTTCGCCTTCATATCTTATACCCTTGCCCTTGTATACGTTGGGCTTTCTGAAGGCTCTTATCTGAGCACACACCTGACCAACCCTGTCCTTGTCTATACCGCTAACGTATATCTTGTTTTCTTTCACCTCTATCTTCACGTCTGATGGTATTGGATAGATCACAGGATGAGAAAGCCCAAGGCTAAGCTCTAAGTTGCTACCCTTGACCGCAGCCCTATAACCAAGCCCTACCACCTCAAGCACCTTGGTAAAGCTTTCGGTGACTCCCTTTATCATGTTCCTTATAAGTGCTGCGGTAGTCCCATGCATTGCCCTGTGAAAGGGTTGGTCTGTGGGTCTTTCTACCCTTATGGTGTTGCCCTCAAGGTTTACTTTTATATCTGGGTGAACTTTCATGGAGAGCTTACCCTTTGGTCCTTCTACCCTTAGCTCACCATTTTGAAGGCTAACCTTAACACCCTGAGGAATTTCAATGGGTTTTTTACCTATCCTTGACATGTTTGCACCTCACCATACATAGGCTATTATCTCTCCACCTTTGCCAAGTCTTCTGGCATCATGGTCTGTTATAAGACCAGAGTCAGTGGAGAGTATGGCTATACCAAAACCCCTTTGCACATAGGGAATCCTGTGCTTAGGAGTGTATATCCTCCTTCCGGGTTTAGAAACCTTCTGAAGCTCAGATATGGCGTTTCTTTCCTTTTTAGGGTCAAGGTATTTGAGGTGAACCCTTAAGGTATACTGAGTGCCCTTTTTGCCTTCTTCTATCTTTTCCCAGTCCCTTATGTAACCCTCTTTCTTGAGAAGCTCCAATATTGACTCCTTTAGTCTTGAAGAGGGCACATCCACATATTCCACCCTTCTGCTTATTGCGTTTTTTATCGCAGAGAACATGTCTGCCACTGGGTCCATCTTCTACCTCCTTACCAGCTGGACTTTTTGATGCCAGGGATCTCACCCTTGAGGGCAAGCTCTCTAAAACAAAGCCTACACATACCAAACTGTCTTATAAAACCTCTTGGTCTGCCACATATGGGGCATCTATTTTTCTGTCTTACTTCATACTTGGGAAAGTGCATAACATCCTTTGCTACCTTTGCCTTTCTTGCCATATTAACCTCCTGCACTCCTTATGGGAAGCCCAAGCAAGGAAAGAAGCCAAAAGGCTTCCTCGTCGGTTTCTGCGGTAGTATGGATTATAACATCCATACCCCTTATGGCATCCACCTTCTCATAGTCAATCTCTGGAAAGACTATCTGCTCTGCGATGCCAAAGGCGTAGTTTCCTCTTCCATCAAAGGATCTTGGATTAAGACCCTTAAAGTCCTTAACCCTTGGCAACGCCACGCATATGAGCTTGTCCAAAAAGTCCCACATCCTTTCTTTTCTGAGTGTCACCTTTAGACCTACAGGCATACCCTTCCTAAGTTTAAAGCCCGCCTCGGATTTCTTTGCTCTTCTGACTGTGGGATGCTGACCCGTTATTGCCTTGAGGTCTTCCATGGCTCTCTCAAGGTGCTTTATATCACCAACCGCCTCACCCACGCCCATGTTAACCACCACCTTAACTATCCTCGGCACTTCCATGGGGTTTTTGTAGCCAAAGCGGTTCACCAGCTGGGGAACAACCTCATCCCTATACTTGCTATAAAGCCTTGGGACATACTTAGTTTCCACGCTCATGCTTTAACCCTCGCTTTTTCTCTTATGAGGTCTATGTTTTCATTACACTTTTTGCAATATCTGTATTTCCTCATGGTATCGCCTTCTAATACTGTCCTTATTCCAACCCTTGTGGGTTTTTCACACTTGGGGCAGATAAGCATAACATTGCTCATATGTATAGGGGCCTCCATCTCGTATATTCCACCTTCTCTAACGTTGGGTATTTCCTTTACGTGTTTTTTCACAAGGTTAACATCCTTTACTATAACCCTGTTTTCTTCTCTGAGGACCCTCATCACCTCTCCAGTTTTACCCTTCTCCTTTCCTCTTAGGACAACGACTGTATCACCCTTTTTTATTTTCTGAGCCATCACACCACCTCCGGAGCAAGAGATGCTAACTTGGTAAAGCCTCTGTTTCTGACTTCTCTGGCTATAGGTCCGAGTATACGAGTGCCAAGAGGCTCTCCATATTGATTGAGAAGGACCACCGCATTGTCGTCAAACCTTATGTAGCTACCATCTGGACGTCTTACTTCCTTTTTTGTCCTTACCACCACAGCCCTGTATACCTTACCCTTCTTTGCTGGGCTATTGGGTGCTGCAACCTTGACAGTAACGGTAACCACATCACCCACAGTGGCGTAGTCCCTTGGTGCATAAGGTATGCCTATTATCTGAACCTTTTTAGCCCCTGAGTTGTCCGCAACATTCGCGTAACCTTGCCTCTGTATCATGATTTTTCACCTCTATAACAAGCTAAAAATTATACCACAAATAAGCTCCTTTTGATCGGAACTTCTAATTAAGGCTACTTATTTTAACCTAATAAACAACCTCATGTCAAGAGGCAAAACTAAAACACTTACTTAAGCCTGTCAAAAGGCTAAAGAAAAGATTAAATGTAACAACACTAAGTTATACTCTTTATCCATGAGAGTTATACTTTTTTCGGGTAAAGGTGGCGTTGGAAAGACCACAATTTCCGCAGCAACTGCTTACAGGTTATCAACCCTTGGCTACAGGACCATAGTGGTTTCCCTTGACCCCGCTCACAGCCTTGGAGATGCCTTTGATGTCCCAGAGGAGGAAAAGAACGAAGCCAAAGGGCTTCCCATAAGGATATCAGAAAAGCTCCACATACAGGAGATAGATATTCAAGAGGAGGTGGATAGATATTGGGGAGATGTCTACAGGTTTTTGGAGCTTCTTTTCAACACCACTGGGCTTGACCAAGTTGTATCTGAAGAGCTTGCCATACTCCCTGGCATGGAAGAGGTTACCAGCCTTCTGTATGTGAACAAATATTACAGAGATGGAGAGTTTGACGCCTTGGTGCTTGACCTACCGCCCACTGGTGAATCTCTACGCTTTGTTTCCATGCCTACAGTGCTTAAGTGGTACATGAGAAAGATATTTAATGTAGAAAGGACCATACTCAAGGTGGCAAGACCCGTAGCGAGACGCTTTACGGATGTCCCAATACCTGATGATGAATACTTTAAAGCTCTTGAAAACTTCTATGAAAAGCTAAAGGGTGTGGATGAAATCCTTGTTGACCCAGATACAACCTCTGTGAGGCTTGTAGCGAATCCCGAAAAGATGGTTCTTAAAGAAAGCCAGAGAGCCTTTATGTATTTCAATCTCTTTGGTGTTAATGTGGATGCGGTTATAGTTAACAAGGTTTTGCCCCCTTCTGTGGAAAACTGCGAACACTTCTCAAAATGGTTACTAACACAGAGAAAACACCTTGATGATATGCAAGCTCTATTCTACCCAGTCCCAGTTTTTACAGTTCCCCTTATGGAAGATGAAGTAGTTGGTGAAGAGAGGTTAAAAATACTGTCTGACCTTATCTATGGCGACACAGACCCTACGAGAGTATTTCACAAGGAAAAGCCCTACGAGTTTATAGAGCAAGATGGACAGTATATGGTAAAACTTAAAGCCCCCTTTCTGACAAAGGATGGGCTATCTGTCCTTAAAAGCGAGGGTGAGATAATAGTCAGATGGAAAAACTTCAAGAATCATATACTACTCCCGAGAAAACTCAGAAACTATGAGCCAGTGGGTGCAAAGATTGAAGAGGGCTATTTGAAGGTCTTTCTCTCAAGGGCTACTTAGAAATTCCTTTATCTTTCTCAAGTCTTCCACAAACTCTTTTTCTACACCGGGATTTCTTAGGAGGTAAGCTGGATGATAGGTAAGGAAGACCTTTATTTTTCTGTCATAAGGATATTCAAGAAATTGACCCCTATGTTTGGTTATGGGTAGAGATTTACCCAATATGCCTTCAAGGGCTGTTGCACCAAGACAAACTATCAGCTTTGGGTTTATTATCTCTATCTCTTTTCTAAGATAGGGTAAGCATGTTTGCATTTCCTTCGGGGTGGGCTTTCTGTTACCCGGTGGTCTGGACTTTACCACGTTGGTTATGTATACTTCTTCGCGCTTTAGACCAACTTCTTGGAGTTTTTGGTTTAAATACCTTCCAGCTCTACCCACAAAGGGTCTTTTTTGTTGGTCTTCTTCTTCTCCTGGGGCTTCGCCCACAAAAACCACAGGCGAATAAGGGTTTCCTTCTCCAAAAACATAACCGCTTGCTCCTTCGTAAAGGATACACTTTCTATCTTCTTCAAGTTTTTTGTATAAAGCCCTCAGCTTTTCTTCTTTGTTTGCAGTGGGTTCTTTGACCTTATGTGAATCCTCCTCTGGGCTCTGTAAAGCCTCTTTTTCCAAATATAAAACATCAAAGCCCATCTCCATAAGAGACCTTACTGTATACCTCAGCCCTTTCATAGTCTATCTTTTAAAAAGATCTTCAAGCCAGGACCTTTCAAAGCATTTTACCCCATCTTCATAACTTTGGCTTTTTTCTAAACAGCTCCTTACCCCCTCAAGCCTCTTTATTCCAAGGTTTTTACATATTCCCCAAAAATATCTACAGTATTCCTTGTCCTTTAAAGGATTGCTTTCGCATCTTTGTCCTTCTAAAGCAAGGGCAAGGTAAAAAGCAAAAAAAGACAACGTAACGAACCTCATGCCTCTGTTTTTACTTCCTTCTTGTATTTCTCCCACTCTTGTGGAAACTTCTGCATAGCCTGACGAATTAGTCTACCTGCAACTGCACCAAGACCACAAATAGAAGTAGGCTGTATGTGCGAGTTCACAAACTCAAAGCCTACCCATTCTCTTTCATCTGCTTCGTTGTGAAGTATCTTCTCAAGGAGATTAGCCTGTTCGTGAGTGCCAACCCTACAGGGCGTGCATTGACCACAGCTCTCATGGGCATAAAACTCCGCTACCCACAGACAAGCCTGGACTATATCGTCTTCCTCTGTCAAAACTATAACCGTTCCTGTTCCGCCAAAACCAAAGGGTGAGTAGTCCATGGGAGTGTCTAACTCCTCCGTAGAAAAGCAATCAAGAGCTCCAGAAAATACCGCTTTAACCTTTTTGTTCCCAATAGTTCCTCCCGCATACTTAAAGATAACCTCTCTAAGTGTGGTGTTCATAGGAAGCTCGTAAACTCCGGGTTTTTTAACTTTTCCGCTTACGGGAAAGAGCTTGGGACCTGGGTAGTCGCTGGGACCTATGTAGCGATATTCTTCCCAACCCATACCCACTATGAGA
Organism: Aquificaceae bacterium; assembly: GCA_037926125.1. GTDB lineage: Bacteria > Aquificota > Aquificia > Aquificales > Aquificaceae > Pampinifervens. The sequence continues at coordinate 28,090 of JAXSOP010000001.1, forward strand.
GGTATATTACACAAGGTTTCCACATTGTTTACCACCGTGGGTCTTCCCCAGAGACCATACTGAACAGGAAAGGGTGGTTTTATCCTGGGAAAACCTCTTTTACCCTCAAGGGACTCAATAAGGGCACTTTCCTCTCCACATATGTATGCACCAGCACCTCTTGCCACGTATATCTCAAGGTCAAATCCAGAGTTAAGTATGTTTTTCCCAAGAAATCCCCTCTTCTTTGCCTCCTCTATGGCATCTCTTAGTATGTAATAACCTGCAGGATACTCACCCCTTATGTATATGAAAGCCTCATGTGCCCCTATAGCATATGCGGATATTATCATACCCTCTATTAGGAGATGCGGGTCTCTCTCTATGAGTATCCTATCCTTGAAGGTGCCTGGCTCAGACTCATCCGCATTGCATATGAGATATCTTGGTGCTGGGTTTTGAACTGCAAACTTCCACTTTCTACCTGTGGGAAAACCAGCACCACCTCTGCCCCTGAGCTGACTTTTGTCCACCCATTCTATTACTTCCTCGGGTTTCATATTTAAGGCTTTCTCCAACGCCTGATAGCCACCATCCTTGAGGTATTCCTCTATGGTATGGACCCTGGGCTTTTTTGCCCTTTTTAGCAAGAGGTTTAATGCTGTCTCTGCGTATATTTCAGGTATAACGGGATAGGACCTCATGGAGCTTCTCCTTTGATTCAAATTTATAGGTGTCATTATCCACCATGAAACAGGGTGCTTCTGAGCATGCACCTATGCATTGCACGCCTATTAGCTTGAATCTTCCATCCTTTGTGGTCTCACCTAGGGATATACCAAGTAGCTCCCTTACCGCATTTAGCACTTTGTTTGAGTTCATAAGATTACACACAACGCTCACGCAAACCCTTATCCTATGCCTTGCAGGCTCTCCCCTGTCGAACATATCATAAAAAGAGACCACATTTTCCACATGACTTAGCGGCAGTTCTAAGAGTTTTGCTACCTCCTCCAAGGCAAAAAAGGGTATATGCCCGTAGTAGTCTTGGACTTCATGAAGACAGACCAGCACCGCCTGTTCCCGTCTTGGAAAATACTCCGCATTTTCCTTTAGCTTTTCCATTAATTCCTGTGGCAAGACACTCATCAGCCTTCCACCTCATCACTAAATATCACCTTTGGCATATTAGCTTCTATTATATTCCTTTCTATTCCCATCTGTAGCAGAAGTCTTACCGCACGCCTGCCATCTTCTCCATAATCTAAGGTTCTGTGGTTTACATACATGCTTACAAACCTGTTGGTTCTTTCCTTGTCTTCCTTTATATCTCTTGCATACTCTCTGGCAAAGTTCAGGGCTTCATCTCTATGTTGTAGTGCATACTCTATACTCCTTTTCATGAGCCTTTCCATTTTTCTTATTACCTCAATACCGAGGTCTTTCCTTATAATGTTGCATCCAAGTGGAAGCACAAGCCCAGTTTTTTCCATCCACCACTGACCAAGGTCAACAACCTTTTTTAGTTCCCTGTCTTGGTAGCTTAGCTGTCCCTCGTGTATAACAAGCCCTGCATCCACTATACCATCAGCGACAGCATCTAAGACCTTGTCAAAAGGTAAAAGGACTTCCTCAAAGTCTGGTTCGTAGAGCTTTAGGACAAGGTATGCAGTTGTGAGCCTTCCTGGGATTGCTATTCTTTTACCCTTTAGGTTTTCTAAATTTTCCTTAGCGACTACTATAGGTCCATAACCTTCTCCCACACTTCCACCGCTGGGAAGCACTAAATACTTGTCTGCCACATAGGGATAGGCGTGAAAGGATATAGCAGAGACTTCATAAGTTCCCTTCAGGGCTTCCCTATTCAGTGTTTCTATGTCCGCAAGCACATGCTCAATCTCCAAACCCTCTGTGTCTATCTTGCCAGCGGTCAAAGCATAAAACATAAAGGCATCATCTGAGTCAGGGCTATGGGCTATCCTTATTCTCATGCCTTCTCTCCTTGAAAAGCTCAGGAAGTTTTAAAATATAGGCATAAATCCTTTTCCATTTAGACCATTCCATAGCCGGAATGACTCCTCCGTAAACCTTCCCGCCTTCAAGATTTTTTGACACACCCGCCTTTGCGGATACAACCGTCCCGTCTCCTATCTCCACATGGTCCGCCACGCCAACTTGCCCTGCCAAGATAACTCCTTTGCCCGTCTTTACACTGCCAGACAGACCCACTTGAGATACTATGAGGTTTTCCTCACCTATCTTGCAGTTATGTCCTATTTGCACTAAGTTATCTATCTTTGTATTCTTGCCAACCACTGTTTGGTCTATAAGAGCCCTATCTATGCAAGTATTTGCACCTATCTCCACATGGTCTTGAATAACTACCTTTCCTATATGGTTTAGCTTAAAGATGCCTTCGGGACCCACGTAGTAGCCAAAGCCATCCGCACCTATCACAGAACCGCTATGAATCCTAACTCCTTCACCTATCACGCAGTGAGGATAAACATGAACTCCGCTAAAAAGCACGCTGTTTTTGCCAATCCTTACACCCTCTCCTATATAGCAGAAGGGATATACCTTCACTCCATCCTCAAGCACAACATCTTTTCCCAAATAAGCAAAGGGTGCTACATACACATCTTTTCCTAACTTTACGCCATCCTCTATGTGAGCCTTATCTGATACACCAGAGGGATGTCTTTCTGGGTAGAAGTGAGATAAAAAACGTGCAAGGGCAAGTCTCACATTCTTGACTTTTATGTATGTGGGAAAGTCAATGTCCTGAGATACTATTGGGACTACTTCCGCCTCCTTTAAATTTTCCACCCCTCTTACATCTTGAAGAAAGACAACTGTTCTTTTTTTTGGGTTTTCTGGCGATGATATGCCCTCTACCTCTAAACTGTAAGTTCCAAGTACTTCACCCTCCAAAAGCTCTGCAAGGTCTAAGAGCTTCATTTTTGCTGGTCCAACCTTTGGATTACCTCCGCAGTTATATCTATCTCTGCAGACCTGTATATGAAAGCGGAGCAGTCAAGAACACCTGTAAAGCCCTGTCTCTTTGCTATGTCTTCTGATATCCCTCTTACTCTCGATATTATCTCTTCTTCCATTTTGCCCTTTATTTCCGAAAGTTCCTTTTGAGCCTTCTGTTGAAGTTCCATTCCCTCTGCCTCTGTCTTTTGATATTCCCTTATCCTTTGCTCCCTTACGTTTTGAGCTATTCCCTTGCTTTCTATCTGCTTTTTGAGGTCTTCAAGTTTTTTATTTATTTGGTCAAGCTGCTTTTGGTATTCTTCCACCTTGTTTCTCAGCTGTGTTTCCTTACCCTTTACAAGCTGTGATTCTGAAAGAATCCGATTGGGGTCAACGCAAGCAAACTTCTGCTGGGCAAAGCTAAAACCAGAAAATAGGGCAGCTATAAGTAGAGCTTTTTTCATAACCATAACCTCCTTACTAAAAAGCATACCATTAAACTAGGTGTATGCATGCACTTTTTAATAGAACTCTCCGTATCTTTTGCCTACATGTAAATAAAGCCATCCTGTAAACATTGCCAAAGCTGGTTTTGCTTGCTTTTTGTCTTGTATATCCTGACCAAGCTTAATAAAAAGGTCAATAATCCACTTATGGTGTTGGTTGTGTTCTTCAAGGTCTGGGTAGCCTACCCCTTGCATAAACCTCTCCTCTTCTCCCAAGTGCCACACCACAAAGGACGCAATCTCCTTTTTGTAAAACTCTATGGCTCCTTGGAACTTATCCACACTTAACAGGTTAGTAATGGCGTTTATTCTATCTACTATGCCTTGATGCTGTTCTTCCATGCATTTCACACCTGTATATAATCCGTGTATCTCGTGGCTTACTTTTTCATACCGCTTCTTTCATTATATATATAGGCTTTAGCTTATTTTTTACCACTTCCGCACTCACAAGCACCTTCTTAACATCATGCAAAGAGGGTATTTCAAACATCACATCAAGCATTATCTCTTCCATGATAGCCCTTAGACCCCTTGCACCAGTTTTCCTTCTTATAGATTCTCTTGCTATTTCCACGAGGGCATCTTCTGTAAACTCAAGCTCTACTCCCTCCATCTCAAAGAGTTTCTTGTACTGCTTTACAAGTGCATTTCTTGGTTCAACAAGCACCCTTATTAGTTCCTCCTCTGTCAACTCATCAAGGACTGCAACCACAGGAAGCCTGCCAACAAATTCCGGTATAAGCCCATAGTGTATGAGGTCATCTACTTCTACATAGTGGAGCGGGTTTTCCCCTCTGTCAAACTTTCTTATCTCTGCTTCAAAGCCTACCACAGATTTGCCGAGCCTTCTCTTTACTATGTCCTCAAGCCCCACAAAGGCACCACCGCATATAAAGAGTATGTCTGTAGTGTCTATCTGTATAAATTCCTGATGAGGATGTTTCCTTCCTCCCTGCGGTGGCACATTGGAAACTGTCCCTTCTATTATCTTCAGAAGAGCTTGCTGAACGCCTTCACCAGAAACATCTCTTGTTATAGATGGGTTTATGCCTGCCTTTTTGGCTATTTTGTCTATTTCGTCGATGTATATTATGCCCTTTTGTGCTGACTTTACATCGTATCCACAGTTTTGCAAAAGCCTAACAAGCACGTTTTCCACATCTTCACCTACATAGCCTGCTTCTGTAAGGGTGGTTGCATCGGATATGGCAAAGGGCACGTCTAATATCTTTGCCAGAGTTTTTGCCAGCAGAGTTTTTCCAGAGCCAGTGGGACCTATCAGTAATATATTGCTCTTTTCCACTTCCACGTCGTCAAGACTCAGACCAAGCTCCTTTGCTCTTATTCTTTTGTAGTGATTGTATACCGCCACAGACAGGACCTTTTTGGCTCTTTCTTGACCTATAACATATTGGTCAAGCTGTCTCTTTATTTCCTCGGGCGTGGGAATTTCCTTGGAAAGGCTGTAGCTAATGTGTTTTTTCTGGTCTTTTATTATGTTGTTGCATACTTCTACGCATCTGTCGCATATGAATGTGTCGTTTGGTCCTGCTATTAGCACCAAAACTTCGCTCTGAGACCTTCCACAAAAAGAGCAGTGGTTTTCTTGCCTTTTCTTTGACATGTTAGCTCCTTTTCTCTATAACTTTGTCTACTATGCCGTACTCCATAGCTTCCTGGGCGGACATAAAGTAGTCCCTTTCCACATCCCTTTCAATCTTCTCTAAAGGCTGTCCAGTGTGCTTTGAGAGAATTTCGTTGAGTATATTCTTTATTCTCTTTATCTCCTCCGCATGGATTATTATGTCTGTTGCCTGGCCTGAGATGCCTCCAAGGGGTTGGTGGATCATTATCCTTGAATGTGGCAAGGCGTACCTTTTACCCTTTGCACCAGCAGAGAGCAGAACAGCACCCATGGAAGCTGCCTGACCGAGGCATATGGTAACCACATCGGGCTTTATGTATTGCATGGTGTCATATATTGCCATGCCTGCGGTGACAGATCCACCGGGTGAATTTATATACATGTATATATCTTTTTCTGGGTCTTGGGCTTCAAGGAAAAGAAGCTGTGCAACAATAAGATTAGCTATGTGGTCATCTATGGGGAAACCCAGTAGGACTATTCTGTCTTGTAGAAGCCTTGAGTATATATCGTAAGCCCTTTCACCCCTTGGAGTCTGCTCAATAACTATGGGAACAAGTTGATTAAATATTTTCATCTTTATCCTCCTTTTTCTCTTCTATCTCCTTCACTATAGCCTTTGAGACTATGTCCTCAAGAGCCTTTTCTCTCCTTATGTCCTCTTCAAGGACTGGTAGCAAGTTTTCTCTTTCCAAAAACTCCCTCATTTCTTCTACTGTACGTTCATAAGCCTGTGCCAGACCTTCTATCTTTTGCTGGATTTCTTCGGTGCTGACTTCTATGTTCTTCTGTTGAGCGTATTTCTCTAATATGTATCTGAGCTTTATGTTAAAGACTGCCTGTGGTGTAAGCTCTTGGGCTATAGTCTTGTAATCCAAATACTTGGGGTCTATTCCCCACTGAGATAGTTCCCTTACCCTTCTTTCCACAAGATGCGATAGCTCCCTCTGGAGCAGTGTTTGAGGGACATCAAACTCGTGGAGCTGAACCAACTTTATGGCTACCGCATCTGATATCATAGCCTTTCTCAAGTTTTCCAGACCAGCCCTTACCTCTTCCCTTATCTTCTCTTCCGCCTCAATCCAAGTTTTACCAAGCCCAAGCTCCTTTGCAAAGTCGTCGTTTAACTCTGGAAGTAGTTTTTCCTTTATACCCTTTACAGTAATTTCTACCCTTGCCTTACCGGCGGGTTTTCCCTCCACATCGTAAAGGGTGAGGTCTTCAAGTACGAGGCTATCCCCTTCCTTCCTGCCTATCAGCTCCTTCTCTATTTCTTCTCTAAAGGTCTTTGTGCCAATAACTCCAGAGGTCTCTCCCTCCGTAGTCTCACCGCTCTCTAACTCTTCAACCTTGTAGTCCACAACCACTAAATCTCCTTCCTTGACTTCTCTCTCCACAGGCTCCCAAACCGCATGCTCTTGTCTTATCTCTTCTATCTTCTGCCTTACGAGATCCTCGTTGAACTCAACCTTTTTTATCTCAACCGCAAACCCTTCTAAGTTTTGCAGTTCAAACTCAGGAGGGACTTCAAAGGATACACTGTAGCTCAGTTTTTGAGATGGTTCTTCTAACTCTACCCTTTCAAGATATATGTCCGCAACTGGCTTTAGACCACTTTCTTGTATTGCACTTGCCAGGGTGGCGTTTGCCACCTTTTTGCCTACCTCCTCCCGTATGTAGTCCCTAAACTTAGCTTTTATAACCCACAAAGGCGCCTTGCCTTTTCTAAAACCTTCCACTTCCACGTTTTGCTTTAGGTAATTATACACCTCATCAAGAGCAGACCTGACTACATCACCTTCAACTTCCACCTTAATGCCTTTAAAAAGCCCCTGTCTATCTTCTACGCTTACCTTCATACATACCTCCTTTTTTTGGTGCGGGTGGAGGGAGTCGAACCCTCACGGGTTATCCCCACAGGATCCTAAGTCCTGCGCGTCTGCCAGTTCCGCCACACCCGCTTAAGAATACAAAATTATAACCTGCTTTTGGTCAATTCAACCTCCTACAAAAGCCCTATATTTACATAGACTATGGAAAAGTTTATAGAAATTCCCCTTGACCTTGCTCAAAAGTGTGTAAAGTGTGGACTGTGTAAGTCTGTATGTCCCACATACCCATACATACAGGAAGAAGCTGGCTTTGCCCGTGGCAGGCTTGCCCTTGCAGAGATGGTGGTAAAGGGTGAACTGCTCCTCTCTGAAGAGGTTGCCAAGCAGTGGGACCAGTGTGCCATGTGTAGAAGGTGCGAGTGGATATGTCCCAACAATGTGGAATACAAAGAGATTTTGGTTCATGCAAGGAATATGCAAAGGGACAATTTGGGACAGGGAATAGTAAAGAACCTTGGTCTGAAGTCCTTGGAGCTTTTGCAGTCAAAGGCAGGTAGAAAGGTGGTAAAGTTAGCTGGTAAACTTCTTAGTCCCTTGCCTTTTGGAGAAATAAAAACACCCTTTCCCACCGGTGCGGTCAAATTTATGCCAAAGCCCACTGCAGAGGCTTTTGGACTAAGAGGTAAGGTCTTTAAAGCTCAAGAAGAAAGGGGAAAGCTCCTCTTTTTCACGGGCTGTATGATAGATGCCTTTTATGGGAAGACGGGCGAAAATGTTATAAAGCTCATGAACAAAGCTGGCTACACGGTGGTTGTCCCAGAGGACATAAAATGTTGTGGTGCGCCCCATTACTACTCTGGAAACCTTCCTGCCTTTGAAAAGCTAAGAGACCATAACCTTAAAGAGATGGCAAAATATGAGTTTGACGCAGTGGTGGTTGCTTGTCCCACGTGCGGTGGGGCTTTGCAAGAAGACTACAAACTACAGAAACCAGTTTACGACTTTGCGGAGATAGTGTTTAAGAGCCCACTTAAGTTTAAAGGCTCTGGCAAAAAGCTCACCTTCCATGTGCCATGCCACTCCTACAGTGCCATGAAAACAAGTGACAAAGTCTTTTACGGTGTAATGGAAAGGATTGAGGGCGATGAAGTAAGAAGGGCAGAAAAGGACAAATCTTGCTGTGGCTTTGCAGGGCTTTTCTCCATCACAAACCCCAAAATGTCAGACCAGATACAAAAAGAAAAAATCCAAGACCTGCAGAAAACTCAAGCGGATGTGGTGCTTACTACTTGCCCAGGCTGTGTGCTTAATTTAAAGGATGGAGTTAAAAAACATAAAACTAGGCAGGAGGTTCTGCACTTAGCGGACTATCTGGCTGAAAACCTCGAGGAATGATATAATTCCAAAATGCGAATATTGGTGACGGGAGGAGCGGGCTATATAGGCTCCCATATGGTAAAACTCTTAGGCGAGCGAGGATATCAAGTACTTACCTTAGATAACCTCTCAGAGGGCAACCCCTGGGCTGTACTATATGGAGACCTTAAAGTGGTAGACCTTCTCAACTACAAAGCCCTTGAGGAAGTCCTACTTGAGTTCAAACCAGAAGCGGTTATCCACTTTGCTGCAAAGGTAAAAGTCCCAGAAAGTGTTAGAAAACCCCTGCTATACTACGAAAATAACTTCATGGGAACGCTAAACCTTCTTCAGGCAATGCAAAGGGCTGGAACAGAGTATATTATATTCTCTTCCACTGCTGCAGTTTATGGCATACCAAAGAGAGTCCCAGTAAAAGAGGAGGACACCACAAAGCCAATTAACCCCTATGGCTGGAGCAAGCTATTTGCGGAGCAGGCGATAAGAGACTTTTCTTATGCCACAGGTTTAAAGTATGCTATTCTCAGATACTTCAACGTGGCAGGTGCGGATCCAGAAGGGAAAATTGGACAAGTTAGCAAAGAGCCAACACATCTTATCCTAAGGGCGGTAAAGACCGCGACTGGTCAGTTCCCCTACATGGAAGTCTTTGGAACAGATTATCCTACAACAGATGGGACTTGCATAAGAGACTATGTGCATGTTATGGACTTGTGCGAGGCTCATTTAAAGGCTTTAGACTACCTAATGAGTAATGGGCGAAACGATGTTTTTAATGTGGGATATGGCAAAGGATACTCAGTGCTTGAGGTAATACAAAAGGTTAAAGAGGTTTCTGGTGTGGACTTTGAGGTAAGAAATGCACCAAGACGAGAAGGAGACCCACCCCTGCTTGTGGCAGATAGCCAAAAGGCAAGAGAGGTTCTTGGCTGGAAGCCCCAGTATGATAGCTTGGACTTTATCATAAAAACTGCCTTAGACTGGGAAAAATCCTATATTTATTCCAATGGAACTTGAAATTTTGGAAAAGCTAAAGGAGATAAAAGACCCAGAGATACCCATAGACATAGTGAACCTTGGACTTATATACGGTGTGCAAGTAAAGGACGGAATAGCCTATGTGGATATGACCCTAACAGTCCCCTCCTGTCCTGCAAAGGGCTTTTTTGCGGAGCATATAAGGGAACACCTGCTTAGAAATTTTCCTCAGTTGTCGGATGTTGTGATAAACTTTGTATTTGAGCCTGCTTGGAGCAGGGATAAAATATCTGAAGAAGGAATGCAGAAGCTAAGGAGTATGGGATGGAATATCTAAAGGATAAATTCAGGGCACTGGCGGAAGCCATTGAGAGGGAATCTGTCCTTGTCCACCGTGCTGCATTAGTTGATGGCTACAGAGATATACACAAGCTGAGTAAATTAGGAGTAGACAAGGTAATAAAAAAGGCAACCCATTATGGAGGGAAAAAGGGGGCGAAGATACTAAAAGAAAGGTATGGCATATACACAGACAGGCTGGACGAAGCCATTGACTTGCTAACGGTTATCGCGGAATCCTCAAGGCTTTTGGATGTTTTTGAATATGACCTTGATAAAATGGAGATAAGAGTTGACGGCTCTATATTGGTGGAGGCGGTAGGTAGTAGCAAAAGCCCTGTTTGTGAGCCAATGGCTGGTTTCTTTGAGGGTTTTCTTAGTGAGCTACTTGATAAAAAGATAAGCGTTAAGGAGGTTGCCTGCAGGGCTCAAGGACATGAAAGGTGCATATTTAAAATAACCCTTAGATAGCATGGCGGTAATAAAAGTAAGAACAACCAAGCACACGAGCTTTGTAAACATAACCAATCAGGTCAGGGAAATAGTGAAAAATTTGGGCGTAAGGTCTGGCATATGTATTGTGTATGTTCCCCATACTACTGCCTGCCTTTTCATAAACGAAGGTGCAGACCCAGACGTAATAAGGGACATAGCTTACTCTGTAGAAAAACTTATACCGTGGAGGGATAACTACGCCCACTCAGAAGGAAACTCTGCAGCACATATAAGAAGTGCCATAATAGGCAACTCAAGGGTCATACCCATAGAGAATGGAGACCTTGTCCTTGGCACGTGGGAAGCGGTTTTTCTTGCGGAGTTTGACGGACCCAGAGAAAGAAAGGTTATAGTTAAAGTTATAGAAGACTGAGTGAGGACTAATATGAGGATTTTGTTGCTATTTATTATGTTATTTAGCATTGCACTGTCAAAAGAAGTGCCATTCACTCAAGAGGATAGGGATAGGCTAAGGAATGTGGAACTAAAAGTAGAAAAACTTGAGGAGGGGCAAAGACATTTACGGAAACAGATAGACGAACTTAAAAGGGATACTCAAAGACAATTTGATGAACTAAGAACATTCCTATACTGGGGCTTTGGCATATTATTTGGAGGTGTGGGAATTCTCATAGGTTTTGTAATATGGGACATAAGGACTGCAGTTGAGCCTGTAGCAAAGAAGATTAGAGAGATAGAAGAAGGGGAAGAGAAGTTAGAGAAAGTTATGAAAAAACTTGCCAAAAAGGACCCTGAGATAGAAAAAATATTAAGGGAAGAAGGACTTGTATAGGAGGTAAACATGGAGTATGTATTAGCTTTTTTGATTCTTATAGGTGTGCTTATATGGTTTCATGAGCTCGGGCATTTTCTTATGGCTAAGCTCTTTGGTGTTAAGGTGGAGATATTCTCCATTGGTTTTGGTCCAGTGATTCTTAGCAAAAAGGTGGGGGAGACAGAATACAGGCTATCTGCACTCCCCTTGGGAGGATTTGTAAAGCTTTACGGTGAAGAGGAACAAATTGAGGACAAAAGAGCCTTTTCCTCAAAGCCTAACTGGCAGAAGATACTCATAGCCTTTGGTGGTCCACTATTTAACTTTATACTTGCAATCTTGCTCTTTGCCCTGATAGCTATGGTTGGCAGACAGGTGCCAAAGTATGTTTATGAAAAACCTCTTGTAGGTCATGTGGTAGAGAACAGCATAGCTTATAAGCTTGGTATAAAGGAAAGAGACATAATACTGGAAATAAATTCAAAAAAGGTGCAAAACTGGAAGGAGGTTGAAAGCACGGTCTTTGAAAACATACTTGCCAAGGAGTGGAGCGTTAAGGTGCTAAGAGATGAAGAGGAAATAAACCTTTTCCTTAAGGATAGCATTAGCAAATCCGCCGGCTTTGGAGCTGAGCCTTGGCTTCCTGCAATTGTGGGAAAGGTTATAGAGGACAGCCCAGCATCTCAAGTGGGACTGCAGGCTGGAGATAAAATACTCAAGGTTAACGGTAAAGAAATAAGGGGCTGGTATGAGCTTGTAAAACATGTAAGAGAGTCAAAAGATAGACCCGTTCTGTTAACCATACAAAGAGGAGACTCCATTGAAGAAAAGACGGTTATTCCTAAGGTTGACCCAAGAACTGGAATGCCTATATTGGGTATAGCTCCCTATGTGGAGACAATGAAAACCAAAGAGTCCCCCCTACAGGCTCTTTCGGAGGGTTTTCAGAGGACATACATGCTTAGCCTACTATCCCTGAAAGCTTTGTGGAGCCTTGTAACTGGTGGTCTTTCCATAAAAACCTTAGGAGGACCAATCGCCATAGCTCAACTGGCTGGCGAATCCGCACAGCATGGTCTAATTCCCTTTATAGGTATGATGGCTTTTATATCTGTTCAACTTGCCATATTTAACCTTGTACCCCTTCCCATTCTTGATGGTGGGCTCATACTTCTTTTCCTTATGGAATCTATAAGAAGAAAGCCTTTCTCTCCCAAATTCAAGGAGGCATGGGTAAAAGCAGGCTACGCCATAATAATAGTCCTTGCAGGCTTTGTGATACTGAATGATATACTGAGAATACTAAGCGGTGGAAGGCTCTAAAAGGGTCTTCCCGGTACCTTCTCCCAGTCCTTTAGAAATATCTCTATACCCTTGTCAGTAAGGGGATGTTGGAAGAGCTTTTTCATAACCTCGAAGGGCATGGTACATATGTCCGCACCGATGAGTGCAGCCTCCACAACATGCATTGGATGTCTTACGCTTGCTACTATTATTTCTGTATCCACTATGTCGTAGTTGTCAAATATCTGCTTTACCTCTCTTATGAGCCTCATGCCATCGCTTGAGACATCGTCTATCCTGCCTATAAAGGGGGATACAAAACTTGCTCCTGCTTTTGCTGCTATAAGGGCTTGAGCGGGTGAGAATATGAGGGTGACGTTAGTGGGTATGCCTTCAGACTCCAAAGCCTGAACCGCCTTCATGCCCTCTGGGGTCATGGGGATTTTTACCACTACGTTGTCCCCAAGCTCTGCTAGCATCTTTCCTTCCTTTATCATGCCTTCCGCATCCCTTGAAACCGTCTCCAAGCTGACAGGACCATCTACCAACTGAAGTATCTCCTTTGCTACCTCCAAGAAGGGTCTTCCAGTCTTGGATATAAGGGTTGGGTTTGTAGTTACGCCGTCGAGTATACCCCAGTCAATAGCCTGTTTTATCTCATCTACCATTCCTGTGTCAAGAAAGAACTGCATAACCTACACCTCCTGAAGTATTCTCTGGTGTTTTACAACACCCACAAAGGCTTTTTTTATTATACCATCCTTAATCACAAGTGTGGTTGGCGTTGCCAATATTCCTAGCTCTCTTGCAGTGTGAAAACCTTCCGACCTTGCCACATCAACCTCCAAAACCTTTACTTTTTCTTTGAGCTTTTCTATTTCTGGCTTCATTAGCTTACACGCTCCACATCTTTCGGAATAGAAGTAAACAACTCCTTCTGTAAGGAGGTCAATTTTTCTGCCTTGCATCTTTTTGCTCCTTAGGTTTGCGTAAAATCTCAAGCTTAGCATAAACCCAAAAAATAAAACAAGAAAAAGGGCTATAAGCCTTAGGATATTTTCCATGCCTATCTCCTACCCACAGGTTTAATGTGGAGGGCTTTGCGGAGGTTTCTTAACTCTTCTCTTGTCATGTCTCTCCACTCTCCAGGTTTTAGGTTTCCAAGTTTTATAGGACCTATGGCAGTCCTTTTAAGCCTAATGACCTTGTGTCCAAAGTAAGATACAAACCTTTTGACTATGTGCTTTCTACCTTCGTGAAAGACTATTTCCAAAAGGCTGGTATCTTTTAGGTGTTTTAAGAGCTTTACGCTGTCTGGTTTTGCAAAGCCATCTTCAAGGTTTGCACCCTTTTTCATAGCCTCAAGGGTTTCTTTGCTTACTTTTCCAGAAGCCCAGACTAAATAGACCTTTGGAAGTTTGTGTCTTGGGTGCATTATTCTGTTTGCAAGTTCTCCGTCGTTGGTAAGTATGAGAAGCCCTTCCGCGTTGTAGTCAAGTCTTCCTGCTGGATATACCCTTTCGGGAATATCCTTGATAAGCTCTTTTATGGTCTTTTTGCCATCCTTAGCGTCGCCAAGGGAGGTAAGATAACAGCAAGGTTTGTATAGGATTATATATCTGTGTCTTAATGGTCTTACTTCTTTTCCATCTATCTCCACCACATCCCTTTCCGTGTCTACCCTCCACCCCAGTTCCCTTACAACGAGCCCGTTTACTTTGACTTTCCCCTCTAATATAAGCTCATCTGCCTTCCTTCTTGAAGCAACCCCGCACATGGAAAGGTACCGGTTTAGCCTTACCAATAACGCTCTTCCTTCCATGGGTCTCCTCTCATGTTGTAGCCCCTCTGCTCCCAAAAGCCGGGAGCATCTTCCTTTAGAATCTCTATACCCCATACATACTTGGCACTTTTCCATGCGTATAGCTTTGGGACTACAAGCCTAAGAGGGTAGCCATGTCTTAGTGGTATGGGTTTTCCATACATCTTGTATGCAAGTATACTGTCTTCCTCATAGAGGTATTCAATGGGCAAATTGGTGGTGTATCCTTCAAGACAATGAACCATAACATATTTAGCCTCAGGATTTGGTTTTGCAAGGCTCAGTATATGTAAGGTCTGCACACCTTCCCATTTTATTTCCTTTACACTCCAGCGAGTCACACAGTGAAAGTCCGCTATAAGCTCCACAGGGGGCATCTTAAGTATTTCCTCATAACTAAACTCCAAGGGATTTTCCACAAGCCCAAAGACCCTAAAGCGATACTGCTCCATGTCCCATCGAGGAATTTCATCCACTATATCGTAGACTATGGGTGCGGATATCCACCTTTGACCGGGTGGCAGTCTGTCTTCTCTTAGGTTTATGTCGCTTATGAGGGTTTTTATCTCCATGCTTCTCTATTATAGGCTGTTTGCAATTTTGAACACTGCTTTCTGTCAGCCTTACTTGACAGACGATAAGTAATTGTTTACTATATAATGCATGTTCTATGTATCAAAGGTGAGCATACCCTTTTTCTTTCTTGCGGTGTTGGACCTTTTATATTCCTTAGTGGTCAAGAACCTTCAACTTGAGCCTAAAGCTGTATGGATAACTGCTGTCTTTGGTTTTATAGCCCATACAATAATGTCTGCCATTTATCAGATAGTCCCAAACTCTCAGGGTAAACCCCTTAGGTTTGCGTGGCTTTCTTATGCGGTTTTTCTTCTTAGCATATTTGCTTCTTTCCTGTTTTATAGTTTTCAATGGCTCTATGGCAGTTTTGTGTATGCTATTACCTCACTGCTGTTTGTGGTGAACATACTTTTGTCCATTAGGAACTGGCAGGCTATAACCGTCAAGTTTATAGGTCTTGGTACCCTTTATTTTCTACTTGCAAGCTTTTTTCTCCTTCTCTCAGAACTTGGTTTTGTTCCATTTGCTCTTGCTGTGCATACACTTACCTTGGGTTTTATGCTTAATGTGGTCATTGGCGTGGAGCTTGCATGGATACCCATGCTATACATGGAGCCTCTAAACATAGTCCTTAGCAGAAGACTTTTCTATCTTAGCCTCTTTTACCTTCCTCCCTTTCTCCTTAGCTTTTACCTGCCTGATTACAGGCTTGTCTCCCTTGCAAGCCTTCTAGTGCTTGCCTTTTCAGGATACTTTTTATATATCCTCTATTCGGTGTTTTCAAAAAGACGCATGCCAAAGGAGATACCCCTAGTAGTAAGGTATTTCATACTTGCTTTAGTTACGCTTCCTTTCGGTCTTTTGCTTGGTTCAGTCATGGCTGGAGAAGGCCTTGTTTCCTATTTGATATCACTACACTTTGACATACTTGTCTATGGCTTTACTGGTATAACCATAATGGGAGGGCTCAGCCATCTTTATCCAAGAATTATCTACAACTGGAAGTTCTCAGGAGTGCAGGGTGTTTCCATTTTGGACTTGCTTTCAGAAGGTGCTCTCAAAAGGATATTTGTCTTACTTCCCTTTAGCCTTGTTTGGATGACCTTTGCGGATGCTTTTGGCGGAGTCCTTGCCTACATATCAAGTATGCCTTATATGGTTATCTGGTTTTATTTCACTTGGGCTGTGCTTTGGAGAGGGTTGATATATAAACCTACCAGCTAAAGTCCTTGCCTAAGTATACTTCTCTAACATCTTCCCTTTCGCTCACATCGTGGGGTTCACCCTCAGCCAATATTTTGCCATCGCTTATTATGTAAACCCTATCCACCATCCTTATTGTTTCCCTCACATTGTGGTCTGTTATAAGTACTCCTATGTCTTGACGCTTAAGGCTAAGTATGATTGACCTTATATCTGAAATCATGATGGGGTCAATACCTGTAAAAGGCTCATCAAAGAAGATGTATTTAGGTTTTGGTATAAGAGACCTGGCTACCTCAAGCCTTCTCTTTTGACCTCCAGAGAGCCTGCCTGCCTTTTGGTCTCTTAGTTCCCACAGTCCAAAGTCTACTAGAAGCTCTTCTGCCCTTGCAAGCTGTGACTCTTTTCCTTCTTCAAAAAATTCAAGGAATATGAGAAGGTTCTCAAGGACTGTGAGTTCTTCAAAAAGGGTGTGCTCTTGAGGTAGGAACGTAATACCTCTCCTTGCCCTTTTATGGGCTGGCATGTGGGTTATATCTTCACCGTCAAGCTCTATCTTTCCACCATCAACAGCTAAAAACCCTACAAGACAGTTGAACAGGGTTGTCTTACCTGCACCGTTTGGACCAAGAAGCCCTACTATCTCACTTCTTCTAAGCTCAAGGTCTATACCCTTTAAAATTTCCCTATTTTTAAAATTCTTTTTTATTTCTCTTGCGGTTAACACACTAAAGATTTTAAACTATTGGCATGATACCCATAAGGGATTTAAATCCACACAGAAGCTTTCCTGTGGTAAACCTCAGCATAGTAATAATCTGCTCTCTTGTGTGGTTTTACGAGGTAAGCCTTTCTGATGAAGGTCTAAACCTCTTCATGTACCACTACGGACTTGTGCCAGTTAACCTTTTTGAAAGACCTCAGACGGTCCTGACTCACATGTTTCTACATGGTAGTTGGCTTCACATAATAGGCAATATGTGGTTTTTGTGGGTCTTTGGAGATAATGTAGAGGATAGGTTAGGGAGGCTTAGGTATCTCGTCTTTTACATTCTGTCAGGTCTTGGTGCGGCAACAATTCAGATGCTTGTTAGCTTTGTTTTTGGCGGAGCCAATATCCCAATGGTGGGAGCCAGCGGTGCCATAAGCGGTGTGCTTGGTGCATACCTGTGGATGTTCCCACATGCGAGAATCCTTGCCTTGGTTCCCATTTTCTTTTTCCTCACCTTTATGGAGCTTCCTGCGGTCTTCTTCATAGGTTTATGGATACTTATACAGGTTATAAATGGGCTTATAACCCTTCCACTCTCTGGTGTTGGTGGAGTCGCTTGGTTTGCTCACATAGGTGGGTTCGTGGTCGGGTATTTACTCGCAAAAAGACTATATAGGAGAAGATGGTATTAGTGTCGGGGTGATGCCCCGAAGGGCATCCACCCTAATATCTATATTACCTGCACCTTGTACTTAGAATGTTCAAAAGTAAGCTTGTATTTGTCTATTGCCTTGCCTCCCACTTCCGCAACAGGATACATGAATTCGTTGAGTGGTTCTACGCTGGACATGGGAGGCTTCAGCTTAAAGTCCCTTGCATAGTTAAAGGCTACCCAGTGGACATCCCACCCGCCGAACATAAACTCTATTATCTGTGCCACTTTGGGATGCTTTAGGTCAAGCTGTTCTTCAAGTATTAGCTTCCTTACGTCCGCAGGGTCTGCAGGTATCCATCTGCCCAGATAAAATTCTGCCCTGCAATGCTGTGCTTTTGTGGCATCACCTTGAACAGAGGATATTCCCTTTGAAAGCTCAGAAGGCAACACCCTTATCCCAAATATTTCCCTTGCAGGTATACCAGATGCTCTACATAGTGCGACAAACAGAGAGTTTATATCTGTGCACTTTCCGCCAAAATATCCGCTTTCCAGCATACTCTTCACGTCACCGACACCACAACCCAGAACTTTTGGGTCTCTAAAGGTGTTTTCTACAACCCAGTTATATATCGCCCTTGCTTTTTCTAAATCCGTCTTTGTTCCCTTTGTTATTTTATCTGCGTATTCTTTAACTATACCATCTGTCTGTATATGTTCTGTTGGCTTGAGATAAAGAGCCACATCCTCTGGTATTCTTCTATTATTAGCAGGTATAGTTTTCCAATCTATCTTATCTCTATTCCAAATTTCTACATGGAAGCTAACCTCTGCAAAGTTTCTTTCTGAACCACCCTGAAATTCTAAATACAGAATAGGGGTCTTATAGATATTTTCCTCTGTCATAAGAATTCTGGAAGCATTACTCCTTACATCCACATCAACGAGCTTCTGATAGGAGGTGTTCATAGGGACTGGGACCCACAACCTTACAAGGTCTTTGTAGGGTAATTCCGTGTAGTAGGTCAACTTTAAAGCTTTTTTATTTTGTGATGTCTTGCTTAAAACAGTGCTGATGGGCGTAGCCATAAGCGTAATTCCACACACTGCTCCCTTAAGAAGCGTTCTTCTATCCATGGTTAACCTCCTTTAGTTTTTGGTTTCATGGCTTACTAATATAGAGCAACTTCCAAGACATATCATTAGATTTTTTAAAACAATCATCAAAAACCCTTTGAAAAATTTGTAACTTTGTTACAGACAACAGAAAAGATACATCTCATAATTTAAACAAAACCTTTAAGGAGGTGCTGTCATGAAGAAACTTTTAGCTTTGGGAATCATTGCAGGTTTTAGCCTTGCCCTTGCAGAAGCCTTCAAGGTAGCTCCTGAGAAATACAGGAGCTGGAACCATGTAAAGAGTATGGTAATATTTGACCAGAAGCATCCCCTTTTTAACCCCTTCAGCGGTGTTCACCATGTTTATGTGAACGATAAGGGCTTGGAGACCATAAAGAAGGATGGAAAAAGGGTCTTTCCAGATGGAACGGTTATAGCCATAGTCTTTTACGAGCATGTGCTCGATAACGGTGCCTATGTAGAGGGTGCAAAGAGGATAGAAGCCTTTATGGTAAAAGATAGCAAGAAGTACAAGGCTACCGACGGCTGGGGCTACTATGGCTACGATGGTAAGGGCAACAACTTGGTCAAGGACATGGCAAAGGACTGCCATGCTTGTCACGCTCAGGTAAAAGACAAGGACTTTGTCTTTTCTGTTTGGACTAAGTAAAGCTCAGGGGCGGGTTATTCCTGCCCGCCTTTTCAGAGCATCATAGTCCTTAATAAATATCCTTCCTCTGCAGACCTCTATAAGTCCATCCCTTTCAATGTCCTTTAGAACCCTACTTACCACTACCCTAACGCTTCCCACATCTTTGGCAATATCTTCATGGGTCTTTTCA
>JAXSOP010000002.1:0-45856 GCA_037926125.1 Aquificaceae bacterium
CTCTTTTCTAAAAGCGGTAGCAGATGGGTAGCCCACCATTCCGGAAAACACTAAAATTTTGTAGTCTTTTGGTATCTTTTTTCTTGAAACCCTCAGAATTTTACCCTCCGAATCCACAAGGGTTCTCGGAAAGCTGTAAACCATGTCCGCAACTTTTAAAGCTTCTCTTAGTTTCTCCACATGTTTTTTTTCCCAGAGGTCATCATGGTCAAGAAAAAAGACATATTCACCCTTTGCTAAGCTAACTCCAAGGTTTCTTGAGTAGCACCTTTCCATGTTCTTTGGGTTGCGATGGTAATGCACCCAACGAGAAAATTCACTCTTTATTACTTGCTCCGTCCTATCTGTTGATGCATCGTCTATAACTATTATTTCGTCAACCTTTAGGCTTTGCTCAAGCACTGACTGTATGGCTTGTGCTATGTAATGCTCTCCGTTATAGACGGGTATAACCACGCTTACCATAACTTGGAAACCTTCTCCTTTAGCTCAAGCTCGTAGAGAAACTTATACTTAAGGAAGGTGTAAAAGAAGGCAGAAAGGGCAACCATAAAGCCTCTTAGACCATCAAGGAAGCCCAATTGGACAAGGTATACCTTAACAAAATGCCACAGAGGATTGAAAATTAGCTTGTATAACTTGAACCTTTTGCCTTCACTTTTCATAATTTCCGCCATTGTATATGCGTAATACACCGTTTTTAAATACTGGTCTTTTAGACTTTTGTATGAATAGTGATAGAGGTCTCCCTTTAACCTTCCTACACTACCGCTAAATATAGCCCTTTCGTGGAGCAGTCCTTCAAACCTTACCTTTCCTTTACGAAAAAGCCTAATCCTCCACTCGGGATACCATGCGTGTTTTAAAAAATCTCCCAAGTAATAAGTACGTCTGCTAACCATGTAAACATCATGCTTTGGGCTTTGGATTGCTTCCTTTATGTTTTCCCTTAGCTCCTTAGAAACTTCCTCATCCGCATCAAGCACAAGCACCCAATCTCCAGAGCAAAGACCTACGCCGTAGTTTAGTTGATTTGGATATCCTTCCCATTCTTTAAAAAAGACATTTGCCCCAAGCTCCTTTGCTATTTCCACGGTTCTATCTGTTGAACCAGAATCAACCACAATAACCTCATCCGCAAGCCCCTGCACGCTCCTTATAGCCCTTTCTATGTTTTTCTCCTCGTTTTTCGTGCAGATTAGGACGGACAACATTTTAGGCTTATAATTATAAGCTATGGGAAAATTAAGGGTTCAAGATGTGGCAAAAGAGCTTGGTGTTCCAGTCAAAGAGGTAAGAGAGGTTCTCAAAGGATGGGGTATAAACAAGGGAAACTTTGCCTACCTTGATGAGGAAGAGCTTCAGATAGTTTATGACCATTTTTCTGTTCCTAAGGAAAAGCCGGTAGAAAATGGAAGCAAAGCAGTAGCAAAAGAGGAGACCGTAGTAGTTTCTGAGCAGTCCAAAGAAGAAAAGCAAAAAGAAGAAAAAACCAAGCCAAAAAGGGAAGAGAAAAGATACAAAGACCAAAGGCAAAGGGATAAGAGATATCATGAAAGGGCAAGACAGCCAGCAAGGGAAGCACCACCTCCAAGGCAAGAAAGGGCAGAGGAAAGGGAGAGACCAAGAAGGGCAGAGGAAAGACGACCATTCCCAGTAAGGGTTCCTGCACCACCACCCATGCCTCCGCCTCGTGAGCAAAAAATAGAAGAAAAAGTTCAAAAACCACAACCAAAGGAGAAGCTCAGCAAAACTGAAGAGCAAATGCTTAAAAAACTCCAACAGCCAGTAAAGAAAGAAAAGAAGGAAGAAAAGGAAGAAGAAATAAAGATAGTTCAAATTCCAGAAGTGATAACGGTAAGAGAGCTTGCTGACCTTCTGAAAACTCCTCCTAACCAAATAATGGCGGAGCTTCTCAAGAGGGGGATACTCGCCACAATAAAC
Organism: Aquificaceae bacterium; assembly: GCA_037926125.1. Lineage (GTDB taxonomy): Bacteria > Aquificota > Aquificia > Aquificales > Aquificaceae > Pampinifervens. The sequence continues at coordinate 1,945 of JAXSOP010000002.1, forward strand.
CAGACAGTTCCTTCCGATGTGGCACTTCAAGTAGCGGAAGCCCTTGGATTTCTTGCGGAGATAAAGTCGGAGGAAATAAGGGAGGAAGAGCAAATAGAGGTCTCTGAAGAGGGCGGAGAACCAAGACCTCCAGTGGTGGTGGTTATGGGACACGTAGACCATGGAAAAACTACCCTTTTAGATACCATAAGAAAGACAAGGGTTGCGGAGAGAGAAAAGGGTGGCATAACCCAACATATTGGTGCGTCAGCGGTGGAGATGCCCGATGGAAGGAAGATAACCTTCTTGGACACACCTGGTCATGAAGCCTTTACCTCTTTGAGAGCAAGAGGGGCTCAAGTCACGGACATAGCAGTTTTGGTGGTTGCTGCGGACGACGGCGTAATGCCACAAACTGTGGAAGCCATAAACCATGCCAAAGCCTTTAATGTGCCTATAATAGTAGCGGTCAATAAAATAGACAAGCCGGGGGCTGACCCTCAGAGGGTAAGGAGAGAACTTTCTGAGCTTGGACTAATACCGGAAGAATGGGGTGGAGATACGGTGTTTGTGGATGTTTCTGCCAAGACGGGGCAGAACGTAGAGACTTTGCTTGAATACATACTCTTGGTGTCAGACCTGCTTGAGCTAAAGGCAAATGCTAATAAGCCAGCAAGGGGGACAATAATAGAATCTAAACTTGACAAGCAGAGGGGCGTGGTGGCAACGGTGCTGGTGCAAGAGGGAACTCTTAAACTTGGTGATGTCTTTGTGGCTGGGACTACCTACGGGCGTGTTAGGGCTATGTTTGATGACAAGGGCAGGAAAGTCAAAGAAGCAGGACCATCTGTGCCAGTTGAGGTGCTGGGTTTTGAAGAACTTCCTATGGCGGGCGATCAGCTGAGGGTGGTTGAGGACGAAAGAAAAGCCAAACAGATAGCAGAACAGAGAAAAATCAAAAAGGAGCAGATAGAAAAGGTTGCAAAGGGCTTTGTGCTTGAGGAGGTCTTTAAAAAGATACAAGAAGGAGAACTAAAGGAGCTAAAGCTCATACTAAAGACGGATACAATTGGCTCTTTGGAAGCCTTGAAGAAGTCTCTCTCTGAGCTTTCCACACCCGAGGTCTCTGTAAGGATAATACACGGGGATGTGGGTGGCATAACGGAAAACGATGTTATGCTTGCCAAGGCGAGTGGTGCGGTTATAATCGGCTTTAACACCCGTCCGGACATAAAGGCAAGGGAAACTGCGGAGGCGGAGAAGGTAGACATAAGGCTCTATGGAATCATATACGAAGCTATAGAGGATGTGAAAAAAGCCCTCAAGGGTATGCTAAAGCCTGTGGAGAGAGAGGTGGTTCATGGATCTGCGGAGGTAAGGGCTACCTTTAAGATAAAGGGTGCAGGCACGGTAGCTGGATGCTATGTGCTTGACGGAAAGATACTCAGAAACGCAAGGGCAAGGCTTGTGAGAAACGGTGTTGTGGTCTTTGATGGTAAGATAGAAAGCCTGAAAAGATACAAGGAAGATGTGCAGGAAGTGGCTAAGGGTTTTGAATGTGGAATAAAGCTAAAGGACTACAACGACGTGAAGGTAGGTGATATTATAGAATGCTACGAAGTGAAATTAGAAAAGCCTCAATAAGCGTCAATGAAATATACCCAAGCATACAAGGAGAAGGGCTTTTGGTGGGAACGCCAAGCCTCTTTATTAGACTGCAGGGCTGTAATCTCAGATGTCCTTGGTGTGACCAGCCTTCTGCCTTAGCCTTTAGAGAAACTTCTATAGGTTTAGAGGAGCTTCTAAAAGAAGTTGACAAGTATCCTCACAGACATGTAGTTATAACGGGCGGAGAACCTTTTACAGAAGAATCTCTACCCTTGCTTGTGGAGGACCTCCTAAAAAGAGATAAGTCTGTTCAGATAGAGACAAATGGTACACTGTGGCAGGACGCTATAGGAGAGCTTGCACCACAAATTCATATAACCTGTTCTCCAAAGGCGGTCGCAGGATGGTTTGTGCATCCAAAGATAAGACAGTATGCAAAGGAGCTAAAGTTTGTAGTAGACCAGGAGCTGAGCCTTGATGTGCTTCTTGAGTTTTCTGACTTTCTCCAGAGAGATGTGGTAGTGCTACAGCCAGAGGGAAATAAAAAAAGCTTTCTAGAAAAAGCCCTTAACATACAACTAACACTCTTAGAGATGGGTTATCAAGTTAGGGTTGTCCCACAGGTCCATAAGTTTCTTGGACTGAGGTGACCTTCTGAGCGGTAGGGAAAAAGTATTCTACTATTGAAAGATATAAAGACTTTGCAAAGCTATCCTGAAAGTCCCTGTCAGACATCATCAGAGCTTCTTGGGGGTTTGTCATAAAACCCACCTCTACTAAGACTGAAGGTATGCCAGGGGTTTTAAGCACCGCAAAGCCTGCCCTCTGTATGCCTCTGAAGTACACATCCCTGCCAAGTTCTCTCCTTACCACTTTGACGATTCTATTTCCAAAAACCACGCTTTCATTAAGCGTTATATCCATGGCAAGGTCTGCCAGCACTGCCCTTGCGGATGTGGGTATATCGTCCCTTCCGAAAACGAGGCTTGCGTAGCTATGGTTGCTAACTATCTGCTGACGTCTTCTTTGAGCTGCTTCTGAGGATATGGCAAAGATGGTTGTCCCTCGTGCCTCTGGAGACCTCTGCGGATGAGCGTCCGCGTGTATGCTTATAAAAAGGTCTGCCTTGTTTCTTAGAGCTATGTTTGCCCTTTCATGAAGGTGTATAAAGGTATCATCTTTACGAGTCATTATTACTCTAAACCTTCCATCTTCCTCAAGGTAATTGGCAAGCCTTTTAGCAATAGCAAGCACCACATCCTTTTCTTTTATTTGCATAAAACCTATAGCCCCTGGATCGTGTCCTCCATGCCCTGGGTCAATTACTACAACTCTTCTTTGAGTTATCACCTGCCCTCTTCTTACCTCATTAACCACTCTCTCACCAGAAGGAGCCATGTTAGTGTGACGCAGTATTCTTACAAATACAGGGTCTATTATCTCTATAAGTTCATCCCTTTCCTCCACCTTTGCAACCGCCCTTTCTATATATGTCCCCGTGTATACATCTATAACTATCCTGAATGGCTCTTGCAGAGAAAAGGCTTTTATGTCTTGAAAGTTTCTCTCAAAAACCAACCTCGTACCCCAATGATGCTTACCAATACGACCTTGCATGTTTGCGGGAAGGTTTATATTGACATCTTCCATAATATCCACCACAACTCTCTTGGGGTTTTCAAGGGTAAAAACCTTGTAATCTACACCCTTATCCAATTGGAGAACTATACGCTCCTTTTCTGGATACTTTCCTACCCTAACAACAGCCTTCTGAGAAAAGGCAAAGCTCACAAACACACTAAAAATTACCAAAATCCTTAGGAACATAGACCTCCTCCTCCACTTCAGAGTACCTTGTTGCCCATGCAGGCTTTGGAAATCTAACTATCATAGGGTTTGGTATATCAGGCTGGTAGAGTATCATGGTGCCCTTCTTTAGCATTATAGCCCTTTGGCGGAAGTTCCCTGTAAGATACTCGTATTCCTTGCCGAGCACCTCGCTTGAGTCCATCCTTCCCAACACCTTTAGGGCTGAGTTTGCCACCACTCTCTTTTCCACCTCACTGGCTGTCTGCTGGGCACCTATAAGTACCACTCCAAGGCTTCTACCTCTCTCTGCTATATCCAGCACCACATCCTTGATAGGACTCCAACCTTCCTTTGGTGCATACTTGTTAAGTTCGTCAAGAACGACAAAAACTTTAGGATAGGGTTTGCCTATGTTTTCTTTCTCTCTGAAGACTCTCTTAAGTATTGATCCAACCACAAACATTTTCCCTATACTATGCAGACCGCTTATGTCTATAACAGATAGGCGGTTCTCTTCCCATTTAGGTGGGCTTGATGTATCTCTTATCAACCTTTTTATGTGCATACATGCCCTGCTAAATCTTCTAAAGAAGGCGTAGGCTGTCTGAACCTGAGCATCTCCAAACCAGCTCCTATAAAGCTCTGAGTTCTTGTTTTGTTCTTTGTCCCTTATAGCTTCCTCAAGACGCTCCTCAAGGTCCGTTAAGCCCTCTATGTCTCTTGAAAAATCATCCAAAAGACGCCCCTGAGGACTGTTTTGGGCAAGGAGGTAGAGTTTGTTAGAAACTCTATCTATTACATAGTGTATGTTGGAAACACCTTCTTCGCCCTCAGTAAACATGAACCTTATAAGTCCATCTTCCGCAAACTCTCTTATGCTCCAATAGAAGGGTACAACTGCTTCTTTGTCTAACCTTTCACAATCGGGAGTATTTGGATCATTATAGGATGGTGGCACATAAAACTTTACGTTCTTAAAGGGTTCAGCTCTAAGCCCCATGGCTTCATAGACCTTATTGCTCTCCTCATCAAAGGTTTTGTTTTTCTTATCAAGCCACAGGAGGTCTTTGCCCTTGACGTTAAAGATTATTCCATGCACCTTGTCCCTGTCGTTAGCCTTTTCAAGGATTGAATAAAGGAGAAAAAGGGCATAGGAGGTTTTTGTAGCTATACCAGACATGCCCGATATACTTACATGGGCTCCTTCCACACCGTTTATGAAGTTGTAGTTTACATAAACCACGTTTCCATTTCTATCTATGCCTGCAGGAATTTTTTCCTTCATTTGGTCATAGTAGAGGGCTCTTTCAAACTCCCTGCCCTTTGCTCTATATACAGGGTCGCCCGGAGAAGGTGGGGCGAAAACTTCTGGCTCTATTCTTGTAACATTAACCTTTGCCACATAAGCTATATTTACAGGTATAACCCCCTTGTTCACCAGATGGGCATCGTATACAAACTCCGCACCTTCAAGAAATTTATTAACTTCGTTCACAATACCATAATACTTAACCCTCTGGCTACCAACTTCATCTTCTGTGTACAGCACATCATCTAACTGAACTACCTGCCCTTCCTCCACACCAACCCAAAACTCAAGGGGGCTAATGGGCTTTGTGCCAAGAACTATTCCCACCCTCATGCATAAAAATATAACACTTTCACAAGCGGGCGATGGGATTTGAACCCACGACCTTCTGCTTGGGAAGCAGACGCTCTACCCCTGAGCTACGCCCGCTTGGTATATATTATATTCCATGGAATTTCCCAAGCTAAGACCAAGGAGATTGAGAAGGAAGGAAAATATCCGTAGGCTTGTGAGAGAAACCAAGCTAACCCTTGACGACCTTATATACCCCATCTTTGTACGATATGGTCAAGGCATTGTGGAAGAAGTCACAAGCATGCCCGGGGTTTACCGCTACAGCCTTGACAAAGTAATAGATGCGGTAAAGGAGGTAAGAGACCTTGGCATACCTGCAATAATACTCTTTGGCATACCAGAACATAAGGATGAAGTAGGCTCAGACACTTGGAACGATGAGGGTATTATACAAAGAGCTCTAAGGCTCATAAAGAAGGAAGTGCCAGACATGTATCTTATAACGGACGTATGCTTCTGTGAGTATACAACGCACGGACACTGTGGAGTGCTGTGTAATGGAGATGTTCACAACGACCTTACTCTTGAAAACCTCAAAAAGCAAGCCATATCACACGCCAAAAACGGTGCGGATATGCTGGCACCCTCTGGCATGATGGATGGAATGGTAAAGGCTATAAGAGAAGCACTGGACTCCACAGGTTTTGAAGACATACCTATAATGGCATACTCCGCCAAGTATGCCTCTGCCTTTTACGGACCCTTTAGAGATATAGCTGAGTCCGCACCAGCCTTTGGAGACAGAAGAAGCTACCAGATGGACCCAGCAAACTCAAGGGAAGCTATTAAAGAGATTCTTCTGGATGTGCAAGAAGGTGCGGACATTGTGATGGTAAAACCAGCACTGGCATACCTTGACGTAATAGCAAAAGTAAAAGAACACACACTCTTGCCCGTATGTGCCTACAATGTGAGCGGTGAGTATGCCATGATAAAGGCAGGTGGTAGGCTTGGCTGGATAGATGAGAAGAGGGTGATGATAGAAACCTTGCTTTCCATAAAACGTGCGGGTGCGGACATGATAATTACCTACTTTGCCAAGGACGTGGCAAGGCTCATGAACAGTGGAGAGCTTTGATGGGCTTGGCTGAAAGGTATCCAGTAAGGTATACGATAGAAGATTGGAAACATTGGCAGGGAGACTGGGAACTGGTGGAAGGTATCCCTTATGCTATGGCTTCGCCAAGACCTATTAATCAATACCTTTTAGGAATATTGGTGGAAACGTTTAGACTAAGGTTAAAGACTTGCCCAGAGTGTAAAGTATATGTGGAGCTTGATTGGTATATCTCCTTTGACACGGTAATAAGACCAGACTTGATGGTTTTATGTGGAGAGATCCCAGAAAAAGTGGAAAGCCCGCCACAGATGGTTATTGAGATAGTTTCACCATCCAGTAGGCAGGTGGATGAGGGGCTAAAGTTTGAGCTGTGTGAAAGAGAGGGTGTGAAATACTTTGTGCTTGTTTATCCAGAGGAGAAAAGAGTAAAGGTCTTTGAGCTTGTTGAAGGTAAATACAGGGAGAAAAAGGACAGAGGATTCAACTTTGGAGAATGCGAGGCAGAAATAAACCTTGAGGAGGCCTTGGTATGAGGTTCTATGGCATACCTTTTGAGGATAGGATGCTTGAAATAGTAGAGAGGATAAAAGATGGTGCATGGCTTTATGAAGAGAATAGCAATAGGGAAGAGCTGTCTGCTGAGGAAGTTAAGAAAAAACTCCTTGAGCTGGTCAACATGGTAAAGATCTGGAAGCAAGAGAATAGACATATACCCGCAGGGACCACCTTCTTTTTTGTAAGCACTCCCGACAACCCTCAGGCAATAAAGGTCTATGACCTATCTTCTCTTGGATGTTCATCAAGTCTTAGCCCCGCAAAGTGGAAAGTTTACAGAAAGGAGCTTGAAGGTCAGCTTTGATGGTATATTTCCTCAAGTATCTCTTTGCCACCCTCTTCTAAGAGCCTTCTGGCAAGTTTTTTACCTATCTGTTCTGCTTGATGGAGGTATCCCTCTTCTGCCCCTTCTAAAAACCTCTTTCCTTCAAGGTCAGAAATGAAGGCTTTTAGCTTTAATTTCTCGCCCTCAAGCCACGCATAGGCACCTATGGGTACTTGGCAACCGCCTTGAAGCTCTCTCAGAAAAGCCCTTTCACACTCCGCTCTAATACGGCTTTCTTTGTGGTCAAGGAAGGCTACGACGTTATACACCTCTTGGTCTCCCTGTCTTATCTCTATGGCAAGGCTCCCCTGCCCTACTGCAGGGATAAAGTCATTTAGAACCTCACTTACTCTTGCCTCAAAGCCCGTTCTCTTAACACCCGCATAGGCAAGCACTATGGCATCATAAAGCCCCTCGTCCAGTTTTCTAAGTCTTGTGTCTACGTTTCCACGAAGCACTTCCACCTTTATATCTGGTCTTTTTCTCTTTATCTGAACCTGTCTTCTCAACGACGAAGTGCCTACCTTTGCACCCTTTGGAAGCTCTTGAAGTTTTCTGCTATCTCTTGATATAAGCACATCAAAGGGCTCTTCTCTTTCCGTTATAGCTCCAAGGGTAAGACCCTCTGGCAGAACCATCGGCACATCCTTTAGAGAGTGAACCGCAAGGTCTATGTCTCCCCTTAGAAGTGCTTCCTCTATCTCTTTTACAAAAAGTCCTTTTCCGCCTATCCTTGCCAAAGGCGAGTCAAGAATCTTATCTCCTGTAGTGGTTATAAGCACAAGCTCCACACTGTAGCCAAGGTTTTTAAGTTGTTCCTTTACGTAATTTGCCTGCCAAAGAGCTAACTTGCTCTTGCGCGTGCCTATGCGAAAGTGCTTCATTCCACCACCTTTATGTGAAGCTCCTTGAGCTGTTTTGGTTCCACATAGTCTGGTGCACCAGTAAGAGGACATATGCCCTTTTGAGTCTTTGGAAAAGCTATTACATCTCTTATGGAGTCCAGCCCTCTCATTATGGCAATGAGCCTATCCAATCCAAAGGCAAGCCCTCCGTGTGGCGGTGCTCCAAAACGCAATGCATCCAGCAAAAAGCCAAACTTCTCTCTAGCCTCCATCTCTGGTATTTCCAACAGCTTAAAGACAAGCTCCTGAAGGTCTTTTCTATGTATACGAATAGAACCGCCTCCCACTTCGTATCCATTTATTACAAGGTCATAAGCCCTTGCCTTTACGGAGTGGACAAGCCTTTTCCTCTCCTCTAAGTCCTGCCTTTGGAGAGCCCTTTCAAGAAGGTGAATGTCTTCCTCTCTTGGTGACGTAAAGGGGTGGTGCAAGGAGACAAACCTTTTCTCTTCTTCATCCCACTCCATGAGAGGAAAGTCCACCACCCAAAATATGTCAAACTTGCTTGTATCTATAAGGTTGTATTTTTTGCCTATGTGGAGTCTTAGGCTTCCAAGGATGCGGTAGACTGCCTCTTTTTTATCTGCGGAGAAAAATATCACATCTCCCGGCTCAGCCTCTAGCCTATGTAAAAGCTCTTTGGTTTCTTCTTCGGAGAAAAACTTTACTATGGGTGAGTTTAGCTTTTCTTCCTCTACCTTTATCCAAGCAAGACCCTTTGCTCCAAGGCTTTGCACAAACTGGGTAAGCTCATCTATTTCTTTCCTTGAGAGGTTTGAGCCCTTAAAGTTTATAGCCTTTACCACCCCACCAGATGCTATTGCTTGGCGGAATACCTTAAACTCTGTGTTTTTAAAGATTTGGGTAAGGTCTACAAGCTCAAGCCCAAACCTACGGTCTGGTTTATCTGAGCCATAAGTTTCCATAGCATACTCGTAGGGAATGCGGTCAAAGGGTAGCTTTAGCTCAACGCCAAGAAGTTCCATAAAGAGGTTATATATGAGCCTTTCGCTAAAAGCCATCACATCCTCTTCGTCCACAAAGGACATTTCAAAGTCTATCTGTGTAAACTCAGGCTGACGGTCCGCGCGCAAGTCTTCATCCCTTAGACATTTAACTATCTGGAAATATCTATCAAAGCCTGCAACCATAAGGACTTGCTTAAAGAGTTGTGGAGACTGAGGAAGTGCGTAAAACTTGCCCGGATGTAGCCTTGAAGGCACAAGAAAGTCTCTCGCACCCTCTGGTGTGGACTTGGTTAGAAAAGGAGTTTCTACCTCCACAAAACCCTCTTCAACAAAGACTCTCCTTATTATTTGATAGGTTCTATGTCTAAAGAGAAGGTTCTCTCTCATGCTCTCTCGTCTTAGGTCAAGGTAGCGGTATTTGAGCTTTATCTCCTCTGAAAGATGTGTCTCTTCGTCTACGGGGAAGGGGAGGGTCTCCGAAGTGTTGAGAGTCTCTAAGTTTTCAATTACTACCTCATAGTTTCCTGTTTTTAATCTTGGGTTTTCTGTGCCGGGCGGTCTTTTTCTAACGGTGCCCCGCAGAGCAACAACATACTCAGACCTAAGTCTGTCCGCAAGCTCATAAACCTCTGGGTTTGTTTTTTCCTCCACCACACACTGGACTATACCCTCTCTATCTCTGAGGTCTATAAAGATAACTCCTCCGTGGTTTCTAATGCGGTGGACCCAGCCGTTGAGGATAACCTCCTTTCCAAGGTCTTGCTCATTAATGTATCCGCAGTATTTGGTTCTTTTTAGCATATTTACATTATAGAAAATCCCTTCTTTGCGTGCCTTAAAATGGTAGAATATAAAGGCAATGAAGGTAAAAGTTCTTATCCTTCCCAAGAAGGGACTCCTTGACCCAGAAGGTAGGGCAGTAAAAGAAATGCTCCTTGATGGCGGTTTTGACGTAAAGGATGTAAAGGTAGGAAAAGTCGTAGAGCTTGAGGTGCGAGAAGGGACGGACATAAAAGCCCTTGTGGAAAAGTATCTCGTAAATCCCCTAGTTGAGGAGTATGTAATAGAATGAAGTTTGCAGTATGCGTATTCCCAGGGTCTAACTGCGATTATGACACTTACTACATAATAAGAGACCTTCTTGGACAGGAGGTGAGCTTTGTAGACCACAACACAAAAAAGCTTGATGGCTTTGATTGTGTGGTGCTTCCTGGTGGTTTTTCCTTTGGAGATTACCTGAGAGCGGGCGTGCTTGCCAGCAAGACTCCTTTGGGTAGTGCCATAGTGGACTATGCTCAAAAGGGTGGGCTCGTGCTTGGTATATGCAACGGATTTCAGATACTTACAGAGCTTCACTTACTTCCAGGTGTCCTGCTGAGAAACGAAAACATGACCTTTGTGTGTAAGGATGTTTATCTTAGGGTTGAAAATAATTCCCTAACTTTTACCAGAAAATTTGAAAAGGGCGAAGTTATAAGGCTTCCTATAGCCCATGGAGAGGGAAGGTATTATGTGCCAGAAGAAGAACTAAGGCTTATGGAAGAAAGGGGGCAGATAGTCCTAAGATACTGTGATGAAAATGGTAATATAAGCCCTTCCGCTAATCCCAATGGCTCTGTGTCCAGCATAGCAGGCATTTGCGACAAAGAGGGCAATGTCTTCGGTCTAATGCCACATCCAGAAAGGGCATGCGAAGACTTACTTGGCTACCGGGATGGCATAATACTCTGGCATTCTCTTGTTGCTTAAGGCTATAATTTAAGCATGAGTTTTTCCAACGAAGCGAAGGTAGGTTTTCTTGTGCTTGTATTTTCCCTTGGCTTTGCCTTCCTCATACTTACCTTTGGGGAGGTACCCTTTTTCAGACCTGCGGTAAAGACCTACAAGGTTTACTTTGACAATGTGGCGGGGCTTAGTGTAGGTGCAGAGGTAAGGGTTGCTGGTATAAAAAGTGGAAAGGTTAAGTCTATAAGCTTAAAAGATGGAAAGGTGGAGGTGGTCTTTGAGCTTGACAAAGACATAACCCTATACAAGGATGCACAGGCGGAGATAGGAACCCTTGGTCTTATGGGCGACAAATACCTAAATGTATACACTGGAAGTCCACAGACAGGCATACTAGAAGAGGGTGGAACAATTAGTAAAACCCTTGGCTATGCGGATACGGACCTTCTTATAAAGCAAATGACAGACGCCTCAGAGGCCTTAAGACTTATGGTGCAGAACTTCCAGCTTATACTTTCTGAAAACAGGGAGGATATAAGTAAAGTGGTGCAGAACTTGGAAATGCTCACCCATAACCTTAACCTAATAGCTCTTGAAAACAGGGAGACTTTGAGGGGTGCAATACAAAACATAAACCTCCTTGCCTATAACTTAAATAGAACATTACCGCAGACCATAGAGAGCATAGACAGGCTTGCAAAAAATCTTGAGGCCATAGCCAATGAAAACAAACAGGACATAAGGGAAACTGTGGCAAACCTCAGGCAATTAAGCGGAGACCTGAAGACAACGCTTCCTGAACTTTCAAGGAACCTTAATGAGCTTTCAAGAAATCTAAATGCGGTAGTCATAGAAAATAGGCAGGACATAAGAACAACCACTGCAAACCTTTCTGAACTTACCAAATCCCTGAGAGAAAGCTCTGAGAAGCTAAACAATATACTGGTAAATATTGAAAGAGGCGAAGGCACCCTAGGAAAGCTAATAAAGGATGAGGAACTATACAGAAATGTATCATCTGGTGTTAAGGTGCTTGGCAAAGCAGGAGAGGTTGCAGACAGGACAAACCTATACATAGGCTTTAGGGGTGAGCTTTACAGGGCTGGTGACTCAAAGGGTATATTGACCGTCAAACTACAACCTGATAATGAAAAGTATTACCTTTTAGAGATAGTTGGGGACTCAAGGGGTAGGGTCTATAAGGAGGAGATACTTCCTAACCAATGGATAGTTAAAAAGGAGTTTAAGCCAGAGGTTACACTACAGTATGCAAGAATATTTCCCTTTTTTGGTAAGGAGCTTGTCTTAAGAGGTGGACTCAAAGAATCCACAGGTGGGGTAGGTGCTGACCTTATATACTCACAAAGGCTCGCCTTTACCACAGACCTTTGGGACTTTGGAAGAAGAGACAGACCCCAGGATAAGAACCTCAAGCCAAACCTTCAGGTGGGTGTAAACTATAAAGTTAGCGGTCCTCTGTATGTAAGGTTTGGTGGTGATGACCTTCTAAACTCTAAGCTAAGGGGTGTATTCGGTGGTGTGGGTCTTATGTTTACCGACAACGACCTAAAATACCTGCTCGGTGGTTTAAGACTGCCCTTGCCATGAGGTAAATTGAAATAAATTTATGATTAATAGCCATGTATGAAGAGCATATCTATAGGCTATGCAGAGTGAATATGAATTTGCGAGAGGGCGAGTCTTTGCTTTTGCTTACAGATACAGAAAAGGACTATCTTGTTGAGCTATTAGAAGAGTTCGTAGAGACCGCAAAAGCTATAACGCAGAAGGTGAAGCAATATACATATCCTTCCCTTGGAGGGCATGGCAAAGAGCCACCCGAAGAGGTCTGGAGGCTTGCCTTTGGAGATAGAGCCATAGATGAGCTAAGAAAAAATGGAATTTTTGAGAATATTCTCCTTAAAGAAAACTATTCAGAATATGAGACTATGCAAATACTCAGGGCTTACGCAGAGGAGGTACCCCAAGTAGTTGTAGCCTTTCCCTACTATTCAACCACACACACCTTTTTTAGAAAAGCTCTTACAGAAGGCTTTGGCTGTAGATACGCAAGCATGCCCCTCTTTGAGCCAGAGATGTTCTATGGTCCTATGAATGTGGACTGGGATTATGTGGCAAAGCTGAGTCTCGATGTAGCGGAAATGCTTTCTGAGGCAGAATGGGTACATGTGGAGGCAGAGGGAACAAATGTGGAGTTTTCTATCTCAGGAAGAAAAGCGTTAGCGGACACGGGTCTTTTCCATCATATAGGTCAGTATGGAAACCTGCCTGCGGGCGAAGCCTTTCTTCCACCCCTTGAAAACTCAGCTTTCGGAAAGTTAACCATAACCTACGGTCCAGACAGGAAACTTGAAAGACCTATAACCCTTAAATTCCGAGATGGTGCGGTGGAAGAAATAGAAGGCTTTGAACCATATAGGAATTACCTTGAAGAGGTATTTAAGAGATACGAAAACGCCAGAATAATCGCAGAGTTTGGCGTTGGAACAAACCCAGGTGCAAGAAGAGCTGACAATGTGTTAGAGGCTGAGAAAATTCTCGGCACAATACATATAGCCATAGGAGATAACCACACCTTTGGAGGTGTAAACAGAGTTTCCTTCCACACCGATTATGTGGTCTTTGAACCCCAAGTAACCATAGGAGGTAAGGGATGGCAAAAGAAGCTTTTAGAGAAAGGCAGGCTCAGGACCTAAAGATAGAAATGCTTAGAAGGGTTCACATTTTCGAAGACCTATCAGAGGATGAGCTAAGAGATGCCCTGAACTACATGCAAGTAAGGGAATTTAGGAGAAACGAGTATCTTTTCTTTGAGGAAGAGGCAGAGCCCGGCGTTTACATACTCTTAGATGGTCTTATAAAGCTCCTCAAAGAGACGCACGATGCAAGGATCGTTATAGTTAGACTTGTCTATCCCGGTGACATATTTGGCTGGATAGAGTGGGGTAAAAAGGTGCCAAGAAATACTTACACTGCCAAGGCAATGCTTGAAAGCAAAACCCTTTACATTTCCAACAAGGACTTTATAAACCTTTCCATAAAGCATCCTGCAGTTGCCATAAAGATGACCTGCGAGGCAACCGCCACACTTCTACACAGCTACGAGATCCTCAAAAGCATAGCAGGAGGCAAAGTGGAAGAAAGGATAGCCAGAGTTCTTCTTGAGATAGCGGACAGGATAGGTAAAAAGTACGAGGATGTTATTGTTATAGATGCACCCCTAACAAGGCTTGACATTGCTGAAATGACAGGGACGACAGTAGAAACAACCATAAGGGTTATGAGCAAGTGGAAAAAGCAGGGCATAATAAACGCAGAGAGGGGTTACATAGAAATAATAAAAAGAAGAGAGTTGGAAAGACTTGCAGTATGAGCCGGGCGGGATTTGAACCCGCGACCCACGGATTAAAAGTCCGTTGCTCTGCCAGCTGAGCTACCGGCTCTAAAGTTTATTATTATAACAACCGTTGTCTGTTTATTCAAGTAGTTTTTCCCTTCCCTTGCCCTTTAAAATTCTCAATTTGGACCTCTCAATGGCAAGGTCTCCGTCAGGCACATCCTTACTTATTATAGAACCCCCTGCCACAAAAGAATAGCTACCAAGCCTTATGGGGGCGATCAGTAGAGAGTTACTACCTATAAAGGCACCTTTGCCCACATAGCTCTGATGCTTTCTCTTTCCGTCAAAGTTGGCAAAAACCACACCAGCACCCACATTTACATCATCCTCAAGGGTTGCATCTCCTATATACGCAAGGTGCTTTGCTCTTACACCATTTCCTATAAAGGACTTTTTGACTTCAACGAAGTTGCCTATGTGGCTACCTTCACCTATTAGGCTGTTTTCTCTCACATGGGTAAAGGGTCCTATCACCGCATCAGATTTTATGTTTGAGTTTTTAACTATGGAATAAGCCTCTATAACTGCTCCCTCTTCCACCACGGAACTTTCCACAACGCTACCCTTTCCCACAATTACACCCCTACCCAGTCTTGTGTTACCCCTTAGCATAACATTTGGATATAGCTCTACATCACCCTCCAAAACCACATCAGGCTCGATCCACACACTTTCTGGCTGATGGATTGTATTGCCCTTTTCCGCCCACTCCTGAACTATCCTGAGCCTTATAACGTTTTCCGCTACTGCCAAATCCCATCGTGTGTTGACACCAATAACTTCAGACGGGTCTTCCGCCATAAAACTTCTCACCTTGTAACCCATTCTGTACATTATAGAAAAGACTTCTGTAAGATAAACCTCCCCAGTTACAGGGCTTGGACTTACCTTAAAGAGGGTTTCAAGAAGATGCGGACAGTAAAAGATGTATACTCCACCGTTTATCTCTTTTATAAGCTTTTCTTCAAAGCTGGCATCCTTTTCTTCTACCACCTTCATTACAGTTCCATCTTTGTCCTTTATTACTCTTCCATAACCTGTCGGGTCCGGCAGTTGAGTAGAAAGCAAGATGCTACTTAGCTTTATGTTCTCATATTCCTCCACCATATGTAGATATCTTTGCATGTTTTTGAGAGTTTGTGGCTTAACCAGCGGTGAATCTCCGTTTATCACCAAAAGATAGCCCTCGTAGTCCCTCCAAAAGTCAACTGCAGAAAGCACAGCATCTCCAGTTCCACCCTTCGGGTTTGATTGATAAAAGTAATGGTAAGAATCTTCAAAATAGCTCTTTATTTCTTCCGCCTTATGCCCTACAACAAGAGCAATATCTTCTATGTGCAACTCCTTCAAAGTTTTTAAAACATACCAAAGCATAGGTTTACCAAGTATGTTATGCATAACCTTCGGCTTTTCACTCTTAAAGCGTGTTCCAAGACCTGCAGATAAAACAAGAGCTCGCATGGAGATATTTTAACTCTTTCCTACGTCTCTTGCTACGCCTCTTTTTGAAGTCTTTATAAATTCCACTAGGCTTCTTATCTCTTTGTGGTCCCCGTATTCCTCAAGAAGCAAGGCTATAGCTTCCTCCTTTAACATACCACTTCTGAAAAGTATTCTGTATGCCTTTTTGAGGGTGGCGATTGTGTCTTTGGAAAAGCTTTTCCTCTCAAGTCCAATGGTGTTTATACCATAAAGATGTGCATGCTGTCCCGACGCCCTTGTGTAGGGTGGTATATCAAGGGACACTCCAGAAAGACCACCAACCATGGCGTAAGCTCCAATCCTTGCCCATTGGTGGACTGCGGAAAGCCCACCTATAAAGGCATACTCCCCAACCTCTACATGTCCTCCGAGGGTAGCACAGTTTGCCATAATAACTCCCCTTCTCACTATGCAATCATGTGCCACATGAGCATAGGCCATAAGCATAACCTCATCCTCTATCACAGTCTTCATCTTATCTATGGCTGTTCCCCTGTGAATGGTAACGTATTCTCTTATTATCACATTGTTCCCCACTATCACCTCGCTTTCTTCTCCTGCATATTTCAGGTGTTGTGGTTCATCCCCCAAAATAGCCCCATCATGTATCTTACAGTTTGAACCTATGGAGACCTTTCCTTTTATTGATACCCTTGCACCTATTTTTGTTCCCTCTCCAACTAACACCTTGCCCTCTATGATGGTGTAGGGGCCAACCTCCACGTCCTCTCCCAGCTCTATCTCCCCTCTTATTATAGCTGTTGGATGAACCTTTGGCATTTTAGACCCCCCTTATAAGGTATTGCCTAAGTATCTCAAGAGACCACTGGGTAGCTATGAAACGGTTCTCATTCCTACTACCCTCAAAGAGAAACCTTCTAACAACCACTTCCCTGTCTGTTGCGAGGGCTATGTAGGTAAGCCCCACAGGTTTTTGGTCTGTTCCGCCCTCTGGACCAGATATACCAGTTATGGCAATCCCTATATCTGCATCCGTTTCCTCAAGGACCCCTATTGCCATCTGCCTGCAAACTTCCTCAGAGACCGCACCATGTTTCCTTAGAGCTTCTTCTTCAACTCCAAGCAGTTTCGTTTTAAGCTCATTAGCATAGACCACAAAGCCACCTAAGAAGTATTGAGAAGAACCTGGGACGTTTACAAGCCTTGCGGACAAAAGCCCAGCTGTGCAACTTTCCGCAGTAGCAAGTTTTAAGCCCCTTTCCCTTAAAAGCTTCCCTACTACCTCCTCCATGCTTTCCCCTCCAATCGCGTATACAAAATTTCCATACCTTTCCATAAAGAGCTTTAGCTCCCTCTCATTCTCTATAAAAAAGTCAACACCACCAATCCATTTCCTACTCTTATATTCATCAACCACATCCAAACCTATGGTTCTTACTATAAAACCATCAAATTCAATGTTTTCATCACATAATCCCACAATCATGCAAAAGCCTCGTACCTGTGGTAAGGATTCTTTAGAAAAGCACCAACCCTGTGCCCCGGGTCAAAGGGCTGAAACTCTTCGTATTCTGATGGAATAAAAATCACACCCTCAGCTACATTCTTTGTATGGATAAGTTCGAAGTAAGCATTTCCTATTTGTATGCTATCCTTTAAACCTTTCCTTTTTGCTGTATGCGGATTCATGTAAGCCCTTTGAAATCTTTCCATTTCATGGGTCCAGGGGTTCCAGTGTCCTAAGTCCTCCACAAGGGTGTTATCTGTATACAAGAAAAGCTCGCCCCTTTGTATGTGGTAATGCTCTGGAAAACTCCTTGAAGCTATATCCTCCATCCTAAGGTCAACTTCGCCCTTTATCTTTAACTCCTCGTAGTATTCAAAGTCTTTTAGGTTTACCTTTAGTCCAAGAGCTCCCCCAAGCACATCCGCAGGTCTATAGACATCTTGCGTTTCTACTGTCTTTGGTGAATATACAAGATAGCCAAAGCCATGCCTGTAGTTTATAAAGTCTCGCTCTTGATACATGCTCAAGGCAAAAAGCACGTCCGAATAATGGGCTGTAATGTTTGGGAAAACCTGAAAGCTAACCACAAACTTATCCTTAAGGGCTTTTAGATGGTCTTCCTTTAGATATCTAAAGTGGTTTCCTACTACCACAAGATTATCAAACTCCTCAAACCTCTCAAAAAACTCCTCCATAGGCTTGGCAGGGAAAGGCATAAGGTCTCCTACAAAGCTGTAATTAACACCAAACTTCTTTCTAAGCCCAGCAAGAATAGAAAGTATGGCTTCCCTAAAAGGAGAATTCAAAAGATGTGCTCCCACAAGGACAAGAGCACCTCTCATAAGAAACAGACTCTTTTTAACAAACTCCACCTTACTGTCACCTTTGTCAGGCTCAAGAATAGCTTGCAAAAACTCCATCATAGAGTCTGGTTTTAAGAGCATTCTATCCTTTGCCTTAGCACAAAGCGTTTCATACCTACTGGAAAGGCAGAAAAGGTATGCTCCACTTTCTATCGCATCCACGACCCAACGTGTTGACATAACCTCAGAAAAGACAGGCTCTGCGTCTACGGAGAGTATAAACTTAGCACTCTTCCAGTTAGTGGGCTTAAGGGTTGAAGGCATGAAATCCACAACTGGAGCATCTACAAAAACATCCTCTGAGAGACTCTTAGCAAGAAGATAATCTTCTAACCCCGCCTGCCTACCGAGTAAAAAGGCAGTTTTACCCTTTGAGAGGTTTCCCTTCAGAGTTTCAAGTGCTTGAGCATAATCAATAGAAGCAAACTCATCTTCTTTTCTCACAAAAACACCTTTTAGTCTAATAGGATTACTTGGCACTTCCTGTATGTAGGCTATACCCTTTGTGCAAAAACTTCCCATGCCCCTTGTGTCTGCAGGGTGTCCGTAAAGGTCTACTATCTTGTTATCTTTTTGATAAAGGATATATCCGCAGGCACATCCACAGCCCGCACAGAAGCCTACTCTTTGGCTGTCAAACTCCTTTACCGTGAGAGGTATACTTGTAGGCTCAAGGTTCATTAAGTAGAAGATTATACGACATTTTCCGTAAACTTAACCTACAGACTTTCTGACAGTCAATTTATGTTTGACAATCAGATGTTATCAAACCACTTGACATTTTCTAAAAAGGGTATATAATCATACCTATGGATGAGGTCGCCAAAATAATGGCAAGAGGATTGGTGGCACTTCCAAGCGATGTGAGGAAGCGTCTGGGCTTGAAGGAAGGAGACCTTGTAAGAATAGAGGTAAAGGACGACCAGCTCATAATAAAGAAGGAACAAAGAGTTTACGACCTCAAGGGTAGTATTCAAGGGGAGCAGGCCCAACAAAAAACCTTCGCCCAGATATTGGCGGAAGAGTTCCAAAAGCAGAAGGGAGGGAAGAAGGATGGCAGAACTTAGAGGCACTAACCCCTACGATATAAAACCCCCTGAGCCAAAGGTTCTACCTAAAAACTACACTCAGGGCGTAGACAATCTCTCTTCTGAAGACTTTCTAAAAATATACATGGAGACCCTAAAGTATCAAGACCCTTTCCAACCTCAGGACCTTTCAAAGATGTTGGAGGACATGACAAGGCTAAATCAGATCAGGTATATGAACGATATGAAAAGCTTTATGGAAGGTCTCAAGGGTTGGTTTAATCAAATCACGCTTCTCTCAAGCCTGAACTTGATAGGTAAAGAGTTTGTGTTCTCCACAGACAAAATAGACACGCTAAAGGGTGGACATTATTATCTTCTGTCTTCTGAAGACATAAAGGATGTTACCCTTAGGATAATGGATGGAGATGATGTGGTAAAGGAGCTTAAAGTGGACATAAACAAAGGGCTTAATCCTATTGAACTCAGCAACCTGCCAAAGGGGCAGTTCAGCATGCAGATACTTAAGAACGGAATGCCCGTTGATGGCCTAAATCTTGGTCTTATTGGTAAGATAAAATCTGTTAGTGTCTCTGGTGGGGAACTGCTTTTTGAGCTTGAAAATGGAGAGCTTGTCTCTCCTTCAAGACTAATATATGCAGGAGGGATGTAATCATGATGAGGAGCTTTTTTAACGCTGTAACAGGCATGAACGCATACAGAACATGGATGGACATAACCGCAGACAATATGGCAAACGTAAACACCATAGGCTTTAAGGGTAGTAGACCCATTTTTCAGGACGTTATATCCTCGGTTACTATAGGTCTTAATACAGTAACAAACACGGTAAAGTCTACCACATACGGAGCAGGCGTTTTAGTTGACAGTACACAAAAGCTTTGGACAATAGGCAATTTCAAGCAAACGAGCATAAACACTGACCTTGCCATACAGGGCAGAGGGCTTTTTATAATAAAGGACCCTATCTCAGGAACCAATTACTACACAAGGGATGGACAATTTAGGCTTAGCAGGGATGGCTACATGGTTAATTCTGGTGGTTTAAAACTGCAGGGCTTCAGGGTTGACGAGAGAGGGAGAACTGTAGGCACAGGTCTTGAAGACATTAACGTTATACCTCAACTACCTCCTAACGCAACTGGACAGATAAAGTTCTTGGGTCCAACAAACCTTAACGCAGATGCTGGTGTACCTGCTATTGCTTTTGACCCAAATGACCCTGCAAGTTACAACTACAAATACACCATAACCATATACGACAGCCTTGGAACCCCCTATCAAGCAGACCTGTTTTTCAGAAAGACGGGAACAAATACATGGGATATATACCTCAGGGCGGACATTGACCCAGCAAATGCAGGATATGAGCTTTCTGGTGACTGGACAGGCGTTCAATTTGATTCCTCTGGAAAACTGGTCTACGACGGAACGGTAGTTACGAGAGAACCATCTCCCGATGGGAAAAGCTATTACTACTATCTTGACCCAGGTGCTCTTTCCGTTCCTACAACCACTCCCAGCGGTGGAACTTTCCCTGCAAACACCGACTGGAGGATATACGTAGGTGAGTCTCTCCAATCTGTGACAGTAAATAATGGAGACCCTATCCCAAATTCATACATAACCCAATACTCTGCAGACTTTCTTGTCACAGCAGACCAAAATGGCTACGCCAAGGGTGACCTTGTGGATGTCTATGTTCTGTCAGAAGATGGTGCGGTGGTTGGTGTTTATTCCAATGGAAAATCCCTCCCCCTTTATAGAGTTGCGGTTGCAGTGTTCTCCGACCCAGAGGAACTTACAAAAAAAGGTTCTAATCTTTACACCTCCATTTCTACACCAACCATAATGACCCCAGGTGGTGCGGAGAAGGTCAGGTCTGGCATGTTAGAAATGTCAAACGTGGATATAGCCTCTGAGTTTATAAATCTTATATCTGCTCAAAGGGCATATCAGGCAAATACAAGGGTAATAACCTCATCCAACGCAGTGCTTGATGATACAATAAATCTGGTAAGGTAATTTAGAAGAGCGGGCATGGGAGGGAACAAAGGGGTGGGAGGGGGTTAGAGATTTTCAAAGGACTTAAAAAGCCTCTTTAGGTCATCGTCCGTGTGCTTTAGGCTTGCAGTAAGTCTTAGCCTTGCCATGCCTCTGGGAACTGTGGGATATCTTATAGCTTGAATAAGTATTCCTTGCTTAAGAAGTCTATCCCTCAAGTCTAATGCTTTGGCTTCCTCGTAAACCATTATGGGCAGAATAGGGGTGTGGTGAAAAAGAACCTCAAATCTGAATGCAGAAAGCCTGCGATAGATTAACTCGCTCATCTCTTTCAGCTTTTTTACCCTCCAGTTTTCTCGCTGGATTATCTCTATAGCCTTTCTTGCACCTGCACATACTGCTGGGGGAAGGGATGTTGAGAAGATAACGCTCCTCGCCCTGTTTACGAGATAATCACACATAGCCTTAGAACCACATACAAAGGCACCATACGAGCCTATTGCTTTTGATAGCGTTCCCATAACCACTGTATACTCCTCCCAACTCTCTCCAAACTGTTCAAGTCCACCTCTTCCCGAAGCTCCAAGCACACCCGTTGCATGTGCTTCGTCAAGGTATAGCATACAATCAAAGTCCCTTGCATACCTTTTGAGTGCCTTAATATCCGCTATGTCTCCATCCATACTAAAAACCGTATCTGTGGCTATAAGACATCTCCTATAGTTTTTCCTATAACTCCTGAGAAGCTCCCCAAGATGCTGGTAATCTCTGTGCTTATACACAAGCACCTTAGCCTTAGAGAGCCTACAGGCATCTATAATGCTTGCATGGTTTAGCTCATCGCTTAATATGAGATCGCCCTCTCCCACAAGGACAGGTATAGTACCAAGGTTGGCAAGATAACCAGAGCCAAAAAGGACACAGCAAGGTGTTGACTTAAACTCAGATATTTTATCTTCAAGGTCTCTGTGATGCTTTGTATAGCCAGATACCAGTGCAGAAGCACCAGAGCCAAGCCCGTAATCTTTGAGAACCCTTACACTCTCCTCAATTACCTCAGGATGGTCTCTCAGTGCGAGGTAGTCGTTGGAGCAAAAGTCTAAAAAACCCTCTCTTAGGTACCTTTGTCTGTATAGGCTTTCAAACCTCAGTCTTTCAAGTTCCTCTTCTATCCATTGCATTCAATTTATTAGCTTGTTAAGGTCTTCCTCCGTCGGAAGTCCTGAGTGCAGCTTCCCGTTCATACCTATAAAAGTAGGTGTCCCGCCTATGCCCAGCTTGTTCATAAGCTCAAGGTTTGCCTCAACTGCCTTCTTGCCCTCTTCACACTGGTTTTGAGAAACATACCCTTCTGCGTATTCCTTAAAGCCCTTCTTGTCGCATATTACTGACACTGCTTTACCAAAGGCTTCTGGGTGTATAGGAAGTGGGAAGAATATGAGCCTTATCTGGACATTGTTTTTCTTTGCCCACTCCTCTACTATTGGGTTGCTCCTTTTACAGAAGGGGCAGTCTGGGTCCGTTATAAAGTATATATACTTGCTTCCTTCTCCATGTTTCACATTTACATGTTTTTCTATCTCTTTAAGCTGGTCTGCGGAGACCTTCATAAACTCCTGCTGCCTGTCTCTGGTTATGTTCTTTTTGTCTTTTACACTTATTAGGTTACCCGCAAGCAAGTATTCACCTTTACCGTCCATGTAGAAAACCAGAGGTTGTGCACCAACTTTGATAACCACCTCGCAAAGACCACTTATGCTTTTAAGCTGGGATATGGATTCAACAGTGAATTCCTGAGGTATGAGGTCTTTCACTGAGGTCTTAACTTGATCCTTTGTTGGGCACTTAGCTGAGCCCTGCCCGCAAGCAGCAAGAGAAAAGAATGCAACCACAACCGCTGAGAGAAAACCTGCTTTTTTCAACATAATACCTCCTTTGGAGTCCATTATAAAGTAAAAGTGTAGTTTCTGCAAGCATGAATTATATTCTTTGCAAGCAAGGAAGGGTCTATCGTCCCATCGAGCTCAAGGTGGGCTTTGCCATAAATTTTAGACCTGCTTTCAAAAAGTTTAAAGAGGTCTTCTCTGCTCTTTCTTAGAAGTGGTCTTGATGGGTCTTTTCCACACCTTTTCAGAAAGGTTTCAAAGTCAACCTTTAGCCAAACAACAAGCCCTGAGCTTTTCATTAGCTCCATAGCTTGAGGGTTTGAACCCAAACCACCTCCTGTGCTTATTACAAGTCCTTCTTCTTTGACTAACTTTGTAAGAACCTCTAACTCGCGCTTTCTAAAATAATCTTCTCCCTTGATTTCAAATATCTCAGGTATGCTCATATTTTCTATCCTTTCAACTTCCTTGTCTACGTCAACAAACTTCCAGCCTAACATATCGGCAAGAAGTCTACCCACTGTGCTTTTCCCACTGCACATAAAACCTACAAGAAATATTCTCTTACAGTTCATGCCTAACAAAGATTATGTTAAGCACGGTGAAGACCATACCAAGTATAATGGCGTAAGAGAGGGTTTTTGGCTTTATCCTTTTGAATAGACTGAGGTGAACAACCACTGCATAGTATGTCCACAGGTATAGTACAAAGATCAGCTTTGGGTCGCTTATCCAGTGTTTTCCAAAAAAGCTCCTGCTCCAGAAACTTCCAAAGATAAGGGTAAGTGTAAAGAAGAGAAAGCTGAGGTTCATGGAAAGCCTCTCCACTCCTCTGAGAAGGCTAAGGGGTATAAAAAAGCCTGTTATATTTTTGTGTTTTAGTCTTGTTTCAAGAAGGAGTTTAAATATGGACGAAAATCCACCAAAAAAAGCAAAGGCGTAGGACGCAAGGGCAGAGGTAATATGGAGGCTATACATGGGGCTTCTGTAGGGTGAGGGTTCTGCGGGCATAGCCAAAAGGGTTGAAAGTATTCCAAATATGGCAAAAAAGGCGGAAAACTTCCAAAGATATTCGTATCTAAAGGAAGCAAGGATCAGGATGCTCAATATTACATTTCCCAATAGGGAATAAAAGCCGTAGGTATCCGCAAAGGGGAAACTGCCAACCTTGGAGGATAGGCTACTTATATGAAGTATGTAAAATACGAGTGCGAAAGACAGAAAAAGGCGGGTAAGCTCTCTGACCCTGCCTACAAAGTAAGAAACCAAAGAAAACAAAAAAGAGGCAAAGTAAAATACTATGCTGAGAGTAAGCAAGGACATGTAAGATAGTTTATCATGGTAGGCATAGACATAGTAAGTAATCAGAGAATAAAGTCTGCTGTAGAAAGGTTTGGAGAGAGATTTCTCAAACGCGTTTACACAGAGGATGAGCTAAAATATTGTATGTGTCAGCAGACCTTTTATGAATGCCTTTCAGCACGGTGGGCTTGCAAAGAGGCAGTGCTAAAAGCCTTTTATCAGGTCTACGGTGTGGTTCTTAAGTTTTCAGAGATAGAAGTTTTTGGCGACAGAGGGAAGCCCGCAAGGGTGAGAATACTTAGAAGAGGTTACGAGGATGCAAAAGTTTTGGTCTCTTTGTCTCACGAAAGAGAATTTTCTGTGGCTATAGCTTACATTTTAAAGGAATAGAAGGGCCACATGTGATTAAGAGGTCCGTGACCTCTGCCAAGAGGCAAGGAATTTTCTATGGCTTTTTGAGTGTATTCTTTTGCCATCCGGACGGATTCTATAAGACTATGTCCCTTTGCTAAGTATGAGGTTATGGCAGAGGAGAAGGTGCAACCAGTGCCATGGGTGTTCTTTGTGTTTATAAACTTTCCCCTTAGGTATTTAAAAGAGTTTCCGTCATAGAACACATCTACAGACTCTTCTCCCTCCATATGCCCACCTTTTACCACAACCGCTGATGGACCATAGGAGAGTACTTTTTTACAAGCCCTTTCCATATCCTCAAGGCTCTTTATATCAAAACCGCAAAGCTCCTCCGCCTCTGGAATGTTTGGAGTCACCACAAGTGCAAGGGGCAGGATTTCCCTTATTAGAGTTTCTCTTGCGGACTGTCTCAAAAGTGGGTCTCCAGACTTTGCCCTCATAACTGGGTCAACCACGAGCTTTTCAATCTTTGTGTCCTTTATAACCCTTGCGACTGCCTTTATTATATCTTCGTTGGAGAGCATACCAGTTTTGCAGGCATCTACGCCTATGTCCTCTATCACAACTTTTATCTGGTCGTAGACCACCTTTGGTGGAAGGTCTACAACTTCATAGACGCCTAAGGTATTTTGGACGGTTATGGAAGTTATGGCGCTCATTCCATAGACGCCAAGCGCGGTGAAGGTCTTTAAGTCCGCCTGTATTCCAGCACCGCCACCGCTATCAGAGCCAGCTACAGTTAGAGCCCTTGGCACCATCAGAAGAACACCCCAAGAACAAAATGTATCCTACTCCTTGATGTATCGCCAGGCACTTTTTTCGTTTTAATCGCCCAGTCTAACTTTATAGGTGCAAAGGGCGTTATAAACCTTATACCTACACCAAACCCCCCTCTTAGGTTTTGTGTTTTTAGCTCGCTCCAATCGTTAAAGCCAAGTCCCGTGTCATAGAAAACCGCACCGTATAGTATGTTCTTATAGATGGGGTAGTTTGCTTCTGCAGATAATATGAGCTGTCTCTTGGCTCCAATGGGGTCCTTTGTGTTAGGGTCAAGGGGGCCCGCGTAACCGTATTTATAACCCCTTATGGTAAAATCGCCTCCTACAAAGAACCTTTCATCCAGTGGAACTCTTCTACCGCCATAGGGTTCAACAAGACCAAAAGAACTCTTAAAGGACAATATAAGACCAGTGTCTAAGAACCTGTCTTTAAAAAACTGCTGATGGGATAGGGTTATCTTGTTAAATCTTTCATTCCCTCCCAACAAGGGCACCGCCACAGAGTAGCCAAGTTCTGTAAGAGAACCAGTTGACGGGAAAAGATAACTGTCCCTGGTATCTCTCGTTAGACCAAAGATAAATTTTCTTGACTGTCTTGTGCCTGCCTCTTCTTTTATAAGGACTGAAGCATCAGGAGATATATCTTTATACCTTACCCTCTGAAGGCTAATTCCAGCACTTGCTCTCCAAAACTCCGCAAACTCCCTTGAGAATATAAAATCTACACCCGTTCTTTCCACCGTGTAGGTTGTGTATTCTATCCTTCTGTCATATACAGAACCTGTAAGGTCTATAGGTTTGTTGAGAAACCATTTTCTCGTATAAGAGAGAGAATTGTCCCTGTATTTGCTTCCATAAGATAAAGATATGCCCGCTATATCACCCATTCCAAGGAAGTTGCCCTTACGCAGGGATATAAAGCCCGAAACACCTGTCACCTGATTGTAGCCAAGACCTATGGAAAACTGTCCTGTGAACCTTTCCCTTACGCTTGCGGTAAAGTCCCAATTTTTACCTTCTAAGGGGAAAGGACTTATGGAAACATCCTGATAATAGCCAAGGTTAAAGACCCTAGTCCTTGAACGGTCTATTTCTCTCTGGTTTGCCAGCTCACCCTCTTGAAATCTCAATTCCCTTCTTATAACATAGTCCCTTGACTCGTAATTACCCTGGACTTCTATCCTGTTTACATAGACAGGTTCGCCTTCATCCAGTTTCAAACTCACATTGACCTTTTTGTTCTCCCTGTCTACCGATTCCCTCTCTTCCACAAAGACACCAAGAAAACCTATATCTGAATAGCGTCTCTTTATGTTCTCCTTTATCTTGTCTATAACTTCCCTACTATAGTAGCCTCCTCTGTTTTTCCTAAGCACATCTCCCACCAGCTCAGAGTAGGTGTATAGAGTATTGCCCTCTATTTTCATATCAGAGAGTTTGTATCTCGGTCCTTCTTGTATTTTTATGTTTATCTCGTATCTATTCCCCTCCTTCCTTATTGAATAATCCACTTGTGCCTCAAGAAAGCCCTCGGAGCGGTAAAAATCTCTTATCTTTCTTACATCCTCTTTTAGCATATCCTCACTGAAAGGTGGTTTTAACCTAAGAGAAAGAAGACTCACTGGTTTTGTCTCCATGAGTCCGATTAGCCTACCCCTGCTAAAGGTTCTGTTTCCCGTGAAGTTTATGCTCCTTACATACTCTGGCTCTCCCTCAACTATTCTGTAAACCACCTTTGATGCTCCCTTCTTTGGTACAAGTTCATAGCTTACCTGAACATTTGGATAACCCTCCTTTAGATAGGCTTCTACTATCTTCCTCTTTATAAACTCTAACTCCTCACGGGTGAGCACCCTTCCGAGCCTGAGCTTCCTCTGTATTTCCAGCCTTTCCTCTACCGCAGGTGCTGAAGTAAATCCCTTTATAAGTTCTTCTGGTTCTATTTTACCCACCTCTGTCTCTATTCCTATTTTCTTTTCCAGATCATCTGATTTTATCTTTCTGTTGCCCACAAACTCTATTTTGTATATAACAGGCAAGTCCTTTACCCTGTATATAAGCACCACATCATAACCAACTCTTTCTTCGTAGACCTCTACCTCATCAAAAAAGCCAGTCCTGTACATGCGTCTTATACTTTCTCTAACCATATCTGGGCTGTAGAGACTGCCCTGCCTTATGTTTATAAGCCCAAGTATTACATCCTCTGGCACATAATTTGCCCCTTCAACTCTTACTTCTTTTACAACCTGTGCAAAGGAAAAGCCCACCAATATAAAAAGTGGAAGTATAATCTTAGACAATAACCACATGTTTTCTGCCCTCCTCAACAAAACCGCAGACAAAAGAAGAAGGAACCGCGTTAAGAACATTAGGCATGTCCTCTTTCCCAACAACCACCATAAAACCCACGCCCATGTTAAAGGTTCTAAACATCTCCTCCTCCTGTATTTTACCTAAGTACCTTATCCAGTCAAAAACTGGGTTTTTTGGAATTTTCTCTTTTTCCACAACCGCCTTTAGACCTTCTGGAATTATTCTAACGAGGTTTCCAGGTATACCGCCACCTGTTATGTGAGCCATTCCTTTTATCCTTATGTCGGAAGACCTAAGGGTATGCACCTCTTGTAGGTATATCTTAGTAGGCTCTAAAAGCACCTCCCATACCTCTCTGCCTTCAAATTTATCATGATAGCTGATACCACAGTCTTCCAACACCTTTCTTATAAGGCTATATCCGTTGCTATGAAATCCGCTTGAGGGCAAGCCTATTATAATATCTCCAGCTTCTATACCTTTTCCGGTTATAAGCTCATCCTCCTCGCATACTCCAAGACAAAAGCCTGCAAGGTCGTATACCCCTTCTGGATAAAAGTCCGGCATCTCTGCGGTCTCTCCACCCACGAGGGCAATATCCGCAAGCCTACAACCCTCCACTATTCCGTCTATAAGCTCTTTCATAACCTTTAGGTCTATCCTACCCGTCGCTATATAGTCAAGAAAGGCCAAAGGCTTTGCACCCGTGGTTATGAGATCGTTCACATTCATAGCAACAAGGTCTATACCCACCGTGTTGTGAACACCCACTGCTTGTGCTATCTTGAGCTTTGTCCCCACACCGTCAGTTGTAAGCATTAGAACTGGGTTCTTGTAGCCTTTAAGTTTCAGTCCGCTGGCAAAAGAGCCGAAAAGAAGAGCCTGCTGGGGCAGGGTTTTTACCTTCTGCTTTATGTAGTCCACAAAAGCTTCAGCCTTCTCTATACTAACACCAGCCTTCTCGTAAGTCCACTCACCCATGAAAATAAAACTCCTCTATTACAGTGTATATGGGTCCTACAGAGGTCAGAGAGCTTTTTACTAGTGCTACTCTGTCAACAAAGTCTTCTCCAAAGATGGTGTTTTCATACTGACGCAGTAGGTCTTTGAGAGCCCTTTTATCAAACTCCTTTATCCTACATATAGTCACATGTGGATGAAAGGGCTTACCCTCATCCCTTATGCCTACCTGCCTGTTTGCCCTTACTATGTTTTTGGCTAGGTCTATAAGCTGTCTGTGACCCTCTGACACACCTATCCAAAGAACCCGAGCTCTATCAAGGCTTGGAAAGACACCCAAACCCTTGTATCTTACCCTTATAGGTTTGCCCGCCTGGGCTATTTCCTGAAGATTTTTCAAAAGGTCTGTAAGCCTTTCCTGTTGGATGTCGCCTATAAATTGGAAGGTCATATGGAAGTTTTGTGGCTCTACCCATTTTCCTCTTATAGACCTTTCACTTTGGGCTTGTAGCTTTTCTACAGCCTCCTGTATCTTCTTTGTGGTAAAAAAACCCACAAATACCCTTATCATTACCAGCACCTAAAAGGTCCAGTATCAAGATGCACAAAGCCAGACCTGGGGTAGTATCCTACTCCACCAGCTCGTAAGCTAACCGCAAGGTCTCTTAGCTGGCTCAGGCTCATGCCCTCCAACCTTATATCTACTGCCCTCCCACGAGTGTGGTAGCTATCCTTGGCGACGCCCCTTTTTACCCTGTGAAGGTAGGCGTTGGTGGACGGAGACCTGTATCCAGATATTATTTCCACCCTTTCCTTTCCTGGTAGTCTGGTTATGAGATACAGAAGGTCAAGAAGTCTTATGTCTATTTGGGCAACCTCTCCGCTTCTATAGTCTCTCAAAAGCCAATTTATCTCTCTAAGAGAACTTTCTATATACTCTCCGTCTATCCAGTAGGCAACCCTGAGGCTTTCACCGGTGTTTATGGAATAAAGGTTAAGATACCTTGCTCCCTCTAAGATACCCTTAATCCCAGAAACTGAGGCATAAGACAGAGAACCTGTTAAAAGCAAACATCCCATGTATCCCATTGACCTTAAAAGCTCTCTCCTTGTCATTTCTTACCTCCAGACCCAAAGAGTGCACGAGACAAAATTGTATCATACCCATAGAGGTCTTCTCTAAAGTGAAGCATGCCATCCCTTTCAAAGGCGGTAAAGTAGAGTATGTATATAGGGACTGGTGGGTTGACCCTTAGAGCTTGAGTCTGTCCACTTTTTATAAGGTTTTCTATCCTGCGGTCACTCCATCCCTCTCCTAAGATCATGAGAGCCAACTGTCTTGCCTTTTCCACCCTTATACATCCAGAGCTGAAGGCTCTCTTAGTGTGGTTAAAAAGATGTCTCTCGGGTGTGTCATGCAAGTACACCGCAAAGGAGTTTGGAAAGTTAAACTTTATAGTGCCAAGGGCATTTTTAGCTCCCGGCTCTTGCACTAACCTAAAGGGAAAGTTCTTTTCGTTATATTGGCTCCAATCCACTTGCAGTGGATCTACTTCCTCCTCTCCACGGAATACCCTAAAACTCTTCTTTGTGAGATACTCTGGGTTTTTCTTTACCTTTGGAAGTATGTCCTTGGTTGATATGCTTACAGGCACATACCACTTTGGGTTTATTGTAATGCTTTCTATCCTACTGTAAAGCATGGGTGTTGGTCTGAAGTCCTTTGTATAATTCCTGCCTACTATCACTTTTGAGTGAAGTTTTACTGAACCACCTTCTATAAAGAAAAGCTCAAAGGAAGGTATGTTTACCACCACAGTCTTTCTAAATTCCTTTGGTAGCCAACGGTGTTTTTCAAGGTTCAGGTATATTTGTCTGAGCCTGTCTTTTGGGCTTATGTTCAACTCCGCAAGGGTCTTTTTGTCTATGACCCCATTTTCTGTTAGACCGTGCCTTCTTTGGAAGTTCTTTACTGCCTTCAGTAGTGCATCGTCAAAGGTTTCAGAGAAAGCATATTCTTCCAAATCTCCCAAGAGGAAAAGTCTAAATCTTACTTCATCAATACAGGGACTCTTCTCTCCATAACGCAATGGCTTTGCAATCCTTATAGGTCTCCATTCAAAGACGGACAAGTCTTGATAAAATTTTACCTGATCTACAAGAAACCAGTATTCTGCACTTCCGGGAGCAAACTCGGAGAGGAAATCTCCAATTCTTCCATCTTTTATGAGGGTAGCAAGCTCCTGAAGGACTCTATCTGGTTTAGAGGGTAAACTCCATTCCTTGTATATGTCTAAAGGTCTTACCCTTCCATAATAGAGGTCATAGGCGAGCTTAATGAGCATATCTGTGGTGGCAAGCTCTGGGTCAACGCCTTCAGGAAATTTATAGCTTTCTGGGTCAAGCCCATGATGGACAGCAGAAGAAAGTATTTTTTTTAGGTTTTGTAAGTTTTCCGTGGGCTGACCTTCACAATACCATATGCAGTTGACCCCAAGAAGTCTATATAAATGGTAGACCTTCTGTGGGTTTGACAGTCTTAGCCAGATTTCCTTTGAGCTCTTTTCGTAGGCTATAGCAATATCTAAAAGTAAGAGAAGAATAAAAAACGGAAAAGCGACCGCCATAGGCGGTCAATATTATATCACATAGGCTTTCCTTCTATAACATCTCCGCCTTCACCTTTTTGAGCGGTCTGCTCTTGATACAAATAGCTTCCCAACTTGCCTGCAATCTCAAGCACACGCTCAGTAGCCCTTCTTACTTCTTGCACATCCTGAGAGCTACCAAAGACCCTTTTCGCCTCTTCTATAGCCTTTTCCGCCTCTGAAACCACATCCGCGGGCAATTTTTCCCTACTTTCCTTAAGGACCTTCTCAAGGTTGTAAACATGTTGGTCAAGCTGGTTTTTGGCTTCCACCAGCTCTTTCTTTTTCCTATCCTCTTCCTCATGAAGCTGTGCGTCCTTCACCATCCTCTCTATCTCTTCCTGTGTAAGACCCGAAGATGCCTGAACTCTTATTGACTGCTCTTTACCGGTGCCTAAGTCCTTTGCTGTCACATGCAGGATGCCGTCCACGTCTATGTCAAAGCACACCTCTATCTTTGGAACACCTCTGGGTGCTGGTGGTATGCCAGTTAGGTAGAATTTGCCTAAGGACTTGTTATCCCTTGCCATTGGCCGCTCACCTTGAAGCACATGGATTTCCACCTCTGTCTGGTAGTCGCTGGCAGTTGTAAAAGTTTCACACTTTCTGTAGGGTATGGGTGTATTTCTGGGTATGAGGACCGTCATAACTCCACCGTAGGTTTCCACACCAAGAGATAGAGGGGTCACGTCCACGAGGAGGATTTCTTTTACTTCACCAGAGAGTACGCCTGCCTGTATGGCAGCACCCACTGCCACCACTTCATCGGGGTTTACTCCCTTATGAGGCTCTTTACCAAAGAAATCCTTTATCTTTTGCTGAACCAGAGGAATCCTCGTAGAACCTCCCACAAGCACCACATCGTCAATGTCCTGAGGTCTTAGTTTGGCATCCTCAAGGGCTTTTTTAACAATATCCATAGTCCTATCTACAAGATCCTTTATCATCTCCTCAAGTCTTGCCCTCGTGAGCTTTTTCTGTAGGTGCAGGGGCTGGTTGGTAGACGGGTCTATGGTTATGAAGGGTAGGTTTATTTCTGTTTCTAACTTAAAGGAGAGCTCCTTCTTTGCCTGCTCGCTGGCTTCTTTTAGTCTCTGCAAGGCGGTCCTGTCCTTTCTTAGGTCTACACCCGTTTCTTTTTTAAACTCTTCTATGAGCCAATCCATTACCCTTTCGTCTATGTTTGCACCACCAAGATGCGTATCTCCTGCGGTAGCCTTGACTTCTATTACTCCTTCTCCACCCTCAAGAATGGAAACATCAAAAGTGCCACCACCAAAGTCGTAGACAAGGATTTTTACGTCGCTTTTCTTATCAAGACCGTAGGCAAGTGCTGCAGCAGTTGGCTCGTTTAGAATCCTAAGTACCTCAAGACCAGCTATCTTGCCCGCATCCTTTGTAGCTTGTCTTTGCCTTTCGTTAAAGTAGGCAGGGACTGTTATGACCGCCTTTGTTATCTTCTCTCCAAGGTATGCTTCCGCAGCCTCTTTTAATTTTTTGAGAACTTGAGCACCCACCTCTTCTGGACGGACTGTCCTACCTATGTTGGGTATATCAAAGCTGGCGTCTCCCTTATCATCAGCAGACACCTTGTAGGAAACACGTTTTGCCTCATCAAGCACCTCTTCGTATTTCCTACCTATGAACCTTTTAGACTCATATACGGTGTTTTCTGGGTCAAGTATGGCACGCCTTTTTGCAGGCTCTCCCACAAGCACCTCTTTTTCCTTTGTCCAAGAGACTACAGAAGGAGTGAGCCTCGAACCCTCCTGATTGGCAATAACTACAGGTTCATCACCCACTATCACCGCCACCACAGAGTTTGTTGTCCCAAGGTCTATACCTATTATCTTCTCCGCCATAAAACACCTCCTTATCCAAAGTGTCATATCTAATATAAAACTTTAGCAGGGTCTTGTCAAGTTTTTTATGCGAGGTTTTTAGAAGTTGACCTAAGGTGAGGTTCTGAAGTAGAATCAGAAGACTACATCTTTGAGAAGCAAAAATGCTTGACCTTAGCCTAATTAGATATACTATGGAAGAGATAGCAAAGGAGATTTACAGCCATTTAGGGGCTGGCTTTGATGAAAGCATATATCAGAGTGCTATGGCTTATGAGCTGAGAACAAGAGGCTTCCGCTTCCAAAGGGAGGTAAACATTGAGATATTCTACAAGGAAATTCCATTAGGCTTTGACAGACCAGATTTTATCCTAAGACCTTGCCAATTGGAAAAACTCGTAATCGAAAGACCTATCATAATAGAATTGAAGGCAGTTGAAAGACTAAATGATAATCATAGAGCTCAGCTAAGAGCCTATCTTGTTTCCATAAAACACTCTTCTGATGAAGAGCTTAGAAGCTGTCAGTTAGGTTTACTCATAAACTTTCCTAAGAGGGGCGGAGATCCAGAAATAGAGCCTCTCGCCTTATATACGTAAGCTACAAGCGAGCGTAAAGGAGGTCAAAGATTGTTTGGAAGAAGGTAGTTTATGCTTGAGATTATTATTTCCTCTTGCTCTTTTAGTTTTATGTTCCTTAGTTCGTAAAGGAATCTTACAAATTCTTGCCCCGTAAGCACCCTATCCTTGCTTGCAAATTTAGATTGTTTAAGACTTTCTTCCTCATAAGAATTAATAGGTTCAATCTTAAAAGCCCAAGGGTCATCCAAGTAATAGACTACAAAGAAAGGGACGTTTGAGTTATCCGCAAGTATAGAGATAGCCTCTACACTTTTATGTCTAAGATTTTACGAGCTACCAGTATATCTTTTATAGTATATTAGGGCGATAGGGGAACATGTGTCGTATTCAATCATTGGTAAAATCAATATCAACAGCGGGACAATTGAAACCCCATCTCTATGTCCTATGCTTAGCTTCTAATCACCACAGTCAGCCCTCTCTTATCTTATTCTACTGCAATCTCTACTGGACTTATGCATAGCTCTGCGTGCTCTTTTATAAGCTCCTTTATTCCTGCTTTAGTGGTTTTTATACATTCCTAATCCACATCAATTCCTATAAGGAACAACCATGGAGAAGAGCGGATATGGCGGAAGCACCACCTCCCACAAAAGGGACTAACACCACCTGCCCAGGGAAAACAAATTTATCCCTAAGTAGATAGAAGCCCTCCACAGATTGCCCCCAGTGATGATACCTTTTATAGTTGTTGTTTACACTGGTTTTGACCACAGCTCCAAAGCTTATATACTTATATTCCTGACTTTTTGTAAATATAAGCAAGGGCTTCCAAAAACTATTGCATTGGAGCTTCCAAATGTAAAGTGATTGCCCTCCAGGTGTTAAATACGCCATTGTCCAATGATAGGAAGGGTTTTAGAAAGTAGGGAAATAACCTTTGGCATATAGCCTTGACCTGTCATCAAAATGCATAGACCCTTCTATTTTAGAGCGTAAGCTGAAAGCTCTCCAGGAATCTCTTATAGATAGAGATACTTATTTGAGTATGGAAGGTCTGTAATTACAAAATCCACAGATTCTGGCTCTATATATTTCCTGTGATTTTTAAAACCATCGTGTATTAATCTATAGAACACAGGAACTTTTTCTCTCTTTAGCTTGATTTTTAGTTGTCGCTTCTCTTTGTTTATCTTTTATTACTTCACACTGCTTCTGATAAAACTCTGCTATGTTCATAGCTTTTTGATTTACCTTATGTACTTAATTATACTCATATCCTTTTGGTCTGCTATTATCCGCATTAGGGCTTCGTAAGCAATCCTGTAGCGAGTATAGTCCATTATACTTTGAGACAGGTCCGCATCCTCAAGGTCAGATTTCTGTTTATTTAAGTTATCTCCAAGATTTTCCTGTGTAGGTTGGAGATTTTTTACCTGAGTAAGCACACTGCCCACCTGAGACCTTCTAAAAGAAACCCTGTCAAAGGCTCTTTGCAAAAGCATAAGGTCTGCGTCGTCAGGATAAAGCGAAGAGCCTAGTTTGTCTCCAACCCTTTTGACCGCCTGTAACACATTGGGATAAGAAAAGTCTGACGTTCCCACATCAAAATCTCCACCACTTGTATCAGAGACCACTATATCTTTGCTTATATCCACAGGCATGAGCATAAGAGAGTACAACCCATTTGGATTTTGGCTCACCTTTGCATGAAGGAGGTTTGAGTAGTTAGAGTTTATAAACTGCACAAGGTCGTTAAGGGTCTGGGTAGTTGCGTAGCTTACGCTGATGTTAGTTGCCCCCACACTTATATCTAAAGTGCCAGCCACACTGAAGTTTGTCCCAGGGCTTGAAAAGGAAGCTCTAGATATGGCTACATTCAGACCAAAAGTCTCTCCTCCGTTTAAGAAGGCGTCTACCTTGTAGTTATCCGAAAGCCAAACCTTAAAGCTTTCTCTACTCGCCCCATAATCAAGGGTATTTTCATCAAAGGGTTTCTGAGTAAGACTTGCACCTCCAAATATGTAGTTTCCTCCAAGCTGGTCGTTGACCCTATCAAGAAGAGCCCTAAGGCTTGAAGAGAATAGCTCACCTATTGCTATAAGTTGGTCTGACTGAAGAACCTGATTCTTTGCCTGTATGGTTTTTGCGTATAGAAAGTTCAAACCGTCCGTAATCTTCCCAAGATTAAAGTCCACATAGCTCAGGGTGGTATCTGCAAAAAGTCGGTTCCTTGAATATTGAGAAAGCTGAGAAATATCTTTTTTAAGCTCAAGTA
The DNA here is from genome assembly GCA_037926125.1 of Aquificaceae bacterium. Classification (GTDB taxonomy): domain Bacteria; phylum Aquificota; class Aquificia; order Aquificales; family Aquificaceae; genus Pampinifervens. The sequence goes on from JAXSOP010000002.1 coordinate 37,834, forward strand.
TATTGTATGTGCTTGACGGGTCATCAGATATATTCCTATACTTCCTGCCCGTGGCTATCTCTAAAGATTTCTCAGAAAGCTGTCTTCTTATTCTCGCATCTTGCTCCTGAAAAAGAGAAAACAACAAATTATCTGGTACTTTCATGGCTTTTCACCTCATACCATATTTAGCGTAGCCTGTAGCATTTCGTCCATGGCGTTTATGGTTCTTGCCAAAGCTTCGTAGCTTCTTTGTATTTTCATAAGCTCAATAAATTCATTATCTACAGAAACACCTTGCATTTCCTGAAGCCTCGCGTTCATAGAATTAAGAAGGGCACTCTCTATATCATACTTAGTTCTTAGGTCTTTCTGCCTTGAGGCTACACTGTCCACCAGCTGATTGTATAAGAACTTTGAACTCTCCCACCAGCTTCTTGAAAAATCCATAAACTCATCTACCCTTTCGTAATCAAGATTCTGTATGTAGTCGTTTATGTTTGAATTTAGAGCTATTTCCCCAATGCCTGTCCCAGTAAAAAGAGGTTCAGACCTGTGTATGAGGTTATTGCTATCCTCTATTGTGTAAGATGGGTTGTTGGCAGTTATACGCATGGTGTAAGTGCCATCTGGGTTCTGGAGAAGGCTTGCGGAAAAGCTACCGCTAAGGGTTGGGTCTGTGTTTATAGTGTTTATGATATCGTTTAGGCTATCCGTAGATGAATAGTTAAGAACCACAGGACCACCAGGGAAGTTAAAGGTTATACTTCCAGAAAAGCCAAGACCTGCATTTGGGTCGCTAAGGTTTCTTAGCCAAAACCAGTTGTTTGTTGCTTGACTATTAAGGGGCAATTTTACCTCGCTTATGAGCCTTCTGGAAAGCCCCTCAAGCTGGTTTATATAGCCCAAAAGGTCTTGCTGAAAGTCCAAAAGCCCTCTAAGTCCACCACCAGTTATAAGACCGCTTATGTCTACCTCTGAACCATCCTTTGACTTCCACAAAACTCTCCTATTGCCAGCATCGTATTTAAGCTCCCAACTGTAGCGGTCTTCTACAAGCACAAAGCCTTGACTTGTTTCTACCCTAACCCTGCCTATATCATCCTCCTGAACCTGTATATTTATAAGTTCTGAAAGCTCCCTGAGGTAGCTGTCCCTTTGGTCAAGCAGGTTTTTATAGTCCCTACCCCTCGCATAGGTCTGGGCATAGCCTGTGAGTATCTCTTGGTTTATCTGAGCGATCTTCTTTGACAGGGTGTTTATCTTGTTTATGTACTGTCTTATGTCGTATTCTGTGCTGGCAAGAGACCTGTCCATGTCCCTTCTTCTGTCCTTTAGATAAGAAATAAGACTTTGTGCAGAGTTTAATAGTTCACTTCTTGCTCCTTCGTTGGTAGGCTCTTTCATAAGGTTCTGATAGGCAGTAAAGAAGCGGTTTATGTATTCGCTACCACCAAGCCCTTGGGTAAACTCCTGAAAGAGGTTCTCCACCTGAGAGTTTCCCTTTATGGTAGTATCAAGGGCAGAAACCAGAGATAGCTTTTGATTTCTCAAAGACATGTAGTAGAAATTCTGACCTCTTATTATGTCTTCCAGCCTTATGCCCACAGGGGCAAAGCTCTTTACAACAGGGTCTTCTTGGACGTAGTCTGGGTTGTTGGCGTTAAGTATATTCCTGTTCCTTATGTCCGCAGACTTTCTAAAAAGCTCAAGCCCCTGGGCAACTATACCAAAGGTAGCACCGAACATATAAACCTCCCTCTTAATAGTATCGTAAACTAAAGGCTAAAATTTAGCAACCTAATGTTTTTGCACATAAACCCCTTCCCTTATCTTTATAAAGTCGTGCCTCCTTCCTGTGTCTTCAAGAATAGTTTCCTCAGAGGTCATCTCCTCCCTTAACTTCTCCGCAAGCTCAAGAGCGGTTTTGGGAACTTCCTCACAGACCTCAAGGTCAAGGTCCTTGGAGAACTCCTCAAGGAGTGTCTCTGCTATCTTTTCTGAGCTAAAACTACTACCCGACTCCCTCTCCAACCACGATATGTTTTTCCAAAGGCTTTGCTTGACCCTTTCTCTTGTGTGTTTGTCTGGAAGGTTAAAAAGCTCTGCCATAAGGTCTGGGTCAAACCTAAGAAGTATGTTCCCCACAAAGACAAAGAGCTTCCCTATATCTCCTGCACCCTGACCGCTTATCTTTCTCTGAGAGACTCTCACCACAAGGTCGTTTATTGGCTTGTATTCCACCTCAAGCCCGAACCTTGCGTAAGCTCTTATAACAGGCTGTGAGAGTTTTCTGTAAGCCTCATCTACCTTGAAGGGAACCACTCCTTTGGGAAGTATGAGCTGGTAGAAAACCTGACCTGGCGATAGCAAAACCGCACCGCCACCCGTTTGCCTTCTTATAAGACCTATGCCCAGATCCTTGCATTTTTTAAGGTCGATAAGCTCGTAGGCTCTGTCAAAGTAACCAAGGCTTATATATGTATCCTCTGGCTCGCAAATTATTAGTCCCTCATATCCCAACTGGGCCATGGCATGAAAAAGTGTGGTGGAAAGCATACGAGGAAGTTTTCCGAGAAGGTAGGCCTTCATGGTATAATTTTAACACCATGATAAAAGTAGAAATAGTTACACCTCAAGGACTTCATTTTTCAAGAGAGGTGAACTCTGTAAACATACCTACCGCAGAGGGCGAGATAGGTGTGCTCGAAAAACACATGTATCTTATGACTATGCTAAAACCTGGGCTTGTCTACTTTGATGGAAAGCAAGAGAACGGCATAGCGGTAACTTATGGCTTTGTAGATGTAACGCCCGAGAAGGTAATAATCCTTGCAGAAGAAGCCTACAACATAGGAGAAATTGACCCCGGCAAGGAGAAGGAGCTTTTTGACCAAGCAATGAGAAAATTGGCAACCGCCCAGACCATGGAGGAGATAGAGGAACTAGAAAAAATCAAGGAAAGGGCAAGAATTCTGCTTGAGCTTGTAGAGAGGTTTGGAAGAGTATAAGGAGTTTGAGTTTTTTAGAGGAAGGGTAAGGTTTAAACAGCCCAAGAAACATAGACTGTCCATAGTAGAAATCCTCTTTGTGGCAAACATCAAAGGTATAAGAAAAAGGTCAAAAGTACTTGACCTTGGTGCAGGCTTTGGCACTCTCTCCATACTCATCTCTCTTAAACACTCCTGCCAAGTCTGGGCTATGGAAAGGGACCATCTTATGCTCCAACTTCTCAGAGAGAATATAAAGCTCAACAAACTTGAAGAAAAAATCCATGTTCTTGACCTTGACCTAAGGAACGCAAAGAATTCTCTAAAGTCTCAGAGTTTTGATGTGGTGGTTACCAATCCACCCTTTTATACAGGTTATAATCCAGCCAACGTCTATCATCATGAAACAGATACAAGCCTTGAAGATTTTATAAAAACAGCAAGCTTTTTGCTTAAAGATGGTGGATATTTCAATCTTTTGGTAGCTTCAAATCGTCTTGTAGAGGTTATTATATACATGAAAAAACATCGTTTAGAAATAGAGTCATTAAGATTTTTTCACCCAAAGCTACAGAAAAACGCAAAAATAGTATGTATACATGCACTGAAAAATTTAAGACCTTTGCCAGTTGTTGAAAAACCTTTGATAATTAACAAAGATAGTGGTGAATACACACAGGAAGTCAAAAACCTTCTTGATAGTTTTCTATGATATAATTGATAAGATTTAGGAGGCGGTGTATGAGGTTACCTGAGAAACTTGTGGAGAGGATAGCAGACAGGATAATAAAAGAACTTTATGAAAACGAAAGAATAATAGAGCCAGAGGATTCCTACACCTTTAGGAAAAAGATAATAGCCATATTCAAGGAGGCAGAAGAGCAAGAGCGAATGCTCGATGAGAAAACCAAGGAAATATTAAAGGAAAAGTTGGAGCTTCTTGAAGAAACCAGCCTTGATTATAGGACTGCCTACAAAACCGTCAGGAGTAAGCTCGCAGAGGAGATGAACATACACACCTCAAGAAGGGAAAGGATGAACCAAATAGCTCATAGAATAAAGGACATGATAATGGAAGACCCAGATGTGGAAATATACGAAGAGCCCAGCTTAATAAGAAACAGGATAAGGGAAATCCTAATGGAGGCAGTTAAAGAAGAGGAAGAGATAGACAAAGAAGTTAGAGAGAGGATAAGGTCTTATTCAAAGAGGATAGTGGAGGGCACTCCAGAATGGAACCATCTCTACAAAAGAATATACGAAGATGCCCTAAAGAGAAGAGGTCTACTTTAAGGCAGATAAGCTATAGGGTTTTGTCTGACACCGTACTTTAGAACCTCATAATGTAGGTGTGGTCCGAAAGCCCTGCCAGTAGTCCCTACATTTCCTATTATCTGACCCTTTACAACCCTTTCTGAGTAGGAAACCTTTATGTCCGACAGATGTGAGTACAGGGTTGCAAAGCCATAACTGTGGTAGATTATAACCGTCTTTCCATAACCCCTTATCCACCCTGCGTATATTACCCTACCCTCAGAAGAGGCGACCACAGGTGTTCCGTAAGGTGCGGATATGTCTATACCAGTGTGAAATTCCCTTCTCCTTCCCATGGTTCTCCAACCGTAGTCTGAAGTTATAACACCTACTACCGGCCATAGGTCTGGCTTAACAGTTTCTACAGTTTTAACATTGAGAAGCTCTTTCATAGCCTCTTCCACAGACATCTCAGTGGCTATAATTTTGCTAACCGTGTCCACGTCAAAAAGTTCCTCATTGGACTCAACATTCTGGTAGGAGACCTCTGAAGGCCCACCCATACCTAAAGGAGATACATCCATTACGGGCTTGCAGAGAGCACCCACCAGGACAAGGGCAAGGACATACCTCTTCATGGCACTACCTCCCTAAAGGAGTTTCCAAAACTCTACCATAGGGTTGCAAAGGTTGTCAAGAGGTTTTATAATATTTCCCCTGAGGGTGCGTAGCTCAATGGCAGAGCGGGCGGCTCATAACCGCCCGGTTGGGGGTTCGAGTCCTCCCGCACCCATTAATTTATAAACCTTCCAAGAACATTACCAAAGAATACAAATATTCCTATTCTAATAGCCCTCGCTATAAAGCTTGCCAAAATAAAGCTCCACAGGGACATGTGAAAAAGCCCCGCAAGCCAGCATACGAGCTTATATGGTTCTCCTATAAGCACTGCCCAAAAGCCATACCTATTAAAAAGAGCTTCCCCTTTAAGGTATAGTCTATGACCAAAGAGTTTCTTTACAAAGGTTTCCCCAAGAATTTTAGCAAGATAGTAGGCCACAAGAGCACCTAATATATTTCCCGCAAAGGCGACAAAGCCTGCAGTGTAAGGGCTTAGCTTAAAAAGTGGAGCACTTACTATAAAAGGATAAGGTGGCACTGGTTGTATAATGGATTCCGTAAAGGAAAGGATAAAAAGCGCAGTGTAGCCCTGCTCTTGCACAAATTCCTCCGCCCACCTTTTTAGTTCAGGGAAAAAGTATTCTAACACTAAAGAACCACCTCCATAAAGTCTTTAGCAGATAACACTTGTATTCCATATCTTTGAGAGAGTTCTTCTGCAACCTTTTCAGGGTCGTGTTGTAAGAGAAATTCATATCCAAAGTGCGTTAGTATAACCTTGTGAGGCCTTAAACCAGATATCAACTTTTCCGCATCTTCAACGGTAAGGTGGTCTATGGGCTTTGTTTTCCTATAAAGAGTGGTGTTGATTATCATAACTTCCACATCTTTAGGATACATCTGTAGCATCCTATCCTCGTATAGGGCACAGGAAACATACAGGATCCTATCGTTGAAGAGCAGTGCATAGGTCTCCGCACCATGATGTATATGTTTCATCACTGCCTTTACAATTACTGGCCCATAAGAAAGTACCTCACCCTCCTTAAGAAATCCCTCCATGGCAATCTTCTCTCTTATAAAGGGCAGAACTACTCTATGATGTCCTTCAAAGGCGGAGCGCGGGGCGAAGAGGGCTACATGCCTTATCTTTCCACCGTCTGTGGCAGATTCTATCACAGAATTGACATCGGAAGAGTGGTCCAGATGTATATGAGATAATACCACAAGGTCTATGCTTTTGGGATCTACACCGAGCTGATGAAGGTAAACAAAAGCACCAGGACCTGGGTCCACATGCACAATAGACCCAGATAAAAAAAGAAGAAAACCTCCAGACCTCCTCAAAAATCTAAAAACACTTGCTCTACCGCCTGCGGTTCCCAGAAAAAGTATCTTATCCAACTCAGTATAGAATTATAGAGCCACTGGGGCAGTCCTCTGCTGTTTGCAGAAGCTCTTCGTAAATCCTTTCAATAGGAGCTCTTATCATAACAAGGGGGATGCCATCCCCCCTGTCTACGAAAACTTCTGGTAGCCTATCGTAGCAAAGCTCACAGGCGGTGCATGTATCTATGTCAATCCTTATGCTTATACTTCTTCTGTTATTATGGACCCGCTTGGACATTCGTCGGTAACCTCTTTAACTTCGTTTTCAAGATCCGTTGGCACCATCATCCAGCCATCGGGCCCAGGGCTTACCACTTCTGCTATTCCATCGCCCCTGTTTTTGTAAACCTCTGGAACCCTGTCATAGCAGAGCTCGCATGAGGTACAGGTATCCGGATCAACCATGGTCCTTAAAGCCATATTAACACCTCCTTAAAAGTTTGGGTTTATAAAATATATCACAGGTTTAGTTTATCAACATATATTTAATCATATCTTTCCGATAGACTCCGCCACAGTCTTTCCTATAAAGGCAGGGTTCTCTATCACCGTCACGCCTGCATCTCTAAGTGCTTGCATTTTTGCTTGAGCGGTGCCTTTGCCTCCACTTATTATGGCACCTGCATGTCCCATACGCCTTCCAGGTGGTGCGGTTATACCTGCAATGTAGGCAAATACTGGCTTTTTCACGTTCTCCTTTATATACTCTGCCGCCTCCTCTTCCGCAGTTCCACCTATTTCTCCTATCATAAGTATAGCCTCTGTTTCTGGGTCTTGGTTAAACATGGCTATAACGTCTTTGTGAGAAAGCCCATGGACTGGGTCTCCACCTATTCCCACCGCGGTGGACTGTCCAAGTCCAAACTGAGTGAGCTGATAGGATGCCTCGTAGGTAAGCGTCCCACTTCTTGAAACTATGCCTATAGAACCTCTCTTGAAGATATGCCCTGGCATTATACCCACCTTTGCCTCGCCTGGGGTTATCACTCCTGGGCAGTTTGGACCTATGAGCTTGGCGTTGGGATAGTTTTTCTTCATGTAGTCTTTTACCATCATCATGTCTCTAACTGGTATACCTTCTGTTATACAGACCACGAGCTTTATACCTGCGTCAAGAGCTTCCACTATGGCATCTCCTGCAAAGGCTGGTGGGACAAAGATAAGGGAGCAGTTAGCGGATGTTTCTCTGACAGCCTCTTCTACAGTGTTGAAAACGGGTATACCTTCTACAAACTGACCTGCTTTGCCGGGCGTTACACCCGCCACAACTTGAGTGCCATAGGCTTTGCACTGGGTAGCATGGAAAGAGCCTTCCTTTCCTGTTATGCCTTGGACTAGGACTTTTGTGTTTTTGTCTACAAGGATTGACATGTCTTAACCTCCTTTGGATGCCAACTCCACCGCTTTTTTTGCTCCATCCCACATATCCACTGCGTTTATAAAGTTTAGTCCAGACTCAGCCAAAAGTCTTCTCCCCTCCTCTACGTTTGTCCCCTCCATACGAACCACAACAGGGACTTTTATTTCTACCATCTTTGCTGCCTCTATGAGACCATTGGCAAGCCTGTCGCATCTGAGGATGCCTCCAAAGATATTTATAAAGACCGCTTTTACATTTTTGTCTGCCATAAGTATCCTAAAGGCGTTAGCTATTTGCTCCACGTTGGCACCACCGCCCACATCAAGGAAGTTGGCAGGCTCTCCTCCTGCGAGCTTTATTATGTCCATGGTAGTCATAGCAAGCCCTGCACCGTTTACCATACACCCTATGTTTCCATCCAGCTTTATGT
>JAXSOP010000003.1:0-42260 GCA_037926125.1 Aquificaceae bacterium
ACTCTTGGCACAGAAAGGCTTCCAAGAAGTTGTCCTGACAGGCACACAGCTAACTCAGTATGGCTGGGACATGGGAACAAGTCTTTATGAGCTTCTCAGAGGACTTATAGAAGTCAAGGGTATTGAACTTATAAGGCTCTCTTCCATGCACCCTTCCGAGATAGACGGAGAGCTTTTGGAGCTTATAACTTCGGAGGAAAAGATAGCACCCCACTTTCATATTTCACTTCAAAGCGGGTCTGACAGAATCTTACAGCTTATGGAAAGGGAATACACAATAAGCGATTATTTGAAGATTGTGGATAAGATAATAAGCAAAAGACCCATATCCGCCATAGGCACAGACATTATAGTGGGCTTTCCTACAGAAACAGAAGAGGACTTTGAGCAGACATACAGACTTTTAGAGGGGCTACCCATAGCCTACATGCACATATTCCCCTATTCGGACAGACTCTTTACCAAGGCGAGTAAAATGGAGGGGAAAGTGTCTCCCAGGGCAAAGGATGAAAGGGTTAGCAAGCTCAAGGAGTTGGACAAAAGAAAGAGAGAGGGTTTTTATAAAGAAAGCCTCGGAAAGGAGCTAAGAGCTACTGTGGTAGAAGTGGGTAAACTTTTAACAGAAAACTACCTGCAGTTGGAGGTGGAAGGCTTTACAGAGATCGGCAAGGTTGTCAGAATAAGACTTTAAGTTGTGTTATTATAATAGTAAAGCCTTAGAAGGAGGTTTAAGATGAAAAGGGGGCTTTTTATACTTGGATTCAGCTTATCTATAGCTTTTGCCCAGAGTGGGGATACAAAGACCACTGAAAGACAAATACCTGTTGTGAAATGCTCAGAACCTACATACTCCATAATGGTTATGGAGCTTGACTGCAAAGCAAACGCCTGCCAACAACCAAATCCAGGGACACCTCATATAGCTTATATCTATGAAGTGTTGTCTGGAACGGGTGGCGTAAGAGGCTTTGGAAAGGGGATGACCGCCATGCTCACCAACGCATTAAAGGCTACCAATTGTTTTAGAATAGTAGACCTTGAACAGTATGAAAAGATGAAAAGGTTGTTAGAAGCTACTGGTCAGAAAGTTCAACCACCAAAGGTTGACTACGTGGTATCTGGTTCAATAACAGCTCTCGAGCTTGAAAGAAGCGGTGGAGCACTTGGAGGTGGTCTTATTCCAATAATTGGAGCCATAAATGTCAGAAAGGATATTGCAAGGATAGGTCTTGAAGTAAACGTTATGAACCCTCAGACCCTTGAGATAGCTTTCTCCAACTCCTTCGATGCGAACTCGGAAAAATCTTCCTGGGGGCTCTTTGGTGCAGGTGCGGGTGGTGGTTTTGGAGCTGGTGGAGGATGGAGCGTGAGCAAGAACATGTCCCTTGATATGGTTGCCAGAGATGTAGTAGTGCAGGTAGCTAACTCTCTTGCAGAGAAGCTGGCAGGTAATAAAATAGTAGAAAGACCAGCACCACCCAAAAAAGAGGAAAAAAGTCAAGCGGTTGATTAAGAACCTCTACCTTCTCCGCCATGCCCAGAGCGAGTATAACGAGAAGGGTATATTTCAGGGGAGGCTGGACAGCGACCTAACTCCTCTGGGCTTTGTTCAGGCAAGGCTTGTGGCTCAGGAGCTTTCAGATAAAGGCATAGAGATAATATACTCATCTCCTCAAAGAAGAGCTTATAAGACCGCCCTTACAGTTGCAGATGTGCTTGGTCTTGAAGTAATAGTAGATGAGCGTATAAGAGAAATGTCCTTTGGAGAATACGAAGGAAGACACTTCTGGAGGCTCATGGAAGAAGAAGGTGAGCTCCTTAGGGCTTGGCTTTCAAACCCTCTTAAGAACCCTCTGCCTACTCAGGAAGACATGGAAGGTTTTAAAAACAGGGTAGAAGGTTTTCTTGAGGATATACTTCAGGGAGAGTACAAAAACATTCTTATAGTAGCACACGGCGGAACGCTTCATGCCATCACATGCCTTGCCCTTGGGCTTGGGCTTGAAAACCTCTGGAACATACACATGGACAATACTGGCATAACCCACCTAAAGTATAACGCTGGAAAATTTGAACTAAAACACCTCAACAGGCTCTGTCATACGAGAGGGCTTTAATAATCTCTTCACAGCCCAAAAACTCAAAAATCCTACCCTCTTCTTTAATACCTATTATTATAGTGCAGGTGCATATGTTTAGACCTTCTCCCCACTCCACTACGAGGACACCCTTGCCGACAAACTCTTCAAGCTCAAGGTCCTTTACCCTGTATAAGTCTGCATGTATTAGCGGTCCCTTTATTGTAGGATATTCATTTATCAAAGTAAAGGTAGGGCTACGCACTTGGTAGCCTTCAAGTAGACCCATGCCTTTCGCTATGCCCCTTACCAGTGTAGTTTTACCAGCACCAAGGGGACCAATAAGGCAAATAACCTCCACACCTCTTAGGTTTTTCCCTATCAGCTCTCCAAACTTAAGGGTTTCTTCTTCAGAGCTGGAAAATATACGCATCAATGCTATATTATAAAGACTATGGAATTTTACTTTTTTCCTGATGTTTATGCAGACAGGTATCTCGTGGATTCCTACATAATATCCTTTAAGCTAAAGGATAAAAACTGTATAAGGACAAAAGAGTGGGAAGGTAGAGAATATGTGGAGGAAGTTGTTGACTGGGAAGCCTTTAAGGAAAGTGCATACGATATAGTGCTTTATGAGTATGGTGATGAGGTGGCGAGGTTTTCAGATATAGAAACCGCACTTTCTGAAGCATATAAAATGGCATGTCTTGAGGCCTCAAGACGCATACCCAAGGTTATTGAGCCAGCTCTTGGCGTAGGTAATCCACCCTTAGAGGTTATAGAAAGGGTCTTCCCTCTTGGCTTTAAAGCTGAAGCCTTTCCAGAAGACCTTGACAGTTTTCTTGATAGCATTGTTAAAAACCTTGAAATAGAAACCTTAGAGTGGGAGAAGGCGGACGATGACGAAATACCTTTCTGACCTTCTTGAAGAGCTAACTCCAAAGAGAATAGTTGAAGAGCTTGACAGGTATATAGTGGGGCAAGAAAGTGCCAAAAAGGCGGTTGCCATAGCCCTCAGGAACAGATGGAGAAGGCAGAAATTGCCAGAGAACATAAGGGACGAGGTAGCACCCAAGAACCTTCTCATGATAGGTCCCACTGGAGTTGGGAAAACAGAGATTGCGCGCAGGATAGCCCAGCTTATAAAAGCACCCTTTGTTAAGGTTGAAGCCACAAAATACACGGAGATAGGCTATGTGGGAAGGGATGTAGAATCCATGGTGAGGGAGCTTGTTGAGGTTTCTTATCAGATGGTCAAACAGGAAAAAATGCAGGAAGTCCAGGAGAGGGCAAAACGGCTTGCTGAAGATAGGCTTCTTGACTACCTTGTCCCTCAACAACTGAGCTTTGGAATAAGAAGCCCACAGGATGCGGGCAAAAGGGAGGAAATGAGAGAAAAGCTCAAAAGAGGAGAGTTAGAAGACAAAGTTATAGAAGTTGAAGTTCAGGAAAAGTTTGTGCCGGTTATAGGCATAGCAGGTCCTCCTGGCCTTGAAGAACTTGAAGAGCAGCTGAAAAACATGCTTGGTGGTTTCGGTGGTGGTAGGAAGAGAAGAAAGCTCAAAATAAAAGAAGCACTCCAAGTCTTCGAGTCAGAAGAGGCGGAAAAGCTCATAGACCAAGAGGAGGTAGCAAGGGAAGCCATAGGCAGGGCAGAGAACTTTGGAATAATTTTTATAGATGAGATAGACAAAATTGCAGTGAAGACTCCTGGTGCTGGTCCAGGAGTGTCAAGGGAAGGAGTCCAAAGAGATCTTCTGCCTATAGTGGAGGGAACGGTGGTAAAGACCAAATATGGACCCGTGAGAACAGACCACATACTCTTTATCGCAGCAGGTGCCTTTCATATAGCCAAGCCCTCAGACCTTATGCCAGAGCTTCAAGGAAGGTTTCCCATAAGGGTTGAGCTAAGCCCTCTCACAAGAGAGGACTTTGTAAGAATACTCAAGGAGCCAAAGAACGCACTTACGGTACAGTATACAGAGCTCCTCAAAACTGAGGGAGTTGAGCTTGAATTTACAGAAGATGCTCTTGAAGAAATAGCCCGCATTGCAGAGGATGCCAACAACCGCACAGAAAATATAGGAGCAAGAAGGCTTCATACTGTGATGGAAAAGCTACTTGAAGATATATCCTTCAACGCACCTGAGCTAACAGGTCATAGGATCATCATAGACGCAAGATTTGTAAAGGCAAAGCTTGAAGGCATAGTAAAGGACGTGGAGCTTTCCAAATACATACTATGAGGGATATATTAGAAAGGGTTGAAGAGCTTCTATCCCTTCAAGAAAAGCTAGTAAATCTATTACTTATATCAGGCACTCAAAAGGCAAGACTAAGCGTAAACACCGCCTTTGATATTCTCTATTACAACATTGAGCTTCTTGATATGATAGGTGAGCTACTTAGCTCTCCAGAAGACCTAAGAGACGATTATGCAATCAATCTCGTACTAGAAGCTCTGTCTTGGATGGGATTTATACTCCCTGCGGTAGAGGGATCTTGTCCCATATTCCTGCAGGGTTTATTGGAAGGAGATCCAATACAGAGATTAAGGTCAATACTTAGCTCTTTGGAAGAAACCCAGAGAAAAGGCGATTACTATATACTGCTAAGCACTGCAGAGGAGGTCCATAACCTTTCAAGTCTTCTAAAATATCAAATAGCTCTAGCCCGTAGGGCATACATGAACTTAGCTTGAAATCCTTACAGCCTTTATAAACACAAGCACCTTTGCCACAGCCCTGTATAGCTCTGGAGGTATTTCTTCGTATACTTCCACCTTCATTAAGGCAGATATAAGGGCTTTGTCCTCAAGGACCGGAACGCCGTGTTTTTTTGCAGTCTCTATTATCTTTTCTGCAAGCTCACCAATGCCCTTTGCAACAACCACCGGAGCCTTATCCTTTCCTTGTTCATATCTAATGGCTATTGCCTTTTTCTTTTCCATGGCTACACCAACAAAAGAAAGCCTTCACCGTAGTTTGACCTTATGGTATCTGCAACATGTTCTTTTGTGGACACGCTTACAGAGAAGCTCCTGAGCTTTATTTTCTCCTCTAAAAGCATACTCTGAAGAAGCTCCTTCTTATTCCTAATTGTTTCTGCTAAGCTTTCTGTGTCTGTAAACAACAAAACATCCAAAAGCTCCCTAGACTTGGGCATCTTCAAAAGACCAGCAACGAAACCATTTGTGTAATCAATTTTAAACACCACAGAATATTCCTTCCCACTTTTAAACATAAGCCCACCCTTGCCACCTTGGTAGTATATGGGTATGTAGAAAGCCCCTCCCTGTTTAGCTAAAAGCCACTGCAGATGCTCTATAAACTCCAGCCTACTTATGAGATTCTGCATATGCTCACCTCTGCTATTGTAGAACTCCACAAGATTACGACCATTCTCCATATACTCTTGAAAACTTCTATAGAGAATTTTTGCGTCCTTTTCTGAGGCTTCTAACACCAGCCTAAAGAAATCTCTTACCACAGGCTCTTTTGAGTCTCTAAGCCTTTCAAAGACCTCTCTGTATTCCACAAGTATTCCTCTCTCTGTTAGACTCCAGAAAGCCTTAAGCAATGTAGTAGTATCCCTTTTCTCCATTGCCTTAAGAAGACTCGTCTCTCCCATAGACTCAAAAAATCTCACTAACTTCATGTATTCTTCATGGTCAAGGTTTTCAAAGAGCAAGGTCTTGAAAGAAGATGAAACTGCATTGAATTCTTCAATCTTTAATCTTAAAACCTCAAGAAGTTTTCTTATTCCTTCAATACTCCTTTCATACTTCATGTTGAGCAAGGATGAAAGCTCTTCTGCATACACAAGCAAGGATTGGGTAAGCTGTGCTTTTTTATCTCTAATAAGTTCCTCTGGCTTTAGCTTTCCAAGAAGTAGTTCAACCAACTTTCTCTCGTAAAAGATTCCAGAATTATCCAAATCCTCTATGAACTTTTCTGGATTGATGGATATGTAAAACCTTTCTTCTCCTTCAAGCACAAGGTTTAAAATGTTTCCTTCATAGCCCTTCCTATATAGACCAGTTATCCTGAAGGTGAAAGGGATTCCTTCTTCAATCTTAAGCTCAAGGGCGTCACCGGGGAAAAACCTAATAGAAGACCTGTTTTCAGCTTTCAGCTCAAAACCATCCTTGAGAAAGAGAGTTAAAAGATTACCCTCAGAAGAAGAGACTTCTGCCCTTATTGCACCACCTCCTCCAGAGGAAAGCTCAAGAAAAACATCTGGAACACTCGACAGAACCTTTATCCTGAACTCTTCTCCAGCCTTCTGTGCTTGAGAGGATTTTGACTGTTCAATGGCATGTTGGAGAAGAATGCCTTCTATCCTTCTAATCTCCATAGGGTTAAATATCGTCCATAAGGGCAAAGGCTAAAGCCCCACGTGCCATACAATACTCCGCACAGGAAGAAAAATGAAGACTAAAGCACTCTGCAGGTAGACTTTCACAAAGGTCTTTTAGGTCTACTTCAAGGTCGCCAAATAGGTCCCTCATGGCATCAATAAGCCCACCACCAAGCACCACCCTATCTGGGTTGAGTATGTGAACTGCGTTCATAAGACCTACAAGCAAAAACTTTTTAAAGCTGGCTACCGCCTCTAAGGTATATATTTCTCCTTCCCTCGCTTTTTGAACTATCTGGTAGTCTTTTAAGGCACTTCCTGAAAGGTTTTTGTATAGCCTCTCAAGACCATAAGAAGAGCAATAAGCCTCCCAGCACCCTAACCTTCCACAACTACATCTTTCTCCTCCAAGAATTATAGTATGATGCCCCAGCTCAAGTCCGCTTCCGCATGCTCCCAGAAAAGGCTTTCCATTCACTACAAGCCCAGCACCAAGCCCAGTGCCCACCGCAATAAAGAGTAAAGCTCTGCTTTCTCTGTGGTCATAAAACCACTCTCCAAAAGCTCCTGCGGAAACATCGTTAATCACCTTTACATTAATTCCCTTAAGAATATCCTTAAGGTTTACACCATCAAGGGCTGGTATATTAGGAGACTTATACACCACACCATTCAGAGAGGTAAAGCCTGCCACAGCAACTCCAACGGAGGACGGATGTCCTTCAAAGACTATCTCCCTTATGATTTTTAAGAAAAGCCCCCTTTCCTTGGATATGTCCTTTATATAATGCTTTTCTTTCCTACCATCCTCCCAGTAAACCTTTATAAAGCTACCCCCTATATCAACTCCCTTTCTCATAATCAAGCCTTTTTATCTTTATACCATCGTTTCCCTTTTCGTAGTAAACCCTTACAGAAACCAGTCTTTGAGTCATTCCCTTTTCTTTCCTTACTAAAGACACCACAGCCTCTCCTTCCTTGAGAATCCTTTCCTCAGCCTTTGCACCTTGATAAGACCTTCTGTAGGATTCACAGGTTCTAAGGAGCCCATCCACACCTCCTATATCCTTTAAGAGGTTTTCAGACACAAGGTCCATAAGTTCTTCCGCCCTTTCCCTTTTGCATTCTTCAATCCCGAATAAAAAGCTATAAAAAGCCCTCAAATCTTCAATTTCATGCCTTTTACCTCTCGCATCCTCCAAAAAAATAAGAAGTGCGGTAATAAAGGGATAAGATATGGCAAGGACAATAAAAAAGCCTATTATCAGGTCTTCCTTATTGTAGCCCAGCTTCATAGCCACCCTTTCTTTCTCACCCAGTATATGAGGGATAGAGTTATAGCCACCATAAGAAGCAAAGAATAGGGATAGCCATACTTCCAATGTAGCTCTGGCATGTGTTCAAAGTTCATACCAAAGATGCTTGCGATCAAAGTTGCAGGCAGGAATATGGTAGCAAGCACTGTAAAAACCTTTACTGCCTCGTTTTGCTTTATAGATATAAGTCCTAATAGAGAGTTTTGTATACTATCCAACTTATCCATATAAAAACTTGTGTAGTCAAGGAGAGTATGAAGGTCGTCAAGAGCAATCTTTACCTCTCTCTTTGTTTGAGCGTTTATCTTTGGGCTTTTCACAAAGTGGCTTAAAATTCTGAGCTTTTCGTTTATAGTCTCTCTTATAGTTATGTTAAGCTCATCGTAGTAAGATATTTCCCTTATTATTTCCTCAGATTGTTCAACAAAGACCTCCTTTCTGAGGTTTCTTATACGTCTTCCTAATATCTCAAGCCTGTCGCCAAGCCTGTCCACTTCAATATTTACTATCTGTGAGAATATAGCCTCTGGAAACTGGAAGTTTATAGGGCTTTGTTCCATCCTCTTTATGAATATTAACATGCTTGGTATGTCTCTGTATCGTATGCTTACCATATATCTCCCCTTTATGAAAAAAAGCACAGGCTCAACGCTTATATCTTCCTTTTGTTGTATAACAAAGGAGAGGTTCATGTATATGGCTTCTCCCTCCTCCTTGTATTTACTGCTTATTTCAATATCTCCAAAGACCTCTCTGGGAGGCATGTGAAATCCTACAGCACTTTTGAGCCAGTCAATCTCTGCGTCGCCTGGCTTTTCTACATCAAGCCAGACCACAGACTCTTTTTTTATGTCCCCAAATTGGTCAAGCCCGAACTTTTTAAAGACCCCTCCGTAGCTGGCGTAAACATGGATCATCAAAGATATTTTACTCAGAAATAAGGTCTTTTATAAGCCCTTGCTTTACCTCCTCAGGCATAAGGCCCAAAGCCCTATAATTGGGATGGTTTATCTCAACCCTTACAGGTTCTCTTTTAAAATCCTCTACCTGCTCCTCTGTAAACCTTACTTTTAGGAAATGCACAACCGCAGCTTTTCCATATTCGTAGTCCTCTTTGCTCCTTTCATCCGCAACTGCTCTTATGGTGTGTTTATTCCCTATGTGAAAGTATAGATGGTCGTGTATGCCAACAAGCTGTGGAAGAAGCCTTTTCCTTTCGCTGGCTTCTGGTATTTCTATGAACATGGTAATAGACAATTCGTTTTTATCGGGTATAAGTTCGTTGTAGACATCTATTTCTTGCTGAATCTCTTCCTCTTTTACCATTCTCTCCGCCCTTATCATCTCCTGAATTTGAAACCAAACCGTTTCCCTGTTTTCAAAAACAAGGTGAACCCATGGCTCTATAAAAAGCCTTCTGTTTTTCTTTAGCTGTATAATTTCTTGAACCTTTTGAGGACGGACCTTTTCATACTCGTAGATATTGAGAATTTCATCTCTGGTAATCTTTTTCATGTTATGCCTCCTTTACTTGTTTTCTTTTATTATATGCAAATTGTTCTCAGTTGTCAAGAGGTGAGTAGGACTTCTTGAAGTGCTTGGAGAAATGCATCATTTTCTTCCCTTTTTCCTATGCTTACCCTAAGGCAGTCTGATACCATATAAGAGAAATTCCTAACAAGCACACCCTTTTGCAAAAGTCTTTTGTGAAGCTCATCTCCAGAAAGATAAAGGCTCTTAAAAAAGATAAAGTTTGCCTCTGATGGGTAGACCCTTATGCCTTCCATTTTAAGCATTTCCTCGTATACCCTCTGTCTTTCTGAGATTACTCTCTCAACAGCTTCCTCTATAATTTGATAAAAATCTCTCAGCATTAAAACCGCTATAACTTGAGAGGGATAAGTTATGTTAAAGGGAAGCCTTATCTTGTTTATTTCTTTGACAAGCTCTTCCTTGCCTATTAGAATACCCACCCTAAGCCCAGCCATGCCTATTTTTGAAAGAGTTCTAAGCACAACCATATCATCCCTTTCAAGAGCCTCTCTGAGAAAGGTCTTTTTAGAGTAATGATAGTATGCCTCGTCAATTACAGTAAAGACTCCCTCTTTTCTTATGGCTCTAATGCTGTTTTCGCTAAAACAGTTTCCGGTGGGGTTATTGGGATAGGCAAAGTAGGCGAGTGCTGGTCTCTTATATCTTATTAGCTCAAGGCTTTTCTGTAAGTCTATATCAAACTCCTCATTTAGCCTAACTTCCACCCTTTCTCTACCAAGAACCTGAGCGGATATACCATACATGGAAAAGGTAGGAATAGGGTAGAAAACACTACTGTTAGGCTCTCCTACCGCTATAGAAAGGTAGTATATGAGCTCGTCTGAACCGTTGCCTAAGACTACGTTCTCTGGGCTCACTCCAAAGCGGTAGGCTATAACTTCTTTAAGTTTCTTTGCTTCGGGGTCTGGGTATCTGTTAAAGGGTATCTGGGAAACCTTCTCCCCTATCTGTTTTTTCACCTCCTCTGGAAGCTGAAGGGAAAGCTCGTTAGAAGAGAGCCTAACCCTTGCCCCTGTGGTTTCTGTTTTATAAGGGGCAAGGTCCCTTACCCTTTTACTTATCATTGTTGCTCTTGAGACTGTTCCTCTTCTTCTTCCTCCTCAGCCCGTCCGAGATAAAGTTCAAGCTCCGCAACCGTTGATTCCATAAGCTTGTCTTCAAGGATGCCCTTTATAAGCCTGTTTAACCTTCTCTCATCTCCCATGGCTATACCATTGAGAACATAATAGAGCCTTTTGGGAAGAGAGAGCACTACCCTTTTATACCTTGCTCCGCCTTTTTTTCTGGGTTTTCTAGCCATGTTGCTCCTCCTTTTTGAAGTTTTAAGGTTTTAAAATTATAGCATGAAAGTCCTGTTTTTGTTTTTTATAATGCTTATCTCTATCACAAAAGCTCAAGATAGCACGGAAAATTTCGCCAATAACTACCAGGTTATATTCCTACCAGAGGAGCATAATAGCAAGGAAGACCACGACTTTCAACTTGGAATTATAAGAATCCTCAGATTAAAAAACCACAAGTTTATAATAGCCATGGAGATGTTTCAGCAACCCTTCCAGGATGCTCTTGACAAATATGTATCTTGTCAAATAGACGAAGAAGAAATGTTAAGAAGGACAGATTACAGAAGAAGGTGGGGCTTTGACCCAAGCCTATATAGAGGTATATGGAGCTTTGCTAAAGAGAATGGGATAAGGATAGTAGCCATAAACATATCCTCAGAGCTTTTGCAAAGGATAAGAGAAGAAGGGCTTGAAAAGGTAAGAGACGAAAGCCTACCCTATCCCGTGATACCTCAAACAGAGAAGGAAATGAGAGAGCTGAGAGAGATTCTAAAAAACCATCCAAGGGTGGACGAAAAAAGGTTCTTTGAGGTGCAAAACGCCTGGGATAATGGCATGGCTTTGGCGATAGCAAAGCTCTTAGAAAAACATCCTGACCGCAAAATAGTGGTGATCGTGGGCAGAGGACATGCCCAAGAATATGATAGCGGAATTCCAAGAAGGCTTCGCATACTTAGACCAGAGGTCTCTATGGCAGTACTAAAAAGAGAAAACTTTCAAAGAGCTTTTCTGTTTTCAACGGACTTTTCCAAAGAAAGTTCATCTGCAAGCTCTATGAGAGAGCCAAACTGCAAACCGTGAGATATGCGAGTTATCTTTGTGGTAGGAAACTGCTTTTTTATTAGTTTTGCAAGATAGTTGGCAGTTGCTTCGCCCTCTAAGTTTGGGTTTGTGGCGATTATAACCTCTTTTGGTCTATACCTTTCTATCCTTTCCATAAGGCTGTCTATGTTTAGGTCCTTTGGTGAAATGCCCTCAAGGGGTGCTATTCTACCACCCAAAACATGGTAAACTCCAGAGTATCTTTCTAACTTCTCAATGGCAAAGGCATCTTGAGATTCCTCTACCACGCATATGAATTTTTTGTTCCTCTTTGGGTCTGAACATATTCTGCATATTTCTTGGTCTGTATACAGACAACACTCTTTGCATGGTCTTATTTTTTCAACAGCAGAGTTGAGGGTTTGGATTACCTCAAGCCGTTTTTCTAAAGGAAGTTTAAGAAGATTATAAAGAAGTCTGCTTGCTGACCTTTCTCCGTAAGTTGGCACTTGGGTGAGCTTTTCAAGAGCCAGCCTAATTGGCTCTGGGAGGTTACCTTCATAAGGCATTGGAAAATTATAGCGGTTTTATAATAGAAGTATGCAGGAGCTTGTCATCTTGGGAGGAGGACCTGCGGGTATATCCGCCAGCATATACGCACAAAGAAAGAAAATGGACTTCTTGCTTATAACCAAGGAGGTAGGCGGGCAGGTAATAAAGGCGGGTGAGATAGAAAACTACTTGGGATACGCTATGGTGGATGGGGTTATGCTGGTGCAGAAGATGATGGAGCAGATGGAAAGGCTCGGAATTGAGCCAGTGTTAGATGAGGTAATAAGGGTAGAGAGAATACAAGATGGCTTTCTCCTTAAAACTCTCTCCGGAAGAGAGTATGCGTCAAAAAGGCTTCTTTTCTGCACTGGTGCGGAGCATAGAAGATTGGAGGTGCAAGGGGAGAGGGAATACACAGGGAGAGGCGTCTCTTACTGTTATACCTGTGATGCACCCTTCTTTAGGGATGTGGATGTGCTTGTGGTGGGTGGTGGAAACTCGGGCTTTGAGGCGGTAGACCAGCTTACAAACTACGCAAAG
The DNA here is from genome assembly GCA_037926125.1 of Aquificaceae bacterium. Classification (GTDB taxonomy): domain Bacteria; phylum Aquificota; class Aquificia; order Aquificales; family Aquificaceae; genus Pampinifervens. Next base: position 12,508 of record JAXSOP010000003.1, read on the forward strand.
AGGATATACCTTGCGGAAATAGGAGACCACTTCAGAGCGGACGAGGTCCTTAAAGAAAAGGTGTTTTCAAATCCAAAGGTTGTTCCCCTCCTCAGACACAGAGTCTTAGAGATAAGGGGCGATGGAAGGAATGTAAGAAGTGTGGTGTTGGAAGACATGCAAAGGGAAAAGATATACGAGCTTGAGGTAGAAGGTGTCTTTGTAGAGGTGGGGCTAACGCCCAATTCCGAGCTGGCAAAATCCTTGGGAGTTTTAACTACGCAGAGGGGAGAGATAATAATAGATTGCAATAACAGAACCTCAGAGCATGGCATATACGCCGCTGGGGACTGCACCAACGTCTTTGCAAAGCAGATAATAACCGCAGCAGGAGACGGTGCAAAAGCTCTCCTTTCTGTATACCATGACCTCACCTACGGTGTCCATTCATGGATATAGCCAAGTTTATAGACCACTCCATACTTAAGCCCAACCACACGCTGAAGGACCTTGAAGCTCAGATATGTAAATGTGCAAAGCTTGGCGTTTACGGCATCTGTGTAAATCCCTTTTGGGTAAGGAGGGCAGTGGAGCTTGCAGAAAATAGGCTCGTAGTCTGTTCTGTGATCTCTTTTCCCTTTGGTTTGGATACAAAGGAGCAAAAGCTCCTGCAAGCCCTCAGAGCCCTTGAGGATGGAGCAAGGGAGTTAGATATAGTTATAAACATCTCTGCATTAAAAAGCGGTATGCACAAGTATGTGGAAGAGGAATTAAAGGCTATAGCCAGAAACACAGAAACCGCTATTAGGAAGGTCATAATTGAAACCGCCTACCTTAACCAGGAAGAAAAAAGGCTTATGGTGGAGCTCATAGCGGATACAGGTATGGAGTTTGTAAAGACTTCTACAGGATACGCACCTATGGGAGCGGTAGAAGAGGATGTAAGGCTAATGAAGGAGTGGGCAAAGGGTAGGTTGAAGGTCAAGGCTTCTGGTGGCATAAGGACAAGAGAGCAGGTTTTGAGGTTTTTGGAGCTTGGAGCGGAGAGGATAGGAACCAGTAACACCCTTGAGATTCTTAAGGAGGAAAGACATGATTGAAAGGTATACGAGAAAGGAAATGGGTCAAATATGGTCTGACCTCAACAAGTTTAAGCTTTGGCTCAAGGTGGAGCTTGCGGTATGTAAGGCATGGCACAAGCTTGGAAAAATTCCAGAGGAGGCACTGAAGGAAATAGAAAATAGAACTTTTGTGGATGAAAAGGTAGTGGAGAAGATATACCAGTATGAAAGGGTTTACAAACACGATGTGCTTGCCTTTGTTTCCGCCATAAACGAGCAGATTCCAGAGTATTCTCATTACTTTCATATGGGTCTTACCTCTTCTGATGTGGTGGATACTGCCCTTGCCTTGCAGATTAGAGAAGCCCTTAGCTTGATACTTGAAGGTTTAGAGAAGGTGCTACAAAAGCTTAGGTCTCTTGCCATAGAGCATAGAAATACTCTAATGATGGGAAGGACGCATGGAGTCCACGCAGAGCCTATGACCCTTGGTCTTAAGTTTCTTAGCTGGTATGAGGAGATGAAAAGAAACAAAAAAAGGCTTTTGCAAGCTCTTGAAGACATATCCTATGGTAAGCTCTCTGGTGCGGTAGGAACATACTCTAACCTTGACCCTCAGGTGGAATGGCTTGCTCTTGAGGAGCTGGGACTTAAGGTAGAGCCCGTTTCCACTCAAGTAGTGCCAAGAGATAGGCATGCACAGGTCATGTATGCCCTTGCCTCTAGCGCCTGTGCTCTTGAGAGGTTTGCAACAGAGATAAGACATCTCCAGAGAACAGAACTGCTTGAGGTCTTAGAGCCCTTCGGAAAGGGTCAAAGAGGCTCATCCGCCATGCCTCACAAGAAAAACCCCATACACGCAGAGAGGTTGTGTGGTCTTGCACGCATAATAAGAGCAAACCTCTTGGTAGCCCTTGAAAACATTCCACTCTGGCACGAAAGGGACATATCTCACTCTTCCGCAGAGCGTGTAATCCTGCCAGACTCCACTATAGCCCTTGACTATATGCTAAACCTCTTTCTTGAAATCCTTGAAGGTCTTGTGGTAAACCCAGAGAGAATGCTAAGAAACATGGAGCTTTCTCACGGTCTTTTTGCCTCTTCAAAGGTGCTTGTTAAACTCATGGAAAAGGGAGTCCATAGAGACAAAGCCTACGATATGGCTCAAAGGTGTGCCATTAGGAGCTGGGAAGAGGGTATAGCCTTTGAAAAAAGCCTTATGGAAGACCAAGAGGTTAGTGCCTTCCTTAGTCAAGAAGAGATAAGGCAAGCCTTAGACCCCTGGTCTTTCCTAAAACACATAGACCAAATATACAAAAGGAGCTTAGATTAAAAGAAAGGAGGAAAGCTTATGACAAAGCAAGAAATATACACCCTTCCAGATGAGAAGGGATACTTTGAAGAGTTCGGTGGAAGGTTTGTGCCAGAAACCCTCATGTATGCCCTTGAGGAGCTAACTGATGCCTACCTTAAACTCAAAGAAGACCCATCCTTCTGGAAAGAGCTAAACCATTACCTTAGAGACTTTGCAGGAAGACCCACACCCCTTTATTTCGCCAAAAGGCTAACCGACCATGTGGGTGGTGCAAAGATATACATAAAGCGGGAGGACCTCCTCCATACTGGTGCTCATAAGATAAACAACACACTTGGACAGGCTCTGCTTGCCAAGAGAATGGGAAAGAGGAGGATAATCGCAGAAACGGGTGCAGGACAGCATGGAGTGGCAACCGCCACCGCCTGTGCCTTGCTTGGTCTTGAGTGCGTGGTCTATATGGGAGAGGAGGACGCAGAGCGTCAAAAACTCAATGTCTTTAGAATGAGGCTGCTGGGTGCGGAGGTTCGTATCGTAAAGAGCGGTTCAAAAACCTTAAAGGATGCCATAAACGAAGCCCTAAGGGACTGGGTTACCAATGTGGAAACCACACACTACATTATAGGCTCTGTGGTAGGACCTCACCCCTTTCCTATGATGGTGAGGGACTTTCAGAAGATAATAGGAGAGGAGGCAAAGGCACAGATACTGGAGCTTGAAGGCAGGCTTCCAGATGCAGTGGTTGCCTGCGTAGGTGGAGGCTCAAACGCCATGGGTATATTCTATCCCTTTATAGAGCACGAGGAGGTAAGACTAATAGGTGTAGAGGCAGGGGGTCTTGGACTGCATACAGGCAAACACGCAAGCTCTATAAACGGTGGCTCTGTGGGAGTTTTGCACGGCATGAAGTCCTACTTTTTGCAGGACGAAGAGGGACAAATCCAGCCCACCCACTCCATCTCCGCAGGTCTTGACTATCCTGGAGTTGGACCAGAGCACGCACACCTTTTCAAAAGTGGTAGAGCCAAGTATGTATACGCCATTGATAAGGAAGCCCTTGAAGGCTTTAAGATACTCTCAAGACTTGAAGGCATAATACCAGCCCTTGAGCCTGCCCATGCAGTCTTGAGGGTCATAGGAATAGCAAAGGAGCTTGGAAAGGATGGCATAGTGCTTTTTAACCTTTCAGGAAGAGGCGATAAGGACATGCTTCATGTGATGGAGCACATAAAAGATATGCTATAATATCCACATGCCAAAGCTTTCACCCAGGGACATAAGGAGAAAGATACAGGGTATAAAGAATACCCGTAGGATAACCAACGCTATGAAAGTGGTCTCAGCGGCTAAGCTTCGTAGGGCTCAGGAGCTCATATATGCATCAAGACCCTACTCAGAAAGGCTTTATGAGGTTCTAAAAAGCTTAGCCTCTCATATAGACCCTCAGACCCATCCACTTTTTGAAGTAAGGGAAGAAAAGGTCTGCGACCTGGTTCTTATAACTGCAGACAGAGGACTGGCAGGAGCTTTCAACTCTAATCTCATAAAGCGAACGGAAGACATCATAAAAGAAAAACAAGAAAAGGGCATAAAAGTTAATCTTGTACTTATTGGAAGAAAGGGAGCTCAGTATTTTGGCAAAAGAAGTTTTAACATACTCAAGGCTTACGATGAAGTTTTTAGAAAGGAAATAAACTTCAACGTGGTCAAAGAAGTGGGTGAGCTTCTCAGAGAGAGGTATGCAAATAGAGAAACTGATGCGGTATATCTCATAAACAACGAAATGTTTACCAAAGTTAGCTACAAGCCTATTGTAAGAAACTTTTTACCCTTTGAGAGAATAGAGGGTGAAAGGGATTACGGAGTCTACGAGTTTGAGGTAGACAAGGAAGTCTTTGTTAGCAGGTTAATAGACCTTTATCTCAACTATCAGATATACAGGGCGATGCTTGAATCCAACGCAGCAGAGCACTTTGCTCGTATGGTGGCTATGGACAACGCCACAAGAAACGCAGACGAGCTTGTGAAAACGTGGACTCTTATATTCAACAAGGCAAGGCAAGAGTCCATAACCTCTGAGCTAATAGATATAGTGAACGCAGTTGAAGCTATGAAATAAAGGAGGAAACCATGAAGGGAAAGATAGTTCAGGTTATAGGTGCGGTCATTGACGTGGAATTTGGAGAGAAAAACCTCCCACCTGTCAGGCACGGTCTCAAGACAAGGAGAAAATTCATAGATGATAGAGGCAACTGGTCGGAGGAAGAACTTTTCCTTGAAGTAGCTCAGCACATCGGAGAAAGCAGGGTCAGGTGCGTGGCTATGGGTGCCACCGACGGTCTTGTAAGAGGTCAGGAGGTGGAATACCTTGGAGGTCCCATAAAGGTCCCAGTAGGTAGACCAACTCTTGGTAGGATATTCAACGTGGTTGGTCAGCCCATAGACGAAGCAGGACCGGTAAATGCAGAGGAATACTGGCCTATGTTTAAAGAGCCACCACCTCTTGAAGAGCAATCTACAAAGGTGGAAATCCTTGAAACAGGTATAAAGGTGGTTGACCTTCTTGAGCCATATGTTAAAGGTGGAAAGGTAGGTCTCTTTGGTGGTGCGGGAGTTGGGAAGACGGTTCTCATGCAGGAGCTGATCCACAACATAGCTAAATTCCATAAAGGCTTTTCTGTGGTTATAGGCGTTGGAGAAAGAACAAGGGAAGGAAACGACCTATGGCACGAGATGAAAGAGTCTGGAGTTCTGCCCTACACGGTCATGGTCTACGGACAGATGAACGAGCCACCGGGCGTGCGTTTTAGAGTAGCCCAGACAGGCATAACCATGGCAGAATACTTTAGAGATGTAGAAGGTCAAGACGTCCTTGTTTTTATAGACAACATCTTTAGGTTTGTTCAAGCGGGTTCTGAGGTTTCTACACTTCTTGGAAGACTACCCTCTGCGGTTGGATACCAACCCACTCTAAACACAGACGTGGGTGAAGTCCAAGAAAGGATCACTTCTACAAAGAAGGGTTCTCTCACCTCCATACAAGCGGTCTACGTACCTGCGGACGACATAACAGACCCAGCACCCTACTCGGTCTTTGCCCACCTTGATGCTACCACGGTGCTTGCCAGAAGACTTGCGGAGCTAGGTATATACCCAGCGGTTGACCCACTTGAATCTACTTCTAAATACCTGGCTCCTGAGTTTGTAGGAGAGGAACACTATCAAGTGGCTTCTGAGGTCAAGAGGATACTCCAAAGATACAAGGAACTCCAGGAGATAATAGCCATACTAGGTATGGAAGAGCTATCTGAAGAGGACAAGGCTATAGTCAACAGGGCAAGAAGGATTCAAAGGTTTTTGGCACAGCCCTTCCACGTAGCAGAGCAGTTTACTGGTATGCCCGGTAAATATGTAAAACTTGAGGACAACATCAGGAGCTTTAAGGAAATACTCACTGGCAACTACGACCACCTTCCTGAGATGGCATTCTATATGGTGGGAACCATAGAAGAGGCCGTGGAGAAAGCCAAAGCCTTGGGAGCCAAGGTTTGAGGTCTGATGGAAGAAAGCCCGGAGAACTCAGACCCGTAAGGATAGTAAGGGACTACCTTAAGCATCCTGAAGGCTCTGTCCTTGTAGAGTTTGGAAACACAAAGGTTATATGCACCGTCTCTATTCAGGACAGTGTCCCTCCCTTTTTAAAAGGTAAAGGGCAGGGCTGGATAACCGCAGAGTATTCTATGCTTCCGAGGTCTACTCAAACCAGAAATATAAGGGAATCCGTCCAAGGTAGAATAGGTGGTAGAACTCACGAAATACAAAGAATGATAGGGCGGGCTATGAGAACCGCCCTTGACCTTACCAAGGTAGGCGAAAGAACCTTCTGGATAGATTGCGATGTTATACAGGCGGACGGTGGGACAAGGACTGCTTCCATAACTGGAGCTTTTGTAGCCCTTGCGGATGCTGTTATAAAGCTATACAACGATGGAGTTCTAACGTCCACACCCATAAAGGATTTTGTGGCTGCGGTGAGTGTTGGCATATTAAAAGACCAGATACTTCTTGACCTTAACTTTGAGGAGGACTCATCTGCGGAGGTGGACATGAACGTGGTGGCAACAGGCTCGGGCAAAATATCAGAGATACAAGCCTTGGGCGAAGAGCATTCCTTTACAAGAGAAGATTTTGAGAAAATGCTATCTCTTGGGCTCGAGGGGATAAAGCAACTTATAGAACTACAAAAGGCATTTTTTGAAGTGCAGGGATTGGTATTTAGGAGAAAGAACATAAAAGAGGCAAGACTGTAAAACAGGGATTATACACTTGACATTCTAATTTTGGGATTGTATATTAATTTCCAAATTCTCTTTTTGGAGGTCTGGTATGAACCTTGAAGAGGTAAAACCCGGGCAGGAAGTGGTGATTCTTGGTCTTAAAGGTAAAGAGGAAGTTTTAGAAAAGGTAAAAGCTATGGGACTTAGAAGAGGCAGAAGGGTGTCACTTTTACAGAAGGTTGGGAGAAACTTGCTCCTTAAGGTAGACAATTCAAGAATAGTTATAAGTAACGACCTTGCAAAAGGCATAGAGGTTCAATGAAAAGTATAAGGGTAGCCCTTGCGGGCAACCCCAACGTAGGAAAGACAAGCATTCTTAACCATCTTGCGGGAACAAGCCTCAAGGTGGGCAACTGGCCTGGAGTAACTGTTGAAAAGAGGGAAGGAAAGGTAAAATTTTGGGATTATGAAATAAACCTTGTAGACCTTCCTGGTATCTACACTCTTGAACCCATATCAGAAGATGAGTGGGTCGCATACAACTACATAAGCAGGGAAAAACCGGACTTGATACTCAATATCATAGAAACACCCAACATGGAAAGGGACTTGCTCTTAACCATAGAACTCCTTGAGCATGAAATACCTCTCATTATAGCCCTAAATATGACCGATGAAGCTCGGAAATTAGGAATAGAGGTAAACGGTCATTGGCTTTCTGAACTACTTGGAGTAAGGGTTCTTAAAACCAACGGAAGAACTGGTGAAGGTGTGAAGGCTTTACTTCCAAACATAGTGGAAGTTTTTAACCTTAAGGAAAGACCCAAACCACTAAGATATAGCAAAGAGTTGGAGGAGTTTCTCCAAAAGGTAAGAGAAAGGGAGGATGAAACTAAGGCGGAGCTTATAAGAAAGCTCCTCAACTTGGAGGAATTTAGGGAGCTTAGAGAGTCCATAAAAAGGATGATGGGTAAAGAGGCTCAAGATCTCATTAAAGATGAAAGGTATGCGAGAGCCCATGGTCTGTATAGGGAGGTTATAGAAAGAAGACCTCTAACCGCAAGAGATATAACAGATTCCCTTGATAAGGTTCTCTTACATCCTGTCTTTGGCATACCCATATTCTTTTTGTTAATGTTCTTGCTCTTTAAGTTCTCCTTTGACTTTTCCGCACCTTTTATGGAATGGGTAGATGGGTTTGTGAATAGCTTTATCGCCCCTATTATTTCTAAGGGCATATCCCTTCTCGGTGTTAGTGATTGGATTCAAAGGCTCTTCTCAGAAGCCTTAGTTGGTGGCGTGGGCTTTGTCTTGACCTTTATTCCCCTTATTGCGGTTATATACTTTCTGCTCGCTCTTATGGAGTTCTCGGGCTATCTCCCGAGGGTTGCCTTTCTTATGGATAGGCTCATGCATAGGTTTGGTCTACATGGCAAGAGCCTTGTCCCCCTTCTTCTTGGATTTGGTTGTAATGTGCCTGCCATAGTTGCCACAAGGGCATTGGAAACAAAAAGGGACAAGTTTCTAGTCATAGCCATGATACCCTTTATGAGCTGTCCCGCAAGGCTTGTGGTTTTCTCCTTTTTTGCGGTGCTGTTTTTCAAAAACCCTGCGGTTGTTATATTTTCCCTTTACCTTCTGGGTATTCTTGTTGCACTCATTACAGCTTTTCTTCTTAGAAAGACCTTATACGGAGGAAGCCTCTACCACTTTGTTATGGAATTACCACCCTACAGACTTCCCACACTAAGGCTTCTTTTCGGAGTTGTATGGGTCTATGTGAGAGATTTTCTCTACAGAGCTGGCACCCTCATATTTGCAGCGTCGGTTTTCATATGGCTATTGCTGAATTTACCACCAGGCATTAAAAACCCTTCTGATAGTATTGCAGGGCAGATAGGAAGGGCTATATCCCCCATCTTTAAACCCTTGGGTCTAGATGATTGGAGGATCTCAACCTCTCTTATACCAGCCTTTCTTGCAAGAGAGATAGTGCTAAGCTCTATGGGAACTATATACACCACAGAAGTAGAAAAAGAAAAGGAGGATTTTGTCTTCTCAGAAGCTTTAAAGGAGCAAGCTATTGGCTTTGGTAATGCCTTAAAGGAAGCTGTGATAAATCTCTTCAAGCCAGTGCCAACAGCCTTTGAAGTAGAGGAAGAAGGGAGCGATAGTTTAAGAAGTCTAATAGCACAAAGCCTCTCACCAGCGTCCGCTTTGGCTTTTATGGTATTTTTACTGCTATACACTTCCTGTCTTGGAACGGTGGCTGTAATGTGGAGGGAAGCAGGAAAGGGATTTGCCCTTACCTTTCTCGCGTATAGCCTACTCTTGGGCTGGCTTTTTGGTTTCTTTGCTTACAGGATAGGAAGTGTGATATGGAATACTTAGCACTACTTTTGTTGGCTGTCTTTTTGTTTTACCTTTGGTGGAAGGGTAGAAAAAACTCGTGTTGTGGTTAATGGTTGTTCACAACTTCCGCAGAAATTCACATCTCTTGTCATAATTTGCACCTAATGCGTGTTTATATAATAGATATGGTAGCAGATACTATGGAGTGGGTAAAGAATTTAACCAAAGAGTGGTATACTTGGGTTCTACTCGTGCTTTTTCTTTGGTATCTTATCTCTACCTACAACAGGCTTATAGGTTTAAAGAACAGGGTATCCGAGTCAAGGGCTGGGATGGATGTTTATTTAAAGCAGAGGGCTGATTTAGTGCCTAATCTGGTAGCTTCTGTAAAAAGGTATATGGAACATGAGAGGGAACTTCTAGAGAGGATAACCTTTTTGAGGTCAAGGCTATTAGAAGCTAAAGATGACAAGGAGAAGTTTTCTTTAGAGGGGGAGCTTGGCAGGCTTTTAGGAAGGCTTTTAATGGTAGCGGAGAACTATCCTACACTTAGGGCTAACGAGAACTTTTTGGAACTTCAGAGGTCTCTTTTTGAGGTAGAGGATAGAATATCTGCCTCAAGAAGGATATATAATGTAGCTGTCACTGACTATAACAATGCTTTGGAGATGATCCCATCCAACTTTATGGCATCTTTAATGGGACTTCAAAAGGCTGAGTGGTTTGAAATTCCAGAAAAGGATAGAGAAGCTCCTAATGTTGGGGAGATGTTTAAGTGATAGATTGGAAGGCTATAGAGAAGAATAGGAAGAGACTTAAAAGGCTTGCTATCCTTTATGACTTTTTAGGAGGAGTCTTGGGAATTTTGAGTTTGATCTATTTTGGTTACATTCTTTTGCATCTTTTTCTAAAGGATCGCTCTTGGACTTGGTTTGCCCTTTATGGTTTTTTTGTTGGATCTATTAAGAGTTTGTCTTCTTCCTTTTTTAGGGCTTTTCATACTACTCATAAGCGGTGGCAGGTATATTACTTTAGGCATGCCTTACTTCCTTTTATTAAAAGCAATTTACCAGGCTTTAGGTATAAGTATCGTAAGTTCTTTAGCAGAGATGAGTTTTTAGCCTCTTATCTTTTTTATGATAGTCCTTTTCCAGGGTATTACACAGGTAGCAACTATCTAAAAGGTTCTTACAAAGGTAAGCCTTTGGAGTGTTCTTGGATTAGTTGTGGTTACTATACTACTGATAGAGATGGCAATAGTGTTTATGTAAACATTTTCAAAGGTCTTATTCTAAAGCTAAATTTTCACAAATTCTTAGATGGGACTTTGCTTTTATATCCTGATGGTCCTTTTTCTTTAAAAGGCTTTAACAGATACCGTTTAGACAGTGAGGAGTTTAACAGAAGCTTCCATGTTTACTCCAACAGTGAGTTTAATGCCTTTTATATCTTAGACCATGCGTTTATGGAAAGGCTTGTGAATGTTAAAAAGGCTTATCCTTCAGTAAGGTTCTCCTTTGTAAAGAACACTCTCTACATTGCCTTGCCAGACCTTTATCTTTTCTACATACCTTCTATAGACCAGTCTGTCTTGAAGATTGAAAAGGAATACAAAAAGAACCTTTCCCTTTTCTTTTCTTTGCTTGATACTTTAGAAATTGATAGGACCCAAACAATAAGGCGTTCTTGAAAGCTCAGTAAGTAATTGTGAAAATATGTTTATAAGTCTACTCAGTCCTTCATGCCCTCTTGTTAGCAGAAATCTTGGAATTGCCTCATTCAAAGTAAACAAAATAGAAGGGTAGATGGGAAAAGCTTTTCACCCACCGACCTAAAGCATTATAATTTTAATACCATGATAGACTGGCTTGTTAAAAAGCTCCTTGGGACAAAGAGCGATAGAGAGGTCAAAAGGCTTAGAAAGGTAGTTCAGAGGATAACACAAAAAGAGAAGGAACTTGACCAACTTTCAAACAAAGGGATAAGGCTTATGGCACAAGACCTAAGGCAAAAGATAATACAGGATGAAGAGCTAAAACAGAAAATAATTAAAGGTGAGATAAATCCAGATGTAGAGCTCGCCTTTGCCCTTGTAAGGGAGGCGGGCAAGAGGGCTCTTGGGCTTAGATTTTTTGACGTTCAGCTCATTGGTGGGCTTGTGCTCCATGAGGGCAAGATAGCGGAGATGAAAACCGGTGAGGGTAAAACCTTGGTAGCCACTTCTGCAGTGGTGGTCAACGCCATGACAGAGGAAGGGGTTCATGTGGTTACCGTTAATGACTACCTTGCAAGAAGGGATGCTCAATGGATGGGTGGCTTGTATCTTTTCCTTGGTCTTGATGTGGGTGTTATAAACTCTGACTATACCTCCTACAGGGTAGAATGGGCGGACCCAGAGCTGGCACAAAGGGCTATAGAGGAAGATTGGAGGGTTTGGCCAAAGGGCTATTTTGAGGAAACTTTGCCATCAGACCTGATAAACGTTCAAGCAAAGAAGGCTTTTTACACTAAGTTAACATCTTGCACAAGAAGACAAGCCTATGAGTGCAGTATAACCTACGGCACTAACAACGAATTTGGCTTTGACTATCTTAGAGACAACATGGCTTTTTCCCTTGAGGAGATAGTGCAGGTAAAGGGACACAACTTTGCCATAGTGGACGAGGTGGACTCCATACTCATAGACGAGGCGAGAACTCCTCTTATTATCTCAGGTCCTGCGGAGATGGACACTTCCATTTATTACAAAGCGGACGAGGTGGTAAGAAGTCTTGTAAGAGATGAAGACTTTACGTTGGACGAAAAAAACAGAACTGTACAGCTAACAGAGCGGGGTATAAGCAGAATAGAGGAGCTTCTTGGTGTGGAAAACCTCTACGATATAAGAAATATAGACCTACTGCATGCGGTAAATCAGGCACTTAGGGCCCATACACTCTTTAAAAAGGATGTGCATTATATAGTTAGAGACAATGAAGTTCTTATAGTGGACGAATTTACTGGAAGGGTTTTGCCTGGTAGGAGGTGGAGCGATGGTCTGCATCAGGCTATTGAAGTAAAAGAAGGCGTTCCTATACAGAAGGAAAATCAAACCCTTGCTACCATTACTTTCCAAAACTACTTTAAGCTCTACAAAAAGCTCTCTGGTATGACAGGAACCGCAGAGACAGAAGCTCTTGAGTTCAAGGAGATATATGGGCTTGATGTGGTGGTTGTCCCGACCCACAGACCCATGAGAAGAAAAGACTATGCTGACTTGGTCTACAAAACAAAGGGAGAAAAGTGGCAATCGGTTGTGGATATTATAAAGCAGGAGCATGCAAAGGGCAGACCTATATTGGTAGGAACGGTCTCCATAGAAGACTCGGAGCATATTTCAAGACTTTTACAGAGAGAGAAGATACAACATAATGTTTTAAATGCTAAACAGCATGAGAAGGAAGCAGAGATAATAGCTCAAGCGGGAAGGCTTGGTGCAGTTACCATATCCACCAACATGGCAGGAAGGGGAACGGACATCCTTCTTGGTGGAAACCCTGAATACCTTGCAAGGGAAATGTTAAGATCTAAGGGTAAGGCTGTGGAGGAGGCAACGGAAGAGGAGTGGAAAGAAGCCTTGGAAAAGGCATACAGGATAACAGAAGAAGAGAAAAAGAAGGTAGTTGAACTTGGGGGTCTACTTGTTATTGGTACAGAAAGGCACGAATCAAGGCGTATAGACAACCAGTTAAGAGGTAGGGCGGGAAGACAAGGAGACCCAGGAGAGTCTCGCTTTGTGCTATCTCTTGAAGATGACCTAATGAGGATTTTCGGCGGTGATAGGGTAAAGAAGCTCATGGAGATACTCAAGATCCCAGAGGGAGAGCCAATAGAGAGCGGTATGGTTACCAAGGCTATACAAAACGCTCAGAAAAGGGTAGAAGCCCAGAACTTCCAAATAAGGAAAAGGCTCCTTGAGTACGATATGGTGATGAACACCCAAAGGCTAACCGTTTACACCATAAGGAGAGACCTTCTTGAATCCAAGGGGCTTGAGGAATATCTGCGAGAGTTTGTCTACGACCTTGTAGCCCAAAAGGTGGAAGAGCTTATAAGGGAAGAAGAACCGGAGCTTTGGGAACTTGAACCCCTAAGGGATTACCTAAAAGAGCTTACAGGCAGGGAAATAGAAGTCCCTCCAGCCAGAGACAAGGAAGAGCTCATACAGAAACTCTCTCAGAATGTGCTTGATTTAATAAGCACCAGAAAAGAGGAACTGAGTGAAGGGGTATTCATGGAGCTTACAAAGATCCTCATGCTCTCAAACCTTGACCACCTCTGGAGAGAACATCTGCATACCATGGATAGACTAAGAGAAAGCATATACCTGAGGGGCTACGCCTCAAAGGATCCATTAGTGGAATACAAAAAGGAAGCCTTTTACCTCTTTGAAGACATGCTCTCAAAGTTCAGAGAGAGGACCATATCAGACATCTTGCACATGCAGGTAAAAACTCAGGAAGAGGTAGAGGAGGAAATCAAAAGGGAAGAGCAAGAGAGAGACAAGCTCCTAAGCATGGCGGTCTTTAGCGGAGTGGAGGGAAAGGCAGATCAAAGTCAAAAGGGTCCAAAGAGGAAAACCCTAAAGGAGCGTCTTCAAGCAAAGAAGAAGAGGTAGCTCTTAGCTCATTATAGGCTTGCAGTATTTTCTTAAAAGGTATGTTACCCTCTCTTATAAGCCTAAGACCCTTAGGGTATAGGGCTCTCACTATGGTTGAGGGTTTGCCTTCTACTACTCCACCGTCCACATAGAGGTCAACACTGTCTCCAAAGTATTCTATAGCCTCTTTTATGGTCGTCGCAGGTTTTTGACCCTCTGGGTTTGCACTGGGTGCTACCAGTGGTACCTTTAAATACTCAAGAAGCTCATACACATAGCTATTAAAGGGAGGTATCCTTACCGCAAGACTTTTCCTGCCACACGTAAGATACAGGGGCAAGGTGCTTTTTTTATAGAAAACAAAAGTGGCATTAAACCTCATCATAAGGTTTTCATGGATAGGGTTAGCCATAAGTCCAAACTCCTCAAGCCAATGGACCCCGTCTATAAGTATCAGAAAGGGTCTACCAGAGGGTCTTCTGATAGAGTAAAGTCTTTCTACCACTTGCCTATTGGTTACTACTGCCAAGAGTCCGTATATGGTATCTGTGGGAAAGCAAACTATCTTGCCCCTCTCTAAGGCACTCGCTACTCTATGGGAGGAACTTTTGGCAAGCTTTATAACCTTCACAGTTCTATGAATTCCATAACTTTTTCCACGTCGGGTGGTAATGTGATGGGCTCTTCACATACCTTCATAGCAGTATCTGGGTCCTTTAAGCCGTTTCCCGTGAGGGTGCATACTGCCGTCTCTCCGCCTTTAAAAAAGCCCTCTCTGGTGAGTTTTATAAGCCCTGCAACAGATGCAGCAGATGCAGGCTCGCAGAATATGCCCTCGGTGGAAGCAGTAAGTTTGTATGCATACAGTATCTCATCATCGCTTACCGCATCTATCAGCCCACCAGATTCATGCATTGCTTGAAGTGCGGGTTGCCAGCTGTAAGGATTGCCAATTCTTATAGCAGTGGCTATCGTCTGCGGGTTCTTTATAGGATAACCCTTTACTATGGGAGCAGACCCCTCTGCCTGCCAGCCCATCATCTTCGGAAGGTTGTTTATCTTACCCACTTGACGGTATTCCTTATATCCTTTCCAGTAGGCGGTTATGTTTCCCGCGTTGCCCACAGGGATAAAATGATAATCTGGTGCTCTACCAAGGGCATCACAAACCTCAAAAGCTCCAGTTTTCTGCCCTTCTATCCTGTAGGGATTTACAGAGTTTACTATCTCCACAGGCAGGAGCTCTCCTATTTTTCTCACAATGTATAAAGCGTCGTCAAAGTTGCCCTGAATAGCTATCACTTTTGCACCGTATATGACAGCCTGAGAGAGCTTACCAAGGGCTACCGCCCCCTTTGGTAGCAAAACAAAGGCTTTTAGCCCCGCCTTTGCTGCATAGGCAGCCGCAGAAGCGGAGGTGTTGCCCGTTGAGGCACATATTACCGCCCTTTTTCCTACCTCTACCGCCTTTGATATGGCAACGGTCATGCCCCTATCTTTAAAAGAGCCCGTAGGATTCAATCCCTCGTACTTGAGAAATATATCTCCTCTAAAGCCTATAGCCCTTGCCAAGTTCTCCGCATATATCAAAGGAGTGTTTCCCTCACACAGGGTTATTACAGGCGTGCTATCGCTTATAGGTAAAAACTCCTTATATTTATGTATTATACCTCGCCAGTAGCTCATAACTCTGCAAGAAAATATTATAATTTAATACCCGCAGGGGGTGTGGCGGAACTGGCAGACGCAGCGGACTTAAAATCCGCCGGCGATGAGCCGTGAGGGTTCGAGTCCCTCCACCCCCACACTTTGCCATGGTACTGAGCGATAGGAGTATAAAGGAGCTTATCAAAAAGGGAAGGCTTGCAATAGAGCCATACAAGGAAGAAAACGTGCAAGCATCCTCCATAGACCTTACTCTGGGCGGGGAGCTTATCTTTTATAGGTCTGAGTGCATAGACCTCAAGAGTGGACATATACCAGTGGAGAAGCTAATCATACCTGAAGAAGGAATTCTCATACCACCAAAAGCTTTCCTCTTGGCAACCACGGAAGAGTATATAAAACTCCCAGAGGATATTACCGCCTTTGTGGAGGGTAGGTCTTCTCTTGGAAGGCTTGGGCTTTTTATAGAGAACGCAGGCTGGGTGGATGCAGGCTTTGAGGGACAAATAACCCTTGAGCTATACAACGCCAATAACTGCCCCATACGCATATACAAGGGTGTGCGTATATGCCAGATAGTGCTTGCAAGGCTTGATGCAAAGGCGGAAAAACCCTATAGTGGTAAATATCAAGGGCAAAGAGGGGCTACACCATCTAAAGTTTATATGGATTTTTACTCATAAAGCAATTCGATGGGCTTTCTACCAGCAAACCCCTCATGAAGCTCATGCCAAAACATAAGGGTGTCTTCGTCCTCTTTCCAACAAAGCCATATGTAGCGATTCTGATGAAAGGATAGAAAGTCCACAAGGATTGGATCTATGCCCTTTATAACACCCCCTAAGGCTTCAATCTTTTGGAAAAGTCTCCTTATATCTGTATCAAGGTCTTCTATGTGACTTTTCAGATAGAGCTTTTCAAGCTCATCCTTTTCCTCTTCGAGCCTAGCCAAGCAAGAGTATAGCTCTTCCCTCTTTGAGTTTATATCTTCAACTATGGGCTTTATAACTGTTATAAGGTCTCTTGCTGTATCTATATCAAAGACTTTCATGGCTTTTAAATTTAATGCAAAAATACAGTAGAGCAACAGTTTGGCGACACCACAGGGTTCAATCCAAGACTTTTGGCATAGGTAAAAATACCTTCCGCAGGGAAGGTAATACCGTTTACACCAGCATATAGAGAGTAGAGGTCAAACTTTACCCTTTCGGGTCCAGCGGGTCTTGCACATCCTATAACCACAGGTCTTTTCTGCAAGGATTTTCTTGCGTGCAGGATTACTCTGACGCTCTCCTCTGGTTTTGGTGGTGGGAGAAGTTGAAAGCGAGCCTTGCCATAGTAGGGCATTACCACCACCATAACAAGGGCAGAGGGTTCAAACTGAGCTATCATATCTATAGCCTTGTATTCACCTCTTATCTTTCCATAGTGCAGTCCTATTATCACATGGGGGACTATGTTATGTTCCGCTTCCTTCAAAAGTCTCAAAGACTCTTCATAATCCTTTACACCCTTATGAGGCAGTTTATAGACTTCTGCTATGGTCTGGTCGTCACCTATTATGTCAAGCAAGACCGCATCCACTTGTGCAGTTCTCAAGCCTTCTGCAAGCTCTCTGTCAACCAGACCCACATGACAGCTTACAAACATACCAAGCTCTTCCTTTATCCTTCTCATAGTATTCAAGAAAGGATACAGCTCTACCACGCCATCCTTGTTAGAGCCTCCAGATATGAGAACTCCGTCCACGCCCTTTTCCTTTAGCTCATTAGCAACCCTCCAAAGCTCCTCAGGAGTTAGAGCGGGTATCATGTGCCAGAGTATCTTTGAAGCACAATGGTCACACATAAGCTCGCACTGCTTACCTGTTATAGATATGTCCACAAACTTAGGACCCGTCTTTATGGAAAAGTCATCCACCTGATAGTGCTTAAACCCAGGGCTGTGGAAAAGTATGTCTCTTCCAAAGTTTTTAAGCCTTATTTCAAAGCCCTCATAAAGTTCTTCTATAAGAGCTTGGTCTAACTCTAAATCTTCAAGAGATGGGGGGAGGGTTGCCCCCCTAAAGTCTATCATCCGCACTTTATACCCTTCTCGTTTATGACCTTTGTGAGGGCGTCTACCGCCGCCTGACCCTTGAGAAGGTTATTTATCTCTTCTGGATTGGTGGGCTTTATCTTGGCTATCCATCCAGCACCGTAGGGGTCGTCATTTGCAAGAGCTGGGTTGCTCTTAAGGGATTCGTTGACCTCTACCACCTCCCCAGTAAGAGGTGTAGGAACTGGACCAACCCATTTACCGCTTTCTATGGTGGCTATGCTTTTGCGTCTTTCTATGACTTTGCCAGCCTTCTTTGGTGTGTAGGCAACAAGCCTTCCCGCCATTGCTGCAGCAACTGAGGTGAGACCCACTGTGTAAGTGCCATCGCCGTTGTCTTTTGCCCATGTGAAGGCGTTAGCCTCTGGGTCAACATCATAAAGCAGGTCTTCAGGTATGTTGCACCCGTTAACTGTTGCCATGTTTTACCCTCCTTTATAGAGATTTTAAAAAGTTAGCACCTTATCAGCTTCAATAGCCCTTAGGGCAAACTCGCTGGCTGGAAACACCCCATCAAGCTCAGGTATAAGGTCTTCTGGCTTATAACCCATAGAGTCTATAGCCTGCTTGCAGGAATAAAACTTCACTCCCGCCTGCTTGGCATCCTTCATAAAGTCATAAACCGTTTTTAGCTTTTTGCCGTTGGGAGAGAGACAGTTGGGCTCTACAGGAAGTAGTCTCTCTGCCACACCCTTTTTTAGTAGCCTCGTCCCATCCATATTAAAGAAAACTTCCACCTCCGCCTCGTTGGCAGACATCAGCGCCGCTATGTAGAAGGGTGATGCACATCTCCAAGGCGTTCTCGGTCCGCTGGTCATCAGTATAACTACCTTCATGACTCTATAGCCCTTCTAGCCTCTGCTTCTTCAGGGACACCCACAAAGGCAAGCTTTCCATCAATTATAGTGGAAGGTACAGCCCTTACTATGAGCTTTTTTGCCCACATTCTGCCCTCTGGCTGTGCTACATCAAGCACCTCATACTTAAAGCCATATTCAGACTGAAGCCTTTTCCAGAGAGCATCCGCGTCAGGACACGTGGCACACCACTGAGAAACAAGCAAGATAACATGCTTATCCTTGGTAGCCATCATGTGCACCTCATACAGATTATATCCCATTCATCAATGTATTTTCTCATTTCCTCTATGGCTTCTTTGCCATAAAGAAGGTCCTTTATATCCCTCTGCAGATCTGCAGGCCTCATCTTTACTATCCAACCCTCACCATAAGGGTCATAGTTTATTATATCAGGCTGTTCAAGAACCTTCTCGTTTCTTTCTACCACCTCACCTTCAACAAGGGCATTTATGGGGCCTGCCCACTTCCCGCTCTCCAAGGATGCTACAGGCTTTCCCTTCTGGATAACCTTACCTACGTTCTTTATACGGGCGTGCAGGAGCCTTCCAGCCCTAACCTGACCCACATCAGTAAGACCCATTGTAACCGTGCCATTCTCGTTAACCCTGAGCCAAGTCTGGGTCTCTATCTCGTAATAGAGGTCAAGAGGAACAACGCATCCGTTGTATTCCCATTCCTTTCCGCTTTCCAGCCCCTGCAGTACACCCATGTTTTATCCCTACGCAAGTCCAAGCCTTTTGAGAACAGGCAGAGGGTCAGAGAGGTTGTCCTTTAGCTTTACATCGTTTGCACTGTAGCCAAGAGCAAGCCCAAGTAATTGTGTGAAGTAGGCAGCAGGGACATCCACATCAGGCACACCCTTCATCATGAGCCTGTGGCGATACATCTCAAGGGAAGCATGGCATAGAGGACATTCTGTAGCTATTATGTCCGCGCCGTTCCTCTTTGCGGTTTGGAGTATCATCATCACAAACTTTTCAGAAACCATTTCGTCAGAAAGTGAGTGTGGTCCACCACAACACTGGGTGTGCATAGGTTCAAACTCCACACTTACCGCACCCGCAGCCTCAAGAAGGGCGTTCATGTAATAAGGATGTTCATCATCGTCCGCAGTTTCCCTTCTCCTTGGTCTCGCATCTTCATCCTGACCACCTGCGTGGGCATAGGTTCTTGCGTAGAAGTGTGGTCTTGTGTATAGGCATCCGTAATAGTTGGCGACCTTTAGACCTCTGAGAGGCTTCCTTGTCTTTTCCTTTACCTTCTGTGGACCAGCTTCATGGTAGAACCACTCCAATATGTGATAGGTCTGAGGTATTTGGTCAAGGGGGTCCACACCGCCTTCTCTTAGAAGGGCGTTAACCTTATCGTAAACCGCCCTATCTGTCTCAAGGAAATACTCAGCTCTCTGAAGGGAGAAAGAACATCCATTGCAGGGAGCAACTATCACATTGTGTCCCTGTTTTCTCGCCAAGGACATGTTTCTGGCATTGAGGAGCATGGTGCCCATAAAGGTCACGTTCTTGGACTCCATAGCACCACAACAGTTGTAGTCTTCAAGATAATCTAGCTCAAGACCAAGCTCCTTCGCCACTATTCTAGTAGAAACATCATAAGACCTTGCTGCACCCTCAAGGGAACAGCCAGGGTAATATGCCACTCTCTTTCCTATCACACCCATCTTAAACCTCCTTAATGTAATGCACCTTCTTCCTGCATAACTTTACGCAGGACCTGCTTGAACCTGCTCCAATTCTTTGTTTTTGGATGAAAGAGCATATGCTTAGCGTTAAGGACCAAAAAGCCAATATTCATAGACTTGATGGGTTTCATGGTCAACTGCTTGAGCCATTCGGGAGTTTCACCTATGAAAGGTATGGGTTTTTTGAGTATTGGGTCTTTGAATACCTTGTACCCTTGCTTTTCTATCCATCCAAAGAGAAGTTCTCCGTCCTCTATTCTTCCATATTCAAGCACAGATTCGGTGAAGAACTTGTCAAACTTCTTAGAAGGATACTCTTCTACAAGCCCCTTTTTTGCCATAGTTCTGAGAATAGCCTTTAAGACCTCTTCCACAAGCACACCCTTTGGACATCTGTGGGTGCATTTGTGGCAGGAAACGCACCTCCACATAACATCCGCACGCTTCTGAAGCTCATCTATCATACCAAGCCTTGCAAGGTATATAAAGTGCCTTGGGTTGTATCTTTCATCCCAGTAGTTATGAACAGGGCAGGATGCAGTGCAGTAGGAACACTGATAGCACTGGTTTATGGTCTTACCGTCTGGGGAATTTATAACTTCTTTGGCAAAATCAAGGTCGTAGTCGTTTATAACCCTGGGGAGGATTATAAGGTTCCAGTCCCCAGAGACATCAACACCATCAACAACAAGTCTTTCTTTCCTTAAAATTCTCTCTGGCTCTACGAGGCTACGCTCATGTATTGCCATGTCTATACCTCCAAAAGGTCTTCGTTTCTTATAACACCAAGGAGCCTTCTTGCCATAACTCCCGCAGGAGGGAAGAAGCCCTTGGCACTATGCATGGTGGACAAGGTCATATAGTCCACATATGTGGCGTATATCATAGCAAGGAATATATCCACGAAGAGATACCCCTTTACCTTTATGCCGAAGTCAACGAGCTTTTCCTGAACTTGCTTATATATAAGCTCAAACTCCTCATAAGTCTCTCCATACATACTCTTCTTAGGAGGTTCCTCCTTTAGAAATACCACTGCACCGCTTTCGCTCTCTGGGTCCCATATCCAGCTTGTCCATAGTACATATTGTTCTGGGAATGTAAAGTGGAGTATCTCACTGGCTATATCCCTTGCAAACTTTCTGTCCACACCCCTTATCTCTCTTACAAACCTCTCTACTCTCTCTTCCCAAGTCTGAGCCTTGCCATAGAGAAGGTCGCTTATGGCTCTTTTTAGCTTGTCAACGCCTGTCTCTTGGATTATTTTCTGTCTTCTCCTTCTTGCAGAAAATATCTTTTCAAGGACAAGGTCAAGGTCTTCCTCTGCCAGAGAGGGTAGCCTTTCTTTGGAAAAAGCCTGCTGGAAAAGGAGGGACTTGGCGAGGAGGTCTTTGTAAAACTCTTGCACAAACTCCTCGCCTTCTCCAAGTATCTTTATCAGGTAGTCCCTAACCAAAAAGTCATCAAGAACAACTGGCTTTTTCATACTGTCACCTTTGCACCAAGAAAGGCAGCAGCTTCCGCAGCAGCAGCCTCACCCTCTGATAAGGAGGACTCTATATCTATTGGACCCTTACAGGCGCCCGCTATGAATATGCCGGGTTTGTTGGATACGATGTTAGAACCAGATTCTTCAGAGGGTATAAGGAATTGGCTATCGGGGTCTTGGGCAAGACCGAGTATCTTGGCAACCTTCTTGGTTCCGGGGGATGGCTCCATTCCAAGCACGAGAACCACTAAGTCCATAGGAACTTCTGAAGGCCTTTGGACTATGGTGTCTTCGTGCTTTACCCTTAGCCTACCGTCCGCAGGGCTGTAGGTTATCTCTGCGATCCTACCCCTTACATACCTTACACCATACTGCTCCTGAGGAGCCCAATAGAAGGGATATTCCCAAGTGCCGTAGGTTCTCACATCCATGTAATAACAGAATACGTCCACATCTGGGTAATGCTCTCTTATTTCAGAACCCTGAAGACCAGAAAGAGCACAACCGTACCTACAGCAGTGCACGTTGGTCACGCCGAGCTGTCTATCCCTTGAGCCTACGCAGAAGACAAAGGCAACCCTCTTGGGAAGCTGTCCGTTAGAAGGTCTATAAAGCTTGCCCTCTTGAGAGAACATCTTTTCCAATTCAAGGTTTGTGATAACATCGGGATAGAGACCATAGCCAAGCTCTCCCTTTCTCCTTGGGTCAAAGTGCTCAAATCCGGTTGCAACCACAATAGATCCAACCTCATGCTTTTCACCATTTGAGAGAGTTACCCTATATTCTCCAGGCTCTCCTTCACAGGCAGTTATCTCTGTGTTGAGGAAAACCTTTACATTGGAATTTTGTTCCACCTCCTTTATGTAAGGACCTATCACCTGGGAGGGCTTTAGCTTTCTTGGTATTAGGGTGTGGTAGTGGTTTTTGATGGGGTTCCCACCCAGCTGACCGTCCTTTTCAACGAGTATGGTAGATACTCCAAGTCTTCCCAGGGCTCTTGCCGCTGCAAGTCCCGCTGGACCGCCACCGATCACCAACACACTCTTAGCCATCTTAAACCTCCTTTAATTGTTCTTAAGGGGGCAAAGCCCCCAAAAAGAGCTTAGGACTTAAACAGAGGCATGTTTGCAGTTGCGGAAGCCTTTGGCTTGCCGGTGGAAGTTCTGCTGTAGGGCTCATACAGGTCGTATTCCTTGAAGAACTCCATAAGTTCGTCGTACTTTCCAGCTTTTTCAAGGTCTGCTATGTATTTGACGGTGTCTTCCCACTCTTTTCTGAGCTCTCTCCAGTTAGTTATACCCATCTTCTCAAGAAGAGGCTCGTAGTTGGAGCAATTCCAGTAGAGCTGTACTATCTTGAAGGGATGAGCACCACAAGCAAGGGCTGCAAACATAACATCAGACATTACTGCAACAGGGTGATACATGCCGTGAGCTTTTCCTATCCACTGATTCTTTTCAAAGGTGGTAGTGCAACCTGTGTCATGGGTCACTATAAGGTCTGCCTTTATCTCTTCCGCTATCACTTTAAGCTTCCTCTGTATGGCAAAGGACCTTGTGAATTCCCTTTCTGTGAGTATATGCCTAAAACCAAAACCACAGCAGTCATACCAAGTGGAATAGTCTACCACTTGAGCACCCAAAGCCTTTACCACCGCGGTAGAAGCAGCAGGTCTCTGACCGTTGTAAACCTCTGGGTCGTAGGGGTAGTCGTCTGCTATCATCTTGTAGGTGTGGCAGGCGTTGTGTATAGCTACCCTTACATTAGATACATCTATGCCTTTAGTCTTCCCTTCCTTCTGATAAAGGTCTGCTATCCTATACCTCATGGCGTGAACCCACTCGGAGTAGTGGACCACCTCCTGTGGTATCACTATTCTTCCATCCTCTGTGAGCCTTCCGAGTTTTTTAAGTATTGGCTTTACAGCATCTCTTAGCTCCTTGTTCATTATGAGCTGTTCCCTTGTTTCCTTATAGGAGCCAAAAGATGTTCCGCAATGGATAAGAGGATAGTAGCCTGTCTTCCAGGCTTGGTGCATGTTTCTAAGCCAAACTGCTGCCAAGGCTACTGGGTTGGATGTGCCAGATCCGTGGTAGTTCCATGCGGTGCAGGAAGTTTGATGAGGCTCATTTAGATAGTCAAGGCCAAACTTGTTCATAAACCAGAAGACAGAGGCAGGGTATCCCGGGATGTTTCCACACTGACCGCATGACTTGTGATGCCAGAGCTTGTTGGTGGGTATGGTCTTTATCCTTCCAGTTCTGGTGAAAACCTCTATGGGTTGGTGCTCCTCCGTAATCCTGTGGATGAGTATCTCACCCTTGGCTTCGAGCTCTTCCATCATCTCAAAGATGTGGTCGTAGTGGGCACTATATTCTTTGAGTGGGAAGGGTGGCTCTTCTGGATATCTCAAAAGGCCTCCTGGGCTGTTATGTCCAAAGCCATGTTTTGCCATGATTACACCTCCTTAGTTTTTTGGGGCATTAACCCCTTTTGTTAGCTCACTCTTCCTCTTCATAAAGCTCCTCATACCTCTCTTCGTTTTCCTCCACTATATCCATAATGACGTTGTAAAGGTTGGGGTCAAGTTTTTCAAGCATCTCAAAAATGCCTGTCTCTCTCCATATGGTATACATCTCCACTGCAGTCTCCAGAGACACTTCCCATGCGGTCTTGACAGATTTGCCCACGTCAAAGGGTATGGCAAGTCTTTTGGCTCTTAGGTTTTCCATGTTGTCCGCCATCTTGGGACCCCAGTCTGGGAAGAAATCTGGCTGGAGCATGTCCGCAGAGAGCTGGTTTCCCGTGGTCATAACCTTGAGAAGAACCCTTCCATAGGGCTTTAGAAGGTCCTTTGTGGCTTCAAAGGCATTACGCACCGCCACCTCTCTCATTATTGCCACCAAACCACCTGGGTTGTTAACAAAGGGACACCTTATCCAACAGGTAAAACACTGAGAGCATGCCCAGATGTATTCGTGCATCATATCATAAAGAACTTCCACGTCCTCTTCCAAGAACCTTTGCACTATCTCCCTAGGGGAGTAGTCAAAGAACCTGTTGGATGGACAGGATGCAGTGCAAACGCCACAGTTTAAACAGCCAAATATGTATTCTTTATAACGAAAGTCCGACTTTACCTCCTCTACTATACGGACCTTCTCTTCCCAAGGCACCGCCTTGGTTTTCTCCGATATGGGGAGATTATATCCATAAATATGCCCATCCATAGTGAACCTCCTTAAGGTTTCTTCCTTACTATAAAGGTATTATAAGCATGATAAAAGTCAATTAAATTTTGCTTATGTATATATAAGGATAAACTTATGAGTGCATAATCAAAAAAGGGGGAGGTGGGAACGATCTTAAAGGGTAAGCACCGCATATTCGCCACTCATTAACTTGTCAAGGAATGCAGCACCGCCTATTATGCCATCGCAGAGCTCAGAGTTTACATCTTCCTTCTTGTATATTTCTGTTAGGTCAAGGGAGGGCACACATAGGTATATCTTCACACCTGCATCCTTTGCCATCTTTATAAAGTCGTAGATAGTTTGTTCCACTCCAGGCCTTACTTTTACCTTTTTGGCGTTGTCTCTCATAAGTAAAAAGCCTGCTTCTGAGGTTATAACCATTTCCACTTCGTAATCCATGGTGGTAGCTGCAGTGGCAAGGAAGAAAGGGGCACCTGCCTGTGGATTGATAAGCTCTCCTGTGGTTGGCTCCGCCCTCTCAAAGAAAGGCACAGTAAGAATGTAGAAAAGCACCTTTTCGTAAGCCATCTTTATCCTCCTTAAACGAAGATTATCATGGGTTTGTCTGCTTCAAGCACATAGTTCATGAAGGTGGCCGCACCTGCAGGTGGCTCAAGACCCTCTATAAGGTCTTCGTATTTGTACCCAAAAAGCTCCATAGTCATCTGACAGGGTATAAGTTTTACTTCCGCCTCCTTACAGGCTTCAATAAGCTCTGGTATGTCTGCCACTCCATGCTCCTTTATGGTCTTTTTCATCATAAAGCTCATAAGGTCTGTCATGCCGGGTATTATGCCCATTATCTGTGGAGGTCCTGGGAATATGGAAGATATTGCGTTTGTTACTGGGTTCTGCATGGAGGGAGGAAAAGCCATGGGCATGGCAGGGTTTCCTATGGGAGCTATTTTTAGTTCGTGCATTTTCTTTTTGTGGATAATATTAAGCCCGTAAAAGGTAAAGAATATGGCGGTTTCTATGCCTAAAGATGCAGCGGTTGAAGCTAGTATTAAGGGCGGGTACGCCATATCAAGGGTACCTTTTGTAGCTATTATAGCAAGCCTTTCTGCAGCCATTCTTTATCCCTCCTTATTTCTTCTTGAGGTAGAAGATTATCTTTCCTCCCTCTTCTACCGTTTCAATCAGCTGATGCCCTGTTCTGTTACAAAAGGCTGGTATATCCGCCTTTGCACCTGGGTCTGTGGTTATGACCTCAAGGATCTGCCCAGATTGAAGCTCCTCAATAGCCTTTTTTGTTTTAAGGACAGGAAGAGGACAATTAAGACCTGATGCATCAAGGGTCTTATCTGGTGTTACAGTTGCCATTTCAAACACCTCCTACGTAAGATTATCCTCATATTATAAGCATCGCATATGACGTATGCCATTAATAATTATGATACAGATTATAAGTTTTCCTTATATCAGTGCATAAGCCAAAGAACATCAGATACAAGGCAAGCACCACCAACTTTTTTAAGAAGTGGTCTAACTTCCTCTGTTATCTTATAAGCGACTTCCTCTGAGCAAACTGTAAACACATAGCTATTTTTAAACACATCTGTAAGTTCATCACCAGCCATTATACCCCTTTCTCCCTTCCCCAGTGCATCCTTTATAACCGTGTAGCCAGAAACACCAGCCTTTTCCAACACTTCAAGCACCCTGCTTAGGTATATGCTGTCAATGACTACCTCAACCTTTTTCATGGGTTTCATATTTTTACCCCCATAGATGATTTATAACAAAATAGTATAGTGGTATGCCTACAGCTATGTTAAAGGGGAAGGTTATAGCCAAAGCCATAGTTACATAGAGGCTTGGGTTTGCTTCTGGCACAGAGAGCCTCATGGCAGCAGGAACTGCTATATAAGAGGCACTGGCACATAGTATAGAAAACATAAAGGCATCACCCTTGGCGAAGCCAAAGGTTTTTGCTAAAAATATCCCCACCAAAGCGTTAAACACAGGCAGAAGAACTCCAAAGGCTAAAAGAAACGTTCCAACCTTTTTTATATCTCCTATCCTGCGACCAGCCACTATACCCATATCAAGTAGGAAAAAGGCAAGCATACCCTTAAACAAAACGCCAAAAAGCGGCTCCATTGCTTTCCATCCTTTTTCACCAGTCAAAAACCCTATAAGGAGCGTCCCCATTAGCACATAAACAGAAGGGTTGAGAAAGGCTTCTCTGAGAACCTCGCCCCAATTTACCCTGGAGTTGTTTTCCCTCTTGGCAAAAAGTGTCAGAAGTATAAGCCCTATAACTATGGCAGGAGACTCCATAAGGGTCATGGCAGCAACCATATAGCCACCATAACTCTCTCCGAGGTTGTTTAGAAAAGAGCCTGCTGTTATAAAGGTCACCGCGCTGATAGAGCCGTAAGTGGCGGATATGGCAACCGCATTGTATATGTCCAGCTTTAGTCTAAGAATAAAGAAAGCATAAATAGGCACTAAAACAGCCATAAAAACCGCAAGTATAAGCACCTTTAGGACCTCAAGGGCTATACCGCTCTTTGAAAGCTCATAACCACCGTGAAGACCTATGGCTATAAGAAGATATAGAGAAAAGAGCTTTGGTAGAGGCTGTGGAACTTCAAGCTCCGTTTTGAGAAGAACAGCGCCAAGCCCAAGAAGGAACATGAGAACGGGCGGGTTTAATATATTTTGCAAGATAAGGTCAAAGCCCATATTTTACCCTCCTTAATTTTCTATCAACACCAAGAAGGAGGGTCCGTCGTAGCCTTTTATTTCTATTGGACTGTCCACATATCCAAAGGAATAGTTTACAGCAACAGGAAAGGGATAGTGCTTAAGCCTTACTATACCCTTTGCCCTTATAATATTGTCTGGCAGGTTTTTTAATTTTTTTTCAAGCTCTTGATAATCCAAAGGTTCAATAAGATTTATAACCCTGTGGTTATGCTTGTGTTCGTGGTCTGTAGGAAGGTTTTTTAGTTCGGGTATGGTGTAAGCTCCAGAGAATACCTCTTTAGGAAGTTTTCCATAGATGGTTTTGTAAATTCTAACTTTTGTATAATAAGGCTCACCCGTAAAGGAGTTTACTGGTCTATATAAACTCCAAAGCTCTCTTACTTCCTTTTCTATAGCATCTAACTTATCCTCTCCGACAAAGTCCACCTTGTTGAGAACTATCAAGTTAGAACCGCCTATTTGATACCTTGCGGTGCTGTCTTCCTTATACCTTTCAAAGTTAGCACAGTCCACTACACATATAACTCCCTCCACAGAGCAACCAAGCGATTGAAGGCTAATTACCACAGGAAAGGGGACTGCCCCACCAGAGGTTTCCACTAATAGTAGCTCAGGGTCATATTTATTTCCTATCTCCTCAATTGCCTTTTCAAACTCTGAATGAAGAGAGCAACAGATACAGCCCTCTGGAAGTTCAATCACTTCTGAATAGGAGTTCTTCAACACCTTTCCGTCAACACCCACCTCACCAAGCTCATTAACTATAATCGCCAACCTTTTGTTAGAAAGATGCTCCCGAGCGGAGTTAAGCAATAGGGTAGTCTTACCGCTTCCAAGAAAGCCCGTTATCACAAAGGCAGGAAGCATTTCACTCTCCGCCGTATTCTACAGAGTCTATCTCCTCCATGAATTGCTGTATCTGAAAGGTAACAAAACCGGCGAGGTCTTTTATATCCTTTTCCCAGTATACTGGGTCCACATCTATCTCCTTTTCATACACATCATGCCCTTCTACCACATACTTTACCTTGATGTAGGGATAGGCCTTGACCTCACAACTTTGGACAACTTCATTGGGAAAGCAAAGTTCAATGTCAAGGTCAGGATTTGCCATGTTTTTCTTCACTTCCTCTGCTAACCGACTAAACTTTTCTTCTAAGTTCATGTCTCACACCCTTAGTCTCCAGCGGTTACCATAACCATCTCTATGCAATTTCTTTTTAGAAGGTCCGAGCATACATACACGCATATGGCACAGCCCTTGCACCTTGAATAGTTCACCCATGCAACATGCTTTGAGTCATGATACATAAGGGTGTTGGGTTCAGGACAAAAAAGCACACACTGCTTACAGTTATACTTGGCACAGTCCGACTCCTTTACATCCGCCACATAGTACATACCTGCCTTGCCTCCTTATGGATTAATTTAAGCTGTAAGGACCTCTTCTTCCACCCAACCCCTTTCCTCCGCTATCTTGAAGGCTTCTCTTATAACCTGCATGTTTTTCTCAAGAAGCTCCATCTTCTTTTTGAACTTCTTCTCTATAGCACTGTCAAGGGCGGTGGTCCCACCAGAAGCTACGAAGGTGTTTCCAAGGAACCTTTCTCTTACCGCCTGTTCTATATGTTCAAAGCCCACAATACGGGTTATACCAAAGAAAAGACCTATCATCGCCATGTTGGTGGCAAGTTCAGTTCCGGCTATGTCAAGGGCTATCTTCGTAGCAGGGAACATATAGACCCTTGTGTTGAGCTCCTTGAGTATATTCCAGTCTTCTTCTGGGATTATGTCCACATCCGTATTTATTATCGCAAGACCGTTTTCTTTCAGACCTGAGTAGAAGGGCATGGTGTAGGATTTTCCGTGGGTTATGACCTGGGGGTGGTAAATCATTATGACGTTTGGATAGACCACCTCACCCACTTCGTATATGGGTTGGTCGGAGACCCTAACGTAGGCTTCAACGGGTGCCATCCTCTTTTCTGAACCAAAGAAGGGAACAAGGGTGGCGTATTTGCCTGCGGCGGACATGGCATTACCAAGGATGTGGGCGGAGGTGACCACCCCCTGCCCACCAACACCAGCTATTCGTATGTTATACCTTTTCATGCCTTTACCTCCTCTGGCTTCTTTTCTATCTCTTCAAAGAATTCCTTTACTTCATCGGTCATCCATTCATAGAAACCAAAGTCTTGTTTTTCTCTCTTTCTGGCGTCCTCAAGAACCTTTTCTGTAGGTATGGAGTATTCTATGTTGCAAGAGGTATAGGCGTGTATAAAGGTAGGTCCAAAGTGCCTTGCGGCAAGTATTGCTCTACGCACCGTTTTTGCTATTCTCTTAGGATTGGT
>JAXSOP010000004.1:0-41236 GCA_037926125.1 Aquificaceae bacterium
CAAAGTAGAGTTCTGCTCCATAATAAACGCAAAAAGTGGTGCCTGTTCAGAAGATTGCAAGTTCTGCGCCCAGTCCAAGTTCTACAAAACTCCAATAAACATATACAACCTTGTCCCTAAGGATGAAATATTGGAAGGTGCATACAGAGGTGTGGAATTTGGTGCTAATAGATACTGTGTTGTCCTTAGTGGCAAATCCGCAACAAAGGAAGAAGTCGAAAAAATATGTGAAGGCATAGAGGAAATAAAAAAAGAGGAACTTCCCATAAATGTTTGCGTTTCCGCTGGAACTCTTGATGAGGAATCTCTTAGAAAACTAAAGTCCGTAGGCGTTAAAAGAGTAAACCATAACCTTGAGGCATCGGAGAACTTTTTTCCTAAGATAGTAAGCACACACACGTGGAGAGAAAGGTATGAGACCATAAAAAGAATTAAGGCTGTGGGGCTTTCCACTTGTTGTGGTGGAATTTTTGGCATGGGAGAGTCCGACGAAGATAGAGTTGACCTTGCACTTACATACAGAGAGTTGGAGGTGGACTCTATACCGCTTAACTTTCTTATGCCCATAGAAGGAACGCCTATGGACACTGCTCCGGGCGTAAGTCCCCTTGAAGCTCTCAAAATAATAGCCATGTTTAGGTTCACAAACCCAAAGGCAGAGCTAAGGCTCTGCGGAGGAAGAGAGCAGAATTTAAGAGACTTTCATGGTATGGCTGTTCTTATGACTAACGCCATGATGGTGGGTGGCTATCTAACAAGAGCAGGAAGGGATATAAAGAAGGACTATCAACTCCTTGAGGACCTAAGGTACAAAAGGCTTATACATATAGAGGAGGCTTCACAAGGAGTTTAAACCCTTAATTCCCCTTGGCTTGCGTATGTGAATTTCCTTCTTATTGTCCTCTAACTCTTTTCTTATATTCTTTTTATATCTGCTATGCTAATAATAGACACTCATGAATTTCACACTAATTTCGTAAAAGTATTGAAAACAAAGCACTTGCTAAAGAATAATTTCACATCACTCATAAAAGGTTTGATCTTCAGTGGTTTAAATCATGCTTAAAAGTCCTGAGAATCAATAACTTAAGACTAATTTCACGATTTCACATATCCGTCGCCTAAGTATTGGTTTTTTCGTGATTTGTCTTTTTTAGCTTGGTTTGAAAAATAACGGATAAAGCCCTACTTATAAGCAATGTATCGAGGAATTTCACTGGGTATTATGTCCTCCGTATAAAACTTAGTTACTTGGGAAATTTATCTTTTTAAAACTCAAAAAAACCATGCTTATAAATATGATTTTTATCATATGTGGAATTCTAACCGATGATGTGAAATTCCATGTGATTTTTTTCCTTAAAAGTTATGTAAAAATTCATATTTAAAAAATAGAGTGTGAAATTCTTTTGCAACATATATCATAATATAGGAGTTTTCTCCTTTATCCTATACTGAAGGGCCTCCGCTATGTGATGGCTGGCTATCTTCTCTTCTCCTTCAAGGTCTGCTATGGTTCTTGCCACCTTTAGTGTCTTCATATAACCTCTGCCAGTGAGGTTTAGCCTATCAATGGCACTTTTGAACATAGATTTGGCTTCTTCTGTCATTTCACAGTATTTTTTAACTTGGTCGTTTGTCATGCGGGAGTTGTATTTAGTTGGGCTATTTTTGAAACGTTCCCTTTGTATATCAACAGCCCTTATTACTCTTTGTCTAATCTGAGCGGAGCTTTCTCCTGATGACATTTTCAATAGGTCTTCCTTTTCCACTGGATGAACCCACACCTTTAGGTCTATCCTATCCATTATTGGACCAGAGACTTTTGATTGGTAGGCTTTTAACTGCATGGGAGTGCATATGCAGGCTTTGTATGGATTTCCGTAGTTGCCACAGGCACAAGGGTTCATAGCTACCACTAACAGAAACTCCGCAGGGAAGGTTATCCTGCCTCCAACCCTCGACACAGTGACTCTTCCATCTTCCAATGGCTGTCTTAGGGCTTCTATGGCTTTTCTGCCAAACTCTGGAAACTCGTCTAGGAAAAGCACACCTCTGTGAGCAAGGGATATCTCGCCAGGCTGTGGCACTGTACCACCACCCACAAGGGCGGAGTCTGATGCGTTTGTTAAAGGGTTTCTAAAGGGTCTTTTTGTAATGAGAGGTTTGTCCTCGCTCAATAGACCTGCAACGCTGTATATACGTGTTATCTCCACCGCTTCTTCAAAGGTCAAGGGTGGCATAATGGTAATGAGCCTATTGGCAAGCATACTCTTTCCTGCTCCAGGAGGACCAACTAAAAGGACGGGATGAAATCCAGCTGCGGAAATTTCCATAGCTCTCTTTGCCTGATGCTGACCGTAAACATCGCTAAAGTCCATATCAAAGGAAAAGTCTTGATTAAAAACATCTTCTAATTTGACCTCTATAGGCTTTTTAGATAGACATCCACTGAAAAAGTCCAGCACCTCCCTTAAACTTACAAAGCTATAAATTTCTACACCCTTTACAAGGCCTGCCTCCTTTGTGTTGCCCTCTGGAACTATAAACTTTTTATAGCCAAGACCTCTAAGAGACAAAACTATTG
The DNA here is from genome assembly GCA_037926125.1 of Aquificaceae bacterium. Lineage (GTDB taxonomy): Bacteria > Aquificota > Aquificia > Aquificales > Aquificaceae > Pampinifervens. Next base: position 2,588 of record JAXSOP010000004.1, read on the forward strand.
GCAGAACACCCCTTACTGGGTTTATCTTACCATCAAGAGAAAGCTCACCAAGAACCACATAATCTTCAGAAAAGTCTATGCCAGTTGAGAGCCTTAGAATGCCTAAGGCTATAGGTAAGTCGTAGTGTGTTCCTTGTTTTTTAAGGTGCGATGGTGAGAGGTTTACGGTTATCCTTTTTGGAGGTAATTGGAACCCAATGTTTTTTAGAGCAGACCTTACTCGCTCCCTTGCTTCGTTTATAGCCTTGTCTCCTAAACCAACTATGGAAAACTGAGGCAGTCCATTGGCAATATCTACCTCTACATCTACTTCAAAACCCTCTATTCCCAAAACACCGCCACTCTTTATACGACAGAACATTTCCCCTCCATCATATCAAATCATAAATTTATAATTTTACAATGCGCATAAAGAGAATAATAAAGCTAAAGGAAGGTATTAAGGAATCAAAGGTAAGAGAACTAAAAGAAGTAAGTATTCAAATTGATGCAATAAAGGAAGAGGTAAGGCTTTTGGACCTTCAAGCGGAAAGCATAAATGAGGAGCTAAAGACATCCTTTTCTCAGGGTCTTCTTATTCGATACAGAGCCCTTATGGCAAAAAAGAAAGAGCTAACAGAAAGAATTCTTGAATTGGAGCTTTTGAGGGCAGAAAAAAGAGAGAAGTTAAAAGAAGCATACAGAGACCTGAAGGCTCTTGAGATATTAAGGATAAACAAAGAAAGGGAAGACATTATCAAGAATCTAAATATTGAATTTCAGAGGATGGGTTTTATGCATCTTATAAGGCGGAGGTGGAGAGATGCTTAGGAGTGTAATCTTTCTACTTCTGGTTTTTAGTATTGCCCTCTCTCAATCCGCCCTTCAGAAAAAACTTAGAGAGGACAGAGAGAAGAAGGTAAAGGGGGAGATAAGCTCCATATCAAAAGACCTTGAAGATAAACTAAGAAGGATAGAAGAAGAGCGTAAAAAACTTGAAGAGCTTAAAAGAACACCAACGCCAAAAGAGGAGCAAAGACCTGAAGTCAAAAAACTTGTGGATATATTTAACAAGGCATCTCCAGACGAGGCAGGTGCTGTGATGAACAACCTTGAACCAAGCCTCGCTGCGGAGATTTTACTTAACCTAAAAGAAAGGCAAGCAGCTGCCATACTGGAAGCCATGGACCCTCAAAAGGCTGCAGAAGTCTCACGAATTGTGTTAGAGAGGAAAGGTAGAAGATGAGCTTATAAGGTTATAAGCAACTTTTAAAGGTGTTGATTTTTGAAGGCTTATAATAACTCTTTGGAGGTGTAAGGATGGACAGACTTGTTCTTGAGAGACTTACAGAGCAGAAAGAAAGCCCAGAATACCTTCAGATAAGCATGGCAGCAGCTATGACCCTTGGCATAGTGCCAGGTCAGTTTTATAGAAATACAAGACTGAGCTGTATAAACACACTTCTTACATACCCCTCTGGTTGTCATGCCACTTGTGCCTACTGCGGTCTTCAAAAGGCAAGGGAGATGGAATATTCAAAGAAGAACTTTATAAGGGTTGAGTGGCCTACGGTAAAGCTCGATGATATTATAGATAGGGCAAAAAGTGTAGGACATGTGGAAAGGCTCTGCATAGCCCAGATAACCCATCCAAGGGCTATAAGGGATACAAAGTATGTGCTAAAAAAGGTGCTTTCTGAGCTTGGAGACCAGATTTTTGTCTCTTTGTTGATAAACGCAACTGGGACAACCTACGAGGACATGGAAGACTACAAAAAACTCGGTGCGGACACTGTCACCGTTGCCATAGACTGTGGAACTCCGGAGGTATTTGAAAAACTCCGTGGAAGACCTATGAACAGCCCTCACCGATGGGAAACCTTCTGGAAGGTTCTTGAGTGGGCTTGTGATGTTATGGGAGATGGATACGCAGGATGCCATCTTGTGGTGGGTCTTGGTGAAACTGAGCAGGAGATGATAGAAACCATACAGAAAGTGAGAGACCTTGGGGCAAGGACACACCTCTTCTCCTTCTGGCCAGAGGAAGGGTCTATGATGGAAAAGGAAAAACCCTGCCCAGCACCTCAATACAGAAGAGTGCAGTTTGCCAGATATATCATAGACAATCAAATAGCTCGCTACGAAGATATGAAGTTTAACGAAAAGGGTCAGGTAATAGACTTTGGCATAGACAAGGACACATTTGAAGAGCTCTTTTGGAGCGGAAGACCCTTTATGACCTCGGGTTGTAGGGGCAAGACCACAGAGGTCGCCTGCAACAGACCCTTTGGAGACAGCTCGGTGAGTGATATAAAGAGCTATCCATTTAAGCCAAACAGGTCAGACCTTCAGAGAATAAGAAAACAGCTCTTTGACTATGAAATGACCACTAACTATCCAGATGTGCTAAATCCGAGCGTTTTTAGGTATCAATGAACTGGGGCGGGCTTGTTTTTGATATGGGTTATGCTGGTTTTGCTGGTTTTGTGGTGGGCTTTGCAGTGAGGAGAGTGCTTAACTTCTTTCTCCTACTGCTTGGTCTTTATATTTTGTCTCTCATGTGGCTTGCTAGCAAGGGTATAATAGAGGTTCACTGGGGACAGCTTTTCGTACTATTTAAAGGAATGTTTGAAGGCTTTTCTCAGTTTGTGCACGGACTAATAAGAAAGTTGGCTTTCGCTGGCAGTTTTGCAGTGGGCTTTGCCATAGGGATAAAAACTTGAGTGAGAAAGAGCTTCTAAAGGAAGTAAAAAGGCTCTGGGACTATGGGGATTTTTACTCCGCTCACGAAGTGCTTGAAGATATATGGAGACTTTTCCCAAAAGAAGATAAGTTTTCACGAAACTGCTACCAAGGGCTTATAAGGCTTGCCATTGCTTACAACCATTATATATGTGGAAGGAAAGACAGCTGTATAAGGGTTCTAAAGATGGTTTACGACCAGCTTCAGCCTTGTAGAGATAACTTTAGAGGTATAGATATAGACTATCTACTTGAGCATATAAAGAAACACTTACAAATTTTAGAGGCTGGTGGAGATATAAAAGAGTATCCTATCTTTCCAAGCTCAGGAGATTTCTAAGTTTATTCCCATCTCCTTTAGTTTTTCCCTTAGTTTTACGATATTTGTTCCCACCTTTATTCTTGGGTCTGCGTGGAGTATGGTTCTATAACCGTTTATCCTTAGCTCAAGTGTAAGTTCTTTGCCCTCTGGGTCTTCACATTCTCTTATAAGCTCTCTTAGCCTTAGGATAGATTCTTCTTGTAGCTCTCTAAGAAAGACCAGCTTTATTTTCATGTCTTCGCTCCTTAGGAATTCCTCTGGCGTATATACTTCTCTCAAGAGAAGTTTTATCTCCTCTGTTTCTTGGTCTATATCCACATCAAACTTGCCTACTATTACCCTATCCTCCTTTATCTTTTCGCTATTCTGTGAGTAGATTTCTGGAAAGACAAAAACTTGTGTTATGCCAGTCTTGTCTACAAGGTTAAACAGGGCAATGTGGTTGCCCTTTTGGGTCTTCTTTACCTTAAGGTCTGTTATGACACCAGCAAATGTATATGTTCCGCCATCTACCTCTTCAAGAACTTCAAGGTTAGATACCTTGTTCTTGAGAAGATTTTCATAAGGGTCAAGGGGGTGAGAGGATACATAAAAGCCAAGCACTTCCTTTTCATACTTAGAGTAGTCTTCTTCTTTTCTCTCCTCCTCTGTTGAAAAAAGACCTTTACCAAGCAGTGCAGAGCTTCCCTCAAGTCTTTGGAGCAGTTCTCCTCTCCTTTCTCCGAAGGAGTCAAAAGCTCCAGCCTTTATGAGGGCTTCAAGGGTCTTTTTGTTTACCTTTTTGCTATCTACAGTCCTTACAAAGTCTCCAATGGAAGTCCATGCTCTTTTCCTGCTTTCTACTATAAGGCTTGCTGTGTCCTCGCCCACACCCTTTATCCTCGCAAGACCAAACCTTATTGTCTTTTCACCTTCTATCACAAAGTCCACACCGCTCTTGTTTATATCTGGTGGCAATATCCTAAAGCCTTCGTTTTTTGCATCCTTTAGGAGGTTTATAAACTTCTTGTCGTTCTTTTCTGTAGAAAGCTTTACGCAGAAAAACTCCTCTGGATAGTGTGCCTTCAGAAAGGCAGTCCAGTAAGAGAGATATCCATAAGCTACAGAGTGAGATTTATTAAAGGAATAGCTGGCAAACTTCTCTATATCTTCCCATAGCTGAGTTATTTTTCCTTCATCGTACCCTCTCTCCACAGCACCCTTTATGAACTTTTCCTTCATCTGAGCCATTAGGTCTGCCTTTTTCTTACCTATGGCTTTTCTAAGTGTGTCTGCTTCGCCCGGTGTAAACCCTGCGAGTATCTGCGATGCTTTCATTATCTGCTCTTGATAGACCCACACACCATAGGTTTCTTTTAGGACTGGCTCAAGCTCAAGAAAAGTGTATTCCACCTTTTCCTTTCCATGCTTTCTGTTTATATAGCTGTCCACAAGACCACTCTTTAGTGGACCAGGTCTGTAAAGGGCAAGCACTGCCACTATGTCATCAAAGCTATCTGGTTCAAGTCTTCTGAGAAGATTTTTCATACCACTGCTTTCTAACTGAAAGACTCCAGTTGTGTTGCCTTCTCTCAGAAGCTCAAAGACCACTGGGTCATCAAGGGGCAGGCTTAGGTAGTTTATCTCCACACCGTGCCTTTCTTTTATGAGTTCCCTTACCCTTTGGAGTTCTGTAAGGGTCTTAAGACCCAAAAAGTCCATCTTTATGAGACCAATCTCCTCTAACTTTACCATATCAAACTGGGTCGCAATAGCACCCTCTTTGTCATAATAAAGGGGAAGAAGTTCTTCAAGAGGCTTTGGTGCTATTACCACACCCGCTGCGTGCAGAGAGGTATGTCTTGTAAGACCCTCAAGCCTGAGGGCTATCTCCACGAGGCTTTTTAGCTCTGGGTTCTCTTCGCATAGCCTTCTGAATTTTCCTGCGTTTTCCTCTATATCTGTTCTGTGCCTTCCGTACTTTTTCAGAAGCTCTTCTATGGGAGTTAAAAACATCTCCTCCAAAGATAGCCACGTGCCTTGCACATCACCCTGTGGTATAAGTTTTGCTAATGTGTCTGCTGTCTGATAGGGTATTCCAAGGGCACGGGCTGTGTCCCTAAGGGTTTGCTTTGCTTTCATTATGTTGTAGGTGATTATCTGTGCCACGTTCTCAGAGCCATACTTGTCCCTAACATACTCTATGACCCTGTCCCTGTTCTCCATACAAAAGTCCACGTCAATATCTGGCATGGAGACCCTCTCGGGGTTTAAAAACCTCTCAAACAAAAGCCCATGCTTTATGGGGTCTACGTCAGTTATTCCTAAGGCAAAGGCAAGGAGAGAACCTGCCGCAGAACCTCTACCAGGACCCACAGGGACACTATTAGACTTTGCCCAGTTTATAAAGTCTTGGACTATAAGAAAGTATCCTTCAAAGCCCATGCGAGAGACCACATGAAGCTCAAACTCAAGCCTGTCCCAGTATTCTTTACTGTCTTTTGCCAGACCCTGTGAAATCCTCTGTCTTAGACCCTTTATGGCAAGGTCCTTTAGAAAATCTCCAAGAGAAACTCCCTCTGTTGGGAAATGTGGCATGAGATATGACCCGCCTTCCAAAAGTTGGAAGGTGTCTGCAGTTTTTTCTGCTACCTCAATGGTGTTTAAAAGTGCGGTCTCCCACCCTTCAAACCTTCCACGAAACTTTTCCCAAACCTCCTCAGGACTGGCAAAATGGAGCCCGTCGTTGGCACATTTGAAGCCATTACCCTGTTGAATTTCCGTAAGGGTCTTTTTCATCTGTATTGCCATAAGCACCTGATGGGCAAGCCTGTCTTCTGGCATAAGGTAATGTGAGTCATTAGTAGCAATTAGCTTGACTCCATACCTTTGGGCTATTTCTATAAGGTTATTATTGGCAGTTTTTTGCTCAGGTAAGGAATTAGATTGAAGCTCAAGGTATAAGTCTTCACCAAAAAGGTCAAGGAACTTTTTGACCCACTCCTGAGCCTTTTCTCTTTCGCCAATGCTTGCGTAGTATGTAGGAACCCCCTTCAAACATGCGGTTATGGCTATTAGCCCTTCGTTATGTTGACTGAGAAGCTCGTAGTCTATTCTTGGCTTGTAATAAAAGCCCTCCTTATAAGATAGAGTGGAGAGCTTCATAAGATTTTTAAGACCCTTGTCATCCTTTGCAATAAGTATAAGGTGGTGGTTGTATCGGTCTGTGATGTTATCCTCTGAACCCTTACCCTTTCTGTCAAAACGAGAGCCAGTGGTAAAGTAGGCTTCCATACCTATTAGGGGCTTGATGCCAACAGACTTCATGCTTTTGTAAAAGTCCAAAATGCCAAAGAGGTTTCCATGGTCTGTTATGGCAACCGCTTTATAGCCTAGTTCCTTTGCCCTCTTTGCCAAGTCCTTTATCTTTATGGCACCATCCAAAAGAGAATACTGTGTATGAAGATGTAAATGGACAAAGTCCCTCATAGCCACCTATAGGTTATAAGTTTATATGCCTTCTAATGCAAGCGTTAAAAACCTTGAACTATTAGAGCAAAACAAATACCAGCACCAAAACCTAATAAACTCTGAACTTTTTAGCCAGTTGGCACTTTATATCTCTCCTGAGTCATTAGGTCTACACCCACCTCAAGGCTTTCCAACCATTCTATAAAGCGGTTTACCATGTCTTTGCCCTTGAATATCGCCCCATGCTGTGGCACTATCATTTCAATGTCAAGCTGACGCACCATGTTTGCCCAAAAGCGTAGTATCTTGTTGCTTACCATATATCTCCTGTGGAAGCCTTCCATATACTTTATGTGCTTATCAAAGTCCTCTACTACAAAATAGTCCTGCCCAAGAGATGCCCCAAGGTCTCCAGAGAAGAGTATTTTAGAGCATGGGTCGTATACTTGGAAGTTGCCCTCTGAGTGTAGAAAGTGTGCTGGCAGGATGTAGAGCTTACAATCTCCCCCAAGGGTAAGAACTGTTCCGCCATCGTCTATGGAAAATACTCTCTCTTCAAGCTGAGAGTCTAACCCAAAGTGCGGCAGAAACCTCATCCAGAGCTTGGAGATGTAGGCTGATGCCTTTGTTGTCATAAGCCAGCCGTTTATAGAGGCTACTATGTCTGGGTCTTGGTGAGATAGGAATATGTATTTTATATGGTTTGGTGGTATATAAAGGGATATGTCGGACAATAGCTTTGAGAAAACTTTATGACCCCCAGGGTCAAGGAGCATGCCTTCACCCTTATGAATTATAAGCACCTGGTTTGCTTGAACCGCAGAAGCTGGAGTTAGTTCTTCAAAGAAGACTACCTTATGATCTGGAGTGTTGAATATAACGTTCTTCATATTTCACCTCCAACATGATGAATGTCATAATTTAAATATAACACACCGTTGGTGGAGGATAAGGTGCCTTAGTGTTAATCCACCTCAAGGTATCCAAAGCCTTGACCTGTCCTTAAACCAAGCCCATATTGGTAGACAAACTTCAAAACTTCTGGGTTGTCTGTATTTATACGAAACCTTCCGAGAAAAGCCCTAATATGCCCTCCATAGTGCTTTATGAACTCTTCCTTGAAGTATTTAAAGCTAAAGGAAAACTCCCATATTTTTGGCTCGTAGCCCTTTATGACCCTAAAGCGTCTAAGTATGTTCTCAAGAAGAGCATCCTCAAAGCCTTCTTCCATAGGAATTAGATATCTTGCCCTCGGGCTGTCTTGTGAAAATCCTGGCTTTTCCACCACCACAGGAGACAGGCTTTTGAAACTGCCCTTTGACCAATCCCCCTCCTTTTCTAACTTAATATCCCTTATAACAAACTCCGCATCTCCTATCTTGTGGATTTTACCCTTGAGAGAAGATAGCCCATTGTAGAGCCTTAGCCCATACACTGGGTCTCCTGTAGATATGCGTAGGTTTATAAACCTTACACCACTTATGGTTTCTTCCTCAAAGACCACATCTTTTCCAAGATATACCGCAAAGGTGTAAGGTCTTACAGGATTCTCAATAAACTCCCTAACTCCAAAAACCCTCTTCATCAAAGATATGAGCCTGCGTCTGTAGTCTATTGGTATTTGCTCTCCCCTTTGACTTTCCATTTTTACCAAAAAACGCATAGAGAAAATTTTAAACTGTCAGAGATTACAAAAAGTCTCTGTTATTATAAGTTGCTAATCCACCGTGTGGAGTTGAGAGGCATATTTCTCAGAAATATTATTTATTGTATGCTTTATACATGGAGCATGCAAGAAGAAAGTTTCATATAGCTAAGGTTTTAGCAAAGCATGGTTTTGGTTTAATACTTGCGAATGCAGGGCTTGGATACCTTATACCTTTCCATTGGGGGCTTCTGGGACATAGAAAGAAAGAAAAACCATACAGACAAGAAGAACATCTTAGGCTCGCCTTCGAAGAGCTCGGCGTAACCTTTATAAAGATAGGTCAAATTCTAAGCACAAGACCTGACATCATGCCAGAAAGCTATATATTAGAGCTCTCTAAACTTCAGGACAGAGTTCCTCCTTCAGACCCTCAGCAAATAAGAAAAATAGTTGAAGAAGAGCTTAGAAGACCAATAGAGGAGCTTTTTGAATACTTTAAGGATACACCTATCGCTTCAGCCTCCATAGGGCAAGTCCATAAAGCTAAACTGAAAAATGGAAAGGAGGTTGTGCTGAAAGTCCAAAAGCCGGGTGTGGAAAGAGAAATAGAAGAAGACCTTGCTATACTTGAAGAATTTGGTGAAAGGTTATCAAGGACAGAGTTGGGTAGAAAATGGAATATGAAGCCTCTGATAGAGGAGTTTTCTTATACCATAAGGAATGAGTTGGATTATATAAGAGAGGGGAGGAACTGTGAAACCTTCAGAAAGAATTTCCAGAATTACAGCGATGTATATGTGCCGGAGGTTTACTGGGACTACACTACGAGAAGGGTGCTATGCCTTGAGTGTGTGGAAGGCATAAAAATAAACAACATTCCTGAACTTTCAAAGGCAGGCTATGACCTTAAGGCTCTCGCAAGAAGAGGTGCAAGGATCTACATAAAGATGATATTTGAGGATGGATTTTTCCATGCGGACCCACATCCTGGAAACTTTCTAATAATGAAAGATGGAAGGATTGCCCTTTTAGATTACGGTATGGTAGCCACTATAAGTGATATGGACAGGTTAAACCTTTTCCAGCTCATGTATGGAATACTTAGGAATGACCTTGACCTTGTAATGGATGCTCTGTATGACCTTGGTGTTTCTGCGAGAACCAAGAGCGAAAAGTTCCTCAGCAGAGAGCTTGAAATACTTTTTTCTTACTACTTTATGCAACCTATAAGGGAGATAAAACTTTCCAAAGTGGTAAACGATACCTTAAAGCTCTCTTATAAATACAGGATGGAATTACCTTCTGAACTTTTCCTTCTACTAAAAACCCTTGCCCTTGCGGAAGGAACTGCCATACAGCTTGACCCAGACTTTAGGCTTGTGAAAGAAATAGAACCCCTTGTTAAAAAAGGCTTTAGACGAATGATATTACCAATGTTAACTAAAAAAGAACTTGTTAAGAATACACTTATGCTAACCAAGCTTGGACTTGAAGCTGTGCCAAAGGCGAAGAAGTTTCTCAGGGATTTGGAAAGGGGAGAGCTAAAAGTGTCTGTTGATTACATGGGTGAAGAAAAACTCATTGAGGATCTTAGAAAAGACATAAATAGACTTGCCATGAGCGTTATAACTCTTGGCTTTATGATAGTTACAGGAATTGTTCTTCTCTTCGTCGTTCCGCACATCCTGAGAGAACACATAGTTTATTTGATGGTAGCTATAACTTTGCTCATGCTATCCTACGGCTTTATAAAGCTCAGAAAGACTTAGTGAGTTAATTAGCTACAGTTTGGGGAGTATGCTCAACCTTTTAAGCGAACCAACAAAGGCATAAATGTGTTGTTGATACATCCTGTGGATTTTATGAAGTCTGGCTTATAATTTATTAATTATGTTTCAGTTTACAGAAGAGCAAATAAAGAGGTATGCAAGGCATATAATCCTGCCAGAGGTTGGTGGCAAGGGGCAGGAGAAACTTCTTAATTCAAAGGTGCTTGTGGTGGGTGCGGGTGGGCTTGGTTCTCCTGCCATCTATTACCTTGCTGCTGCTGGCGTTGGCACTATAGGTATAGTGGACTTTGATGTGGTGGACTATTCTAACCTCCAGAGGCAAATACTTCACAATACAGAAAGGGTTGGAGTTCAAAAGGTAGAGTCCGCACGTATGACGGTGGAAAAGCTAAACCCAGATGTAAAGGTGATAACCTACAACACCATGATAAATAAGTCCAACGTTATGGATATCATAAAGGACTACGATGTGGTGCTTGATGGCACTGACAACTTTCCTACAAGGTTTCTTATAAATGACGCTTGCTATTTTCTTGGAAAGCCTCTTGTCTCTGCGGCTATGCTAAGGTTTGAAGGTCAGATATCTGTCTTTGACTATATAGACAAGGAAAACTCACCTTGCTATAGATGTCTTTATCCAGAACCACCACCGCCGGGACTTGTCCCATCCTGCCAAGAGGCTGGTATACTGGGGTCTATAGGCGGTATAATGGGCTGTATCCAAGCAACGGAAGCCATAAAGGTTCTTTTGGGCATAGGTGAACCTTTAGTAGGTAAACTCCTCATAATGGATGCCCTATCTATGGACTTCAGAAAAGTCAAGCTACGAAAAGATCCAAACTGCCCTCTCTGTGGCAAAGAGCCTAAGATAAACGACCTAATAGAATACGAGCAGGTCTGCGAAGCGAGGTTTTAGGAGAATTGCATGGAGCTTATAGGTATAGAGGACTTTCTCAAATTGGATATAAGGCTTGCTAAGGTCCTTTCCGCAGAAAGGGTAGAGGGTTCAGAAAAACTTCTAAAGCTGAGGGTTTCTCTTGGAGAAGAGGAGAGAACCCTTATGGCTGGTATAGCAAAACACTATAGTCCAGAGGAGCTAATTGGTAAAAAGGTGTTAATTTTGGCAAATCTAAAGCCAAGGAAGATATTCGGTGTAGAGTCTCAAGGTATGGTGCTGGCACTCTCTGATGGGGAAAACCTATCTCTTATTCTCCCAGACAGAGACATAAAAGAAGGTGCAAAGGCAAGTTGATTCAATATTTGGTGGAGGCGGCGGGAATTGAACCCGCGTCCGAGAACCTTCAGAACCCAGAGCCTCTACAGGCTTAGCCAGTGTTTTCCTTCTGACCCTTCGGTCGTCCGCTGGCAAACTCCCAAAGGGCAAGCAGGGAAGCCTTTCAGCTCAGGTCAGCCCTGCACTAACCTGTGCCTACACCCCTGTCTCTAAGCCCTGTCAACCACCCAGGGGCACAGCGGTTGCAGAGCCACTGCCTTTAGTTAGGCAGCGAGAGCGAGTTCCCTTTCGGGAAGTGTTTGTAGTGGCTATTTAGGTTGCCACCCTGCCTGCAACCCTGTCCTACAGTTCCCGTCGAACCCATTCGCCCCCTAAGGTAACTCGTTAAAATATAAATACCAATGCCAAAGCTGTCAAGATTAAAGGACATAAAGAAAAAGCTTAGGTTAAAAAAGAAAAAGGAAAAGCAGTTGATTTACATTTATCAGAACAGGCTAATAGAGTCTCTAAAGGAGCTAAGAATACCCCTTCTCCTGCTTCATTTTTCTCTTAGTATAGGCACACTGGGATACATGGTCCTATCTGATGGCAACTTTATAGACTCCATATATATGACCGTTATAACTATAGGAACTATAGGCTTTGGAGAGATAGCCAAGGGGACGGACACGCCAGCAGGCAGAATATTCACCACCTTTCTTGCCCTAATGGGCATAGGCGTATTTACCACCTCTGTGACGGTCATCGTAAGGCTTTTTCTTGTGGGTAATGTGCTAAACCTAATAAAATACATAAGGATGCTCACAGATATTGAAAAGTTAAAAGACCACGCCATAGTGTGTGGATACAACAAAACCTCCGCATGGTTGGCAGAAGCTCTGCGGAAAAGAAAGATTGACTTTGTTGTTATAGACGCAAGGGAAGAAGCCCTAAAGTATCTACAGCTACACAACATAAGGTATTTCATAGCGGAAGAGCCTTTTAAAAAGACCGCCCTCAATTCCGCAGGGATAAATAGAGCAAAGTATCTAATAGCCAATATGGAGGATGAGGCGAAAAACATAGCGGTTATTGCCACCGCGAGGCTTCTTGTGCCAGATAGAAATAAGCTCCTTATATACTCCACAGCACCTACCGACGGCACAGCTCAAAAGTTGGAAGAGCTTGGTGCCAATAAGGTTATAGTTCCAGATAAGCTTATAGCCAATAGAATATTCTCTTACATGCTACACGAGGCTGGAGGTTATGTTTCTGACCTCTTTGACAGGATTGCTTATGGTGAAGAGGCGGAGCTTGAGATAGTGGAGTTATCAGTTCAAGGCAGTAGTCCATTGGTAAGCAAAAAACTTAAAGAAATAGATCTAAGGAGAGTATACGGTGTTACTGTGGTAGGCATAAGGAGGTTTGACGGAAGTCTTGAGCTTACAGTGTCAGGAGACACACAGATAGAGGAGGGAGACACGCTTTTATTGCTTGGTAAGCCCTCAAATATAAGAAAGGCTATGGATTTTTACAAGGAGGTATTAAAATGAGGCTTAAAAAGATAATGACAGACTTTTTCCTTCTTATGGCACTTACCACCAATCTTAGCTTTATTTTTAACCCAAACCCCTACGAGCTTGTGATAACGGTTGTAGCAAACCTAACCGCCACCATACTAAAGCTAGGCGAGGGTAAGATATTGGCGACAGAGATGACTGCAGCAAGCCTTGTGGCAGACCTTCACCTTATACCTGCTACCTTTATATACTTCTTGGGAGATATTCCAGAAGCGGTTAGCCTTGCGGTTGGTGCCCTTGCAGCAAACATCATATCCATACTCCTTTCTATCATAGAAGCCATATTTAGCTACCTTTCAGAGGAGTAAGCTATCCATCAACCTTAGCTTTTCTTTCTCTATTGCCTGCCCAAGCTCTCTGCCCTCAAGCCCCTTGAACTTTTCCATTTCAACCCTTACATGGCGTAGCTTTTCCAGATATAGCTTCACCTTGTCCCTTTGATAGACCATAAGGATGAGTAGAAAGGCTGTGGGCTTGCCTTTGAGGGTAAGGTAGACCTCCGAGTTTCTCTCCGAAGTTTTTAGGCTTTGTATTACTCTATGCAAGCTTTCCTTTACTAGCCTGTAGCTTTCCCTTACCCAAGAGGGTGAACTTATATCTTTTAGGATAAGCTCTCCTGTCTCTTTCTTAAGGTCCTTTATGAGTAATAGAAGATACACCCAGCCGTAGTCTATTCTCTCCTGAGGAAACTCTATCCTGTGCCAGCTTATTATCTCTCTTAGCTTTTCTAAGCTCGTTTCTATCTCAGCCTTGAACTCAAAGCCTTCTATGACATGCCCAAGCACTTGGTATTTTTTATAAAGCTTGAGAATCTCCAGAAGTTTCTCTTCTCTGAGGGCAAGTCTGAGCTCGTTTAATAGCCTTCCCTTCGGAGACCTCTTTATAAGCCCCATCTCTACCGCACTCCTCAGGAGTTTTTCTGTGCCTTTGGAAAGCTTAAAGTCAAACCTGCCTGCAAACCTCAATGCTCTGAGGATTCTTACTGGGTCTTCTACAAAGCTCATAGGGTGCAAAACCCTTATTATCCTGTCCTTTAGGTCTCTGAGCCCTCCAAAATAGTCTATGAGTGTGCCAAAGTCTTCTGGGTTTATAGAAAGAGCCATGGCGTTTATGGTAAAGTCTCTACGAAGTAAGTCTTCCCTCAAGGTTGCCCATTCCACCATTGGATAAGACCCAGGGTGAGGGTAGGTTTCTCTTCTTGTTGTGGCAAACTCTAACTTGTATCCCCCTACCTTAATATGTGCGGTTCCAAAGTCAGGAAAAGCATGACAGTCCACGATCCATTCCTCTGCAAGCCTTTTTGCCAACTTTATTGCATCGCCTTCTACCACGAGGTCAAGATCCCATATGCCTTTTTTCATAAGCAAGTCTCTCACCACACCTCCCACAAGATAAACCCTATAGCCAAGCTCCCGTGCGGTATTTCCTATCTTCTCTAACATGGGCTTTAATTCCTCTGGTACGGTAAGCTTTCTCTCGTAGGCTTTTGTTCCCTCTATATGTTTTCTGTAGGCATAAAGTAAGTCTAACCTTGTTATCACACCAACGACTCTTCCTTCTGAAAGTACAGGTATGAGCTTTTCCCCGTATCTTGAAAGTATGTTCTCCGCATCCCACACGATGTCCTCTGGAGTGAGTGTATGAAACTCTTCCACCATAAAGTCCTTAACCCTTCCACTTAAACCATGTTTTTGGGCCTTGAGCAGGTTCTTCTTGTATACAACTCCCACAAGCCTGCCATCGTCATCTATCACTGGTGCACCGGCGAAATTCCTCTGAGACAGCTCAAGAAGTGCAAGGTTTACATCCATATCTTCGTGAAGAAGGAAGGGTGGGTAGCTCATGACATCACCCACCTTTAGCAGAACTTTCTCCCCCCTTAACATAGCCTCTAACACGCTCTTGAGCCTCTCCCCAGAGACCTTTTCAAACTTCCCAGCACTTGCAAACTCGTGTCCCCCACCTCCCAACTTTTTAAGCACCTCAGACACATCAAACCCATCCTTAAGGGAGCGTCCAAAGAGATAGGTTTTTCCACCAGCCTCAACTATGACAAAAAAAGCGGATGATTCCCTTATCTCCCTAAGCTCATACACAAGGCTAAGAAGGTCTGGCTTGTATTCTTCCATTCTCAAAACCACAAGGCTTACTTTTTTACCATCCACAAACAGGCTCTCAAGGCTAATCAAATGCTTTGAAAGAAGGTCTATATGCTCTTTGCTTATACCACCGCTTAGGAAGTTTCTGAGAACTCTAAGGTTTAAGCCCTTTTGCAGTAGCCACTCTACCGCCCTTGCATCTCTGTGTGTGGTTCCCTCGTAAGTAAGCATGCCCGTATCTTCGTATATGCCAAGAGCCAGTATGGTGGCAGACTCGCTGTCTATGTCCTTTCCTCTTTCCATAAATTCCTCTACTATAAGGGTTGTACAACTCCCTACCGCATCCACTTTTCCCTCAAAGCCCTTTGGTGCGGAAGGATGATGGTCAAATATGTATATTTTTCCTATTCTCTTGCCAAACCTTTGCATGTATTCCTCGTAGTCGTGGCTGTCTACAAGCACTAAATCAAAGCTCTCAGGCACTTCCTCTAAAACCCTAAACCTTTCTTTGAAATGGCTAAGCACCTCACTGGCTCTCTTAGAAAGGTAGTTGGGTTTAAGAAGAAAAGCGTCCTCATAGAGAAGCATAACACCATAAGCAGAGGAAAGGGCATCTAAGTCTGCTCCCTCTTGGAGAACTATCAGCTTGGGCATGGGTTTAAAATTATATTGTGGAAAAAATACTAATGATTTTTGCTGGACTTTTCTTGGGCTTTGCCTTTGTGGAACTGACCTACAGGCTTGCCAACCTTAGGATAATGCCTGCTTATATGCTGAGCCTTCCTTTTAAACTTTTTCTGTTCGCTCTTGTCCTTTTTGCTTGCTATACTTTTAGAGATGTATACGGTTTTATTTTCTGTTTTCTTGGCTTTATATTTGGCTTTTTCCTTTCATTAATCTTCAGAGGGTTTATCAAAAATGGAAGACCTGAAAGTGCTTGAGCCTCTTTTTAGTAATGCTCTATTTCAATTTTTCCTCTGGATGGCACTAATTCAGCTTCTTGCTCAGGTATTTTTAGATAGGCGTATAGCCTTTTGGGTGGCCTCCATAAGCACTACCATTTTGTGGCTTAAGCTCTTTGACCCCATAACTCCCATAAAGGCTTGGCTGATTATTTTTATCATATTCTCACTATACCTTCTTCCTAAGGTCTTTTTTCACTTCAACCTCTTTCTATATCTTAAGGGAAGGAAAAGATGCCCAGAATGCTACAGCGAGGTTCATTGGAGGGCTAAGAAGTGTCCCTTCTGTGGTCATGTTTTCAGAGGCATGGAAATACCCGGTGAGGAGGAATAAATTATAAATAACTCTATCCAAAGGGGGCAAGGCATGGCTATGGTGGACCTATACAGAACTTTGAAAAGGCAAGCCTTTAAAGCCTTTATGGAAGAGAAAGAAAAGAGAAGGACAGCTATAAGGCTAAGGTTTGAGGTTCAGAAAAAGTCCTTTGACAAGAGAGGGAATCTGCACTAAAATATTTAGCCTGTAGGGGCGGTAGCTCAGTTGGGAGAGCGCCTGCTTGGCGTGTAGGAGGTCGGGGGTTCAAGTCCCCTCCGCTCCACCAATTTCTTATATTCCCATATCCTGAGCTTGCTCCTCTGTTAGATGCCTGTCCTCCCTAGATTCTCTTTGCAGAGATTCACATCTATCAAGAAGCTCTTTTAACCTTATGGGTGCTTCGGTAAGTGGCAAAGATGAGTCGTAGACTTCTGCCTTTACTCCACACTCTTTCATGGCTTCGTAGAGCATCCTAAGCCCTTTTTCAGCTTCTGGTCCGTTTCTACGCACTACCCATACCCAGTCTGGGTTGAGCTTGCCTTCTTTTTTGAGGTCTCTTATGGCGTTTGCCACGCCCTCGCCAAGGGTTACGTCTATTCTTGTGTTGTTGGCGGTTCCACCGCAGACCAATACTCCCCTTATACCGGGCTTTGAGAGTATTATCCTTGTTATCTTATACATCTTCTCCGCAGGGGGGTTTCCTCCTATGTCGGTAAAGTTTGCAGGTTTTAGACCCATGGCGTAGGTGGTTTCTATAGTGACCGTTGAGCCACCACCTCCGAAGGTCATCATGGCGATGTCTCCATCCACTTCCACATAAGAGCCAGCCTTTCCTCTGTGGTCATCCCTGTCTATAAGAGAGGCTTCTATCTCTCTTTCAGTGGGTGGTCTCTTCATGGCAGTTCTCACTCCGTATATCTTGGCGGGTGGAACGCTGGCATCGTCGTCGATGGTAACTACCGCATCAAGGGCGAGGACTTTTTGTTTTCCACCCACATCGCATATGGCAAGGGGGTTTATCTCCAAGAGCCTTGCTTCTGCTTCCCAGAAGGCTTTCCACATATTGGATATAACCTCAGATAGCTCTCTCAGGACCCCCATGTATTCCTGAGGAAAGCCAAGCTCAAGGAGATAGTTTCTAACCATATGGGGATATAGCCCCTTTATTGGGTCAATGACCCAGCTTTTGACCTTTTCTGGTGGAACTTCCTCTATGTCCATACCTCCATCAAGGCTGAGGGTAAGCACGGGTGCCCTTACCTCTGTGGAATAGGTTATGGATGCATAGAGCTCCTTTATTATGTTGGCTTTTTCGCTGACAATAAGCCCCACGGGCATCTCACCATAAACAGGGTAGTTAAGGAGGGCGTTAAAGGTTTCTATAGCTTCCTCGGAGCTTTTGCAAAGTTTTACCGCCCCAGCCTTCCCCCTTTTGCCTACGAGCACTTGGGACTTTATTACACACTCTCCCAGCTGGTTTATAAAGTTTACAATATCATCGCTCAGATGGTCTCCGAACATATACTTTGGGGTAGGGACTCCGTATTTTTTAAACAGCTTGTCATAGGCTTCGTATTCATAAAGGTTCATAGGCTTCCTCCTTTCTTGAGAATTCGGTATGATTAAAATTATATCATTCTGTGTCTTAACATAAGCCACGAATAGAGTTAATATATTAATGTGCGTAAAGTCCTTTTTATCCTTCTGGGTTTCTTGGGTGTGTTCATTTTGATATCCTTAGCCTTTATACTAATCCTGTCTACCAATCTTCCCCCAGTGGAAGCCCTAAGGGACTGGAAGCCTCCGGTGGCCACAGTGGTCTACGATGCCAAGGATAGACCCTTTGGCGATGTGGCATTGCAGAGGAGATACTATGTAAATCTTGAGGATATACCACCTCATGTCAGGCAGGCTTTTATATCCGCAGAAGATAAGAACTTCTACAAGCATCCCGGTATTGACCCTATAGCCATCTTGAGGGCCATCCTTACCAACATAAGGCATAAAGAAATTCGTCAAGGTGCTTCCACCATAACCCAACAGGTGGCGAGAAACCTCTTCTTAACTCCCGACAGGAGCCTAAGGAGGAAGATAAGAGAAGTCCTTTTGGCACTTAGGATTGAAAGGCAGTTTACGAAGGATAAGATACTGGAGATGTATCTGAATTACATATACTTGGGTCAGGGTGCCTATGGCGTGGAAGCTGCGTCAAGGATATACTTTGGAAAATCGGTAAAGGATCTCACCATCGATGAATCCGCAATTCTGGCAGGTCTTCCGAAGGCACCCACGCGCTACAACCCCTTTAGAAATCCAGAAAGGGTAAAGGAGAGAAGAGACTATGTGCTTGGTCGTATGTATGAAGATGGATATATCACAGAAGAGGAATACAAAAGACTTACAGAAAAGCCCATAAAAGTTAGATTAGAGAACAGGTACTACGGAATGGACTATTTCCTTGATTATGTGAAAGATTATCTTGCAGACAAGTATGGCGAGGTTATACTAGCTGGAGGATACAAGGTATACACCACTGTGGATAAGGACCTTCAGGAGCACGCAAGGGAAGCTTTGAAGCGGGGTGTTATGAGAGTCGCTCAGTCGAACCGCATACCCTTCCTCCCAGAAGACCCATATGAAACCGCAAATAGATATAAGGAACAAAAGATTGAACTAAAGCCTGGCAGGGTATACATAGGGAAGGTGCTTTCTATAAACGGAGAGAGGCTCAAATTGGAGCTAGGAGAGCACGAATTTGACCTTGAGAAAAAGAACCTACCTGTTGAAAGGGGAGACTTCGTGCTGGTGAGACTCTATCAGGACAGAAAGAGCAGGGATATAAAAGCGGAAGTGCTTCCAGACCTGCAGGGAGCTCTTGTAAGCCTTGATGTGAAAACTGGTGCCATAAGAGCCATGGTGGGTGGGTATTCTTATATGAGAAGTTCCTATAACAGAGCGGTTTATTCAAAGCGTCAGCCTGGTTCTGCTATAAAGCCAGTGATATACCTTGCAGCTCTTATGAAGGGCTACACGCAAGCAAGTTTAATAGATGCTACTCCGAGGAGCTTCTATGACCCATCTACAGGTAAGGAATGGACTCCCGATAATTATGAGGGTGCGGAATACGGTCAGATTACTCTAAGAACCGCCTTGGCAAAAAGTGTGAACACTGCCACAGTAAACCTCCTTGCGGATATAGGCTTTGACCTGCCCATAGAGGTTGGAAGACTTCTTGGTATTGAGCTAAAGCCTTACTATTCCATGGCTCTTGGCAGTATAGAGGTCACCCCTCTACAGCTAACCTCTGCCTTTCAGGCTTTTGCAAACATTGGAGTCAGATGTGAGCCCTACTTTATCAGGAAAATAGTCGCACCTGATGGCTCAGTAATTGAAGAGAATTCTCCAAAGTGTGAGCAGGTCTTACCTCCACAGGAGACAAGGATCCTTGTAGATATGCTAAGAGCTGTTGTGCTTGAGGGAACTGCGGTATCCGCAAGCTCTTTGCAAAGGATTGTGGCAGGAAAAACAGGAACTACCAATGATTACATGGATGCGTGGTTTGTAGGCTTTTCGCCAAACATAGTGGCTGGCGTATGGGTAGGCTTTGACACAAAAAGAAGCATGGGTAAAGGAATGGCAGGTGCAAGGGTTGCACTGCCTATATGGATAGACTACATGTCTGTTGCGGGCTATATGTATCCCAACAATGACTTTCCTATACCACAGGGTGTAGTTGTGGTAGACTGTCCAAAACCTATGCTCTTTGTGGAAGGAACTGAGGGTGTATGTGGAGGTGAAAATCAGACAGAGACTCAGGGCAAGGGGAACGAGCTTGAAGGCATCGTGGATCCTAAATATCTTAGGAAAGAATCGCCAAAGGTTGAGGAAATTCCATGATGAGAGAGATTTTGCTTGAAAGCACCTTTGTAAGCATAGATGTGGAAGCCACAGGTGTTGACCCCTCAAAGTCCGAGATTATTGAAATTGCCTGTGTTAGGGTTGAGGGTGGAGTTATAACAGAAAGGTTTTCAAACCTTATCTATCCGGGATACCCCTTGCCTCAGAGAATAACAGACCTCACAGGCATAACCAACGCCATGCTTGTGGGGAAGCCAAAGATGGAGGAGGTCCTTCCAAAGTTTCTCAAGTTTGTAGGAGACAGCGTTATAGTTGCCCATAGGGTGGAGAAGGATATTGCCTTTATAGACAAGTATTACAGACAGCTATATGGGAAAAGGTTCAGACACCCTCATATATGCACTCTCAACCTCGCTAAAAACATACTTCCAGATCTCAGGAAATATTCTCTAAAGGACCTTGCGGACTACTTTGGAATAGAATACAGACGCATCCACAGAGCCATGGATGATGCCCAAACCACTGCTCTTGTGTTTCTTGAGCTTCTCAAGCTCCTATGGCACAGGCTTGGTATAGGAGATTACTTAGAAGTAAAAAAACTCTCAAAGGGTTAAAAGATTCTTTATTCTCTCTACAAGCCCGCTTCTTACCTCCACACCATCATCCTTTAGCTCTTTGGCAAGTTTTTCAAGAAGCCCTCTCAGTGCATTGCTCACATCTTTG
Source organism: Aquificaceae bacterium (assembly GCA_037926125.1). Lineage (GTDB taxonomy): Bacteria > Aquificota > Aquificia > Aquificales > Aquificaceae > Pampinifervens. The sequence continues at coordinate 23,270 of JAXSOP010000004.1, forward strand.
GGAACTTCTATGCGAAAGGTTATTATCAAGTTACCCACACCACCACCTGCAGGAAACCCATAGCCCGGTAAGGTCTTAGTTGACCCACACTCTGTCCCTGGCTGGACAAAAACTTCTATTTCTCTGCCATCAAGCCACTTTATTCTCGTAGTGCCACCAAGCACTGCCATGGGAAAGGATATGAACTTCTCCATATAAAGGTCTTTGCCTACTTTTTTAAAAACTTCATGTGGTTTGATGCTTATCCTCAAATAAAGGTCTCCTGGCTCCCCGCCCCTTTCTCCTGTATGACCAAAGCCTGAAACCTTTAAAACCTCACCTTCGTCCGTCCCAGGTGGAATGCTTACCATTACCTTGCTTCTTTTTGCAACCCTACCCCTTCCACCGCAAGTGGGACATAGGTTCTTTATTATGTAGCCCCTTCCTTTACAAACAGAGCAAGGCCTTGGGAAGTTAAATATGCCACTTACCCTTCTACCAGTACCTTCGCAGGTATGACAGAGCACCTTTTCCATTTGACCTCTGTAGCCCTTGCCTTCACAATCGGGGCAGTCTACCCAACGGTCGTATTCTATTTCCTTCTCGCATCCCAGAGCTGATTCTTCAAGGCTTAGCTCAAGTTTTAGCCTTATATCTTGTCCTCTCTTTGGCTTTGGGGATCTTCTCATACCCTGCCATATGCTCTCAAGAAAGTCTTGAATGTATTCCATGAAGTCCCTGTATTTCCTTTCGTCTCCGCTCTGAAGTATACGGTCATATTCCTCTCTTTTTTGCTCGTCAGAGAGTATATGGTAGGCTTCGTTTATCTCCCTAAAACGTTCCCTTGCCTGTGGGTCGGGGTTAACGTCAGGGTGCCACTCTTTGGCTAGCCTTCTGTAGGCTTTTTTTATTTCATCCTTTGGTGCACCTTTGCTGATACCGAGTATTTGATAATAATCTTTCATTTTTCAGGCTCTGGCTATATATTATAATTAAAAATATGACAATTGTAGACACAGTAATACTTGGCGATGCATATGATATTCTTAAAAGTTTTCCTCAGGAAACCGTGAACCTTATTATTACTTCCCCTCCTTACTACAGACAGAGGGACTACGGGGGTATAGGTATCGGCAATGAAGAAACCAAAGAAGCATATCTTGAAAACCTTCTGAAAATATTTGGAGAGTGCGTTAGAGTCTTGAAGGATGATGGCAGCATAGTGTTTAATCTGGGGGATAAATATATAAATGGGAGCCTTGCATTAATTCCATATAGGTTTGCAATAATGGCTATGGAACGTTTCAATGTCTTGCTTGTTAACAACATAACATGGGTAAAGAAAAACCCAACGCCTCGCCAATATAAAAGAAGACTTGCACCATCCACAGAACCCTTTTTTCATTTTGTAAAGTCTGATAAATACTACTTTGATTTAGACAGCTTTATGGAAGACAAAAAACCATCTTTTAATGGCAAAAGGAGAAACCCTGGTGAAAGATACTTTAAACTAATAGAAAACTCAGACCTTAGTCCAGAAGAAAAGGAGCTTGCCAAAAAGGAGCTAAGTATAGCCATAGAGGAAGTGAGACTTGGTTTAATACGGGATTTCAGGATGAAAATAAGAGGAATTCATGCAGAACCCTTTGGTGGACAGGAAGGTGGCAGGCTATACCATTTGAGAAGAAAAGGTTTTACTATAATAAAAATGAGAGGTGAACCTATTAAACGCGATGTTATAGAAAGCAATGTAGAAACAATAAAAGGTAGAAAACATTCAGCAATATATCCTAAAAAACTTATTTCTGAATTTATAAAACTTTTGTCAAGAGAGGGAGATATAGTTCTTGACCCTTTTGCAGGTAGCGGAACTACATTAATAGCAGCTTATGAACTTAAAAGGCATTATATAGGTATTGAGATAAATCCAGAATACTACAGATACATATTTGAAAGACTTGAGGATGCAAGGAGAAAAGTTCAAAATGAGAGAGAAGGATTATACGAACATATGTGGAATTCTTGAAAATTTATACGAAGAAGCAAAGCATTTTTATTATGAGAATAAGGAAATATCAATTGATTCTTCTTTGAAGAGCTATCTTGATGTAATACTTAGCAGAGTAGAGCAAAATAAAGGTGTTTTGAGTGTTCTAATAACACTATTGGTTTACAAACTCTATAATCCATCTCAGAATATAAAACTGCACAGAGCAGAGTTTGAAGGTGGCTTTAGTGGTAGAACTTTAGACACAAAATGTGTAACTCCTTTCATGAAAAGTAAGGATTTTCCCGCTATGAAGGAGAGTGGTTGGCTAACCAGGTCTCTTGAACAACCACATCCCTATGATTTTAACTATCCCGGCAAGATAACACCAAAAGAAGTGAAGCAAGCCTTTCTGTATATTGTACATGAAGTGGAAGATCTAAAAAAGAGCCCAAAAGAAGCACTTCTATACATATTTAATAGGCTCTTAGATATAAAAGAAACGACAAGAATAAAACTTCCAAGACCAAGAAATCTTACTATAGATGACATTTTAGACAAGTTAAAAAGCCACTTTACACATCCATATGCTTCACGAGGACGGTCAAGACTGCCGGTTTTAGCTTTGTATGCTATTTATAGAATATTAGTAAAAGAGTTGGAAAGGTATGATAATAAAAGGCTTGCGGATTTGCTTCCGCATGAATCTCCGGATGATAAAACTGGTATGCTTGGGGATATACAAGTTATGGACATGAAAGGCAAAGTATATGAAGTTGTAGAAGTTAAAGATAGAACTATAGACTATGGTGTTGTTTTATCAGCTTTGGAAAAGATAAGAAATTCACCACCGGATAGGTATTATATTCTAACTACGCACGAGTATGCAGTAGATGAGAGGATAAGAAGAATAATAAATCAAACTCGCTCCATATATGGAACTACCCTGATTATAAATGGTGTAATGCAGACTATTAAATACTACTTAAGACTAGTAAGGGATCCTTCTGATTTTATTGAACTTTATGTAGAACTTTTAGAGAAAGATGCCAGCATAAAAAGAGAACATAAAGAGGTATGGATGAAGTTATTTACTTGAAAATGCGTTAAAATTAATCTCTTATGAGAGCCATATTGTTTTTAGTGTTACTTATAAGCCTCTCATATGCCAAGGATTATTTGCTTGCTTCCTCCTATCCCATGTACTACCCCCTGAAATATATAGCGGACGATAGATTTGAAGTGGATGTGCTTATAAAGTCTCAGGCGGACCCCCATCATTACGAGTTAAAGCCCGATGATATGAGAAGGCTTCAGAGGGTAAGGGCTTTTTTTTATTTAGGCTTAGAGGGGTGGGAAAGGAGAGTGGCCAATACAGTGGGGAAAGACAGAGCTTACTCCCTTGCACAAGGTTTAACACTTATGAGGGCAGGAAAGCACTACGACCCACATCTTTGGCTCTCTCCTAAGGCATACATGGGCGTAGTGGAGAACATACAGAAGGTTTTGTCTCAATTAGACCCAGCTGGCTCTGAGCAATACAAGAAGAGAGCAAGTGAGTATATGGAAAGGCTAAAAGCTTTGGATAGTGAATACAAAAGCCTGCTTTCTGCATGTAAGACAAAAACCTTGGTAATTACCCACCTCTCTACTGCATATTTAGGAAGGGACTATGGACTTGAAACGGTGGGTTTAAGAGGTATTCATGCGGAGGAAGAGCCAAAGCCCTCAGAGGTAAAGCGTATGGTAGAAAGAGCAAAGAGAGCTAAGGCTGGTGTGGTTTTTGCGGAGTTGGGACAGGACGAAAAGCTTGCAAAGAGAATAGCACAAGAAGTGGGTGCAAAGGTTTTGCCCTTTAACTCATCCCTCTTTCCAGAAGGGAGAAATGACGACTACTTTTCTATTATGAGGAGAAACTTAGAGAGGCTTTCAGAGGGGCTTGAGTGTCAGAGAAGATAATAGAGGTCAAAAATTTACAATTTAGATACAGGGAGGATGAGCCTCTTATTGAAGACTTGAGCTTTTATGTGGAAAAAGGAGAGTTTTTTGGCATTCTTGGACCAAACGGTGCGGGCAAAAGCACACTTCTGAGAATTTTGCTTGGCTTTATAAAGCATCAAAAGGGAGAAGTTAAACTCTTTGGTGAAAGGCTGGAGAACTTCACCCATTGGATAAGGATAGGCTATGTGCCTCAGAGGTTTTCTGTGGAAAAATCCTTTACAGGTAATGTGGGGGAGCTTCTTAGGGCTGTCGCACCTAAGGAGAAGGTGGGTTGGGTTATAGCCTTTTTGCATCTTGAAAACTTACTCAAAAGACCCTTTGTAAAGCTTTCTGGTGGAGAGCAACAAAAAGTCTTGCTCGCCCTTGCACTGACTACCAACCCAGACCTTTTGGTTCTTGATGAACCTATGACCGGTCTTGATATACACGCTCAGGAACACATAGAACATATCCTGAAAGAGGTGGCAAAGGACAGGACGGTTATAGTGGTTTCCCACGATATAGGCTTTGTGCTTAGGAACGCAAAAAGAATTTTGTGTCTTGGTATGCCCTTCTGCAAGGTCATAAAGCCTGAGGAGTTTCAAGACCTTGTAAGAGAACTCTACAGATTGCATCCTTAACGAAACTTGAAAACAAAGGTATTTATAAGTCTTATGCGGGCGAAAGCCTGCCACCTTGTCTTATAATAAAGCTTTATGTTAAAAATCCTTGTCCTTTTCATCCCCTTGCTCTTTGCCTGTCAACCCCTGCCAAAAGAAGTGCCTCTTGAGAAATACAAAAACCAATTTATAGAAGGAGAGGCAGTCCTTGAGAAAAGCCTCAAAAACAAAGTTCCCAAGGGAAACACCTTTCTTATAATCTCCGTTAGAGACCTTGAAAATCCCATGCCCTTGGCAGTCTTGAGGGTGAAAAACCCAGAACTACCCTACAAGTTTAAGATAACAGGCAAGCACAAGCTAAGCCACGATAGGATTATGGAAGGGCAGGTTATAATAACCGCCAGACTTAGTAATTCTGACAATACGGAGGCTCAAAAGGGAGACCTTGTTGGGTTTGCCAATGCACAGGCTGGAGCAAAGGGTGTAATAATAAAAATAAATTCAGAGGTGGAGTGATGGACAGGCTTGTGAGAGCTTTTGTGGAGAAGGGAAAGGCTATTGCGGTACTTCCAGCACTTAGCCTTTTTATAAGTGCTGTTTTTCTCGGCTTTTATGGTGTTTACCTTTCTGTTGAAACCCTTTATAAGGTCTTTACAGACCCTGAGTATTTGGATACTGCGATACTTTCTACAAAGTTTATAGCAGTTATGGACATACATCTTCTTTCGGTGATACTTTACATCTTTGCGGTAGGTCTTTATGAGCTATTTGTGGGAAAGTTAAACGTTCCAGATTGGCTAAAGATTGAAAGCATAGACCAGCTTAAAGCAAAACTAGCAAGCGTAATAATCCTTATACTTGCTATAACCTTCACTAAAAATGTGGTAAAGTGGAAAGAACCATTTGACACCCTTCTCTTTGGTATAGCCATTGCCATAGTGGTTGGTGTGCTTATCTTTTATTATAAGGTGAAAGAAGAGCATTGATGGAAAAGAGCCTAGACCTCAGAGAGCTTACCATAGTCAATGAGGTTGCCAAAATACTAAGTAAGGGTTTTGAGTTTACCAAGAGCCTTGAGGAGGTTCTAAAGGTCCTTTATTCTTTTTGGGATGTAAGGCACAGTTATGTGGCACTATACAGACATGAGATAAAAGCCCTCAAGATAATCAAAGCCTTCGGGTTAACAGAGGAAGAGGCGGAAAGGGGTATCTTTAAAAAGGGTGAGGGCATAGTGGGAAAGGTTTACAAGGACGGCGTGCCTGTCTTTTTGTCAGACACAAAGATAAACGCTTATCTCAATAAAACCGGTCTTAGAGAAAGGCTTGAACCCGGTGAGAGCTTTGTCGCAGTGCCTATTAGGGTAGGTGGTGAAATAATTGGTGTGCTAGCTGTCTTTAAGGACTTTGGAGAGGAGAGCGTAGAAAGGGGTGTGGAACTCCTGCTCATAATGGGGACGATGATAGGCATGCTTTACAAACTGGATGAGAGAATAAGTCAGGAAAGGGAAGAGTGGGAGGAGGAAAAAAGGCTTCTTACAAAAGCTTTGAGCGAGAGATACAGCGTAGAGGGTATAGTGGGCAAAAGCCCAGTTATAAGGAACCTTCTTGACCTCATAGAAAGGATTGCTCAGACCGATGTGAATGTACTTATAACAGGTGAGAGCGGAACGGGCAAAAGCCTTGTGGCTAAAGCCATACACTTTATGAGTAAGCGTAAGGAAAAACCCTTTATCACCATAAACTGCAGTGCCATACCAGAAACATTGCTTGAAGCGGAGCTTTTTGGATACGAAAAGGGTTCTTTTACCGGTGCATACACTTCAAAAAAGGGAAAGTTTGAACTGGCAAGCGGTGGAACAGTTTTTCTTGATGAAATAGGGGACATGCCCCTCTCCCTTCAGCCCAAGATCCTGAGAGTGATACAGGATAAGGAAATAGAAAGGCTTGGTAGTGAAAAGACCATAAAGGTGGACGTGCGTATTATCTCCGCCACCAACAAGAACCTTTCCGAGCTTGTTTCTCAAGGACAGTTTAGAGAAGACCTATACTACAGGCTAAACGTTCTTCCTATTCATATCCCACCTCTAAGAGAAAGGAAGGAAGACATACCCATACTGGTAGACCACTTTTTGGAAGTATTCAATCAAAGATATGGCAAAAGGGTCAGGCTTGACCCAAAGGTCATTGAGGTTTTTATGGAGTATCCATGGCACGGTAATGTTAGAGAGTTAGAGAACGCTATAGAGCGTCTTGTAATACTCAGAGATGGTTTGATAAGGGAAGTGGACTTACCACCCTACTTTTTTGCAAAGCTTTATGACACAGGTCCCAAAAACATGCCACAAGTCATACAAAGCACAGAAAGGGATGAGATAATAAAGGCTCTTGAAAAGGCAGGATATGTAAAATCCAGAGCGGCAAGGCTTTTGGGATATACCTTGCGTCAGCTTGACTACAGGATAAAAAAATATCAGATTGATATAAAGAGGTATTAGGAGTGAAGGTAATAATAAAAAGGTATCCCAAAGGTGTTGAGAAGTTTGAAATTGAGGTTTCTCAGAACATAACACTTCTTGAACTTTTGTATAAGGTTAGAGAGGAGCTTGACCCTACCCTTGCCTTTAGGAGTATGTGCAGGGCAGGTATATGTGGTACATGTGCGGTAAAGCTAAACGGAAAGCCTGTTCTTGCGTGCTCCACTTGGGTTTCTGGAGAAGAAGTAATTGTTGAACCTATTGACAGATTTTCTGTGATAAAAGACTTAGTAGTAGACCATGAGGGCATTGGTGAGAGGCTAAAAATTTCTAACGTATGGCTACAGGTTGGCGAAGAAGGTATAAGTTTGCAAGAGGATGTAAATCGCAAAACTTCAAGGAGCTGGGAGTGTATCCTCTGTGGTGTGTGTGATAGCGTATGTCCAGTGCTTTCAGAAAGTGGACTTTTTGGTGGTCCTCTAATCCTCACAAGGCTCTACAAACATCTTTATGACCCAAGGAACGCAGACCATGAAACCACTCTGAAAACTTTGCAAAATCTTAAACCTGAACTTTGCACACACTGCATGAATTGCTCCTACGCTTGCCCCAAAAGGCTCATGCCAGAGGGACTCATAAAAGAGAAAAAAAACCTGCTCATAGAAAAGGGTTTACTCCAGAGACAGGTGGAGGGCTTTGACTTTTTGAGTTTTTAAAGGAGGCTTTTTATGAAAAACTTCTTAGACCTTAAGCTTTCAGAGCTTGGTGTTGGCACATACCTTGGAGAGCTTGATCAGAGGACTTCTCAAGGATACAGAGAAGTTATAAAGACCGCTCTTCAGAGGGGTATAAATGTAGTGGATACTGCCATAGTCTACAGATACATGAAAAGCGAAAGGGATATAGGAGAAGTGCTAAGGGAAGTCCAAAGACGTCAGATGGTCCTGTCCACAAAGGGAGGTTATGTGCCTTACGATGTGGACTCGGGGATTGACCCAAAGGACTACTTTTATGAGAACTTTGTAAATACAGGTATAATAAAGTTGGAGGAGATGACCCCTCAGGGGCACTACCTTTCCGCTAATTTTATCCAATGGTGTCTTAACAAAAGTCTTGAGAACATGAAAACCGATTACGTGGATATTTATTTTCTCCACAACCCAGAGGAACAGCTCAACTTCTTTGACAGGAAAGTCTTTAACGCAAAGATAAGAGAGTGTTTTGAGTATCTTGAGTCTGAGGTAAGGAGAGGAAGGGTAAGGTATTACGGGCTTGCCACATGGGGAGGCTTTAGGGTTTCTCCTGCAAGCAGGCAATATCTAAACCTTCCAGAGCTTTTAGGCATTGCAAAGGAAGTGGCAGGTCAAGACCATCACTTTAGGTTTATTCAACTACCCTACAACCTTGGCATGTTAGAAGCCTACACTCTGAAAAACCAGGAGGTTGATGGTCAGAAACTTTCTACCCTTGAAGCCTGTGACAGGCTTGGTATGTACACTTATATAAGTGCCAGCATATATCAAGGTAGGGTTATAGGAAGAGTCCCTCATGAGCTCAGGGAAAAGCTCAGGGTTGAAAAGGACGTGCATGCAAGCCTTCAATTTGTCCTTAGCACTTCCGGTGTTGGCACTGCACTTGCGGGTATGAGTAGGCTAGAACACTTGGAGGAAAACCTTCAGATATTGGGTGTGCCAAGGCTAAGTGGGGCGGAGTTTTTAAGCCTTTTTAAATAGCATCAGACTACCCCAGATTTAGGCTCACAGCCTCCGGAGGTTTAGATTCTAAGCTTTTGCTGGGTTGAGGGCAACCGAACTTAGGGTATATGATTTCAATACAGCTTATACGAAGATATAAAAACTGAGCCTGTAAACGGTAAGCATGAGCCATGAGGAATTTTTTGCTTTTCGTGGAAAACAGAGACAGGTTTGCGGTGGGGCTTTTTAGGCAGTTCAAGATTGAGGAAACACCTAGCAGGGTTCTTATAATCACGCCCACCCTTGAGCAGAAAAGGTGGGTGCTTGAATACATAAAGGCAAGGCTCTTTGACTATGGAAAGGAAATAATGGTAAAATCTCAGGAAGAGGGTAAAAGTCAGGAGGAAGAGATTCCAAAAGATGGTCTTTTGCCATCTTTTAGCTTTGATAACTTTGTGGTGGGGAAATCTAATCAGCTTGCATACAGGGTATGTCTTGAGGTTTCCGCAAACGCCGGCGTTTATAGCCCTCTTTTTATATACGGTGGTGCAGGTTTGGGTAAGACTCATCTTCTCCATGCATTAGGAAACAGGGCAAAGTCTCTGGGTTTTAAAGCCTTATACAGACAGGCGGTGGAGTTCTCTGAAGAAATGATAAAAAGTCTAAAGGAGGGGAAAATAGAAGCTTTTAGGAAGACGTACTCTAACGTGGATATAATGCTCTTAGATGATGTGCAATTTCTCTCTGGCAAGGAGAGGACACAGATAGAACTTTTTAGGGTCTTTGAGGCTCTGCAGTCTAAAGAAAAACAAATAGTGTTTGTTAGCGATAGGCATCCGAAGGATATAAGAGATGTATCTGAAAGGCTTTTAAGCAGGTTTGCAAGTGGTCTTATTTTGGAAATAGGGCTTGACGCGGAGACAAAACTATCCATAGTAAAGCACAAATTACTGCTTTTTGGACTTCCTGTGGACAAAAGGCATATAGACTACGTTATGGAAAACACTGGCTATAGTGTAAGGGAGATAGAGGGTTTTATAAAAACTTTAAAGTTCACCGGCATAAGGGAAGAAAACTTTATACAGACTCCATGCAAGGAGGAAGACCTAATAAGGCATGTGGCAAAATACTTTAACCTTAGACCTGAAGACCTAAAAAGGGAGACAAAGGAAAGAAAAGTCCTTAAGGCACGGCAGACCGCCATGTATCTTTGCAGGACACTTCTGCGTATGTCCTACTCAGAAATAGCTAGGCTCTTTGGGAAGTCAGACCACACGTCAGCATTATATTCCATAAAAAAGGTAGAGGAGAAGAAACAACAAGATAAAAAGTTTGCTTACATGCTTGAGATGTTGGAAAAGAGTATCAAAAGGTATTTGGGCTTAAATTAAAAGATAGCTATGCTTGTCAGGTTAAGCCTTGAGAACTTCTTTTTTATAAGAGGTGAGGAGCTATACTTTAAAAAGGGATTGAATGTTATAACGGGAGAGACTGGGACGGGGAAATCTCTTACAGCTTCATCCTTGCTTTTTCTTATGGGGCGTGAAGGGGACTATCCAGAGGAAACATGCGTAGAGGTGGAGCTTGACCTTGGGGGGGAGCAGATTGTCTTAAGAAGAGAGATAGTTAAAGGCAGGAGCAGGTATTATATAAACGGAAGGGGTAGCACAAAAAGAGTGGTGGAGGAAGTCTTGAGCTCTAACCTACTCCTTCAGGGTCAAAATGACAGAACAAAGGTTCTAAGAGCGGACTTCCAAAGGGAAGTCTATGACCGTTTTGCAGGATGTATGGAACTAAGAAGAAATGTAGAAAAGGTTTACGAAGAGGTTGTCGAGCTTGAGGAGAAGCTAAGAAACATGAACCAACAAAAGATTGAAAGGGAAGTAAGGAAAGTACTTATATCTGAAGAAATAAAACAGATAGAAGAGGTGGGACTAACGCCAGAGGAGTATGAAATTGTAAAGAAAAGGCTTGAGGAGATAAACCTAGCAGAGAGGATAAACAGCCTTGTTTTTCAGGGACTTTCTAACATAGGAAAGTCTTTGGAGGGTTTAAGGGAGCTAAAAAAGGCACTAAGGGAGTTATTGAATGTTGGAATTTTGCAAGACCAGACACAACTCCCTCAACTCTTTGAAGATTATCTTATAGACCTTGAAAGAGAGCTAAGCTCAAAGGTTGTATCTTACAGTCAAGAGGAGCTTGACCAACTTAACGAAAAGGTCTACAGAGTCCAAAGGCTTGAAAGGAAATACAGAAAAGACTATAAAGACATATACGAGCATATGTTAACGCTGAAAGAAGAGCTTCAGAAACTTCAAGAGGAGGAGGACACGGAGCTTTTAGAAAGGGAATTAAACCTAAAGAGGGAAGAGCTTTACAGGCTCTACGAAGAGTTGAGTGAGAAAAGGCTCTTGGCAAAAGAAGGCTTTGAAAAGATGGTGATGGAATACTTAAGGAGTATGGGTTTGGAAGGGGCGAGCTTTAGGGTTTCCTTTGAAAGAAAAGAGGGAAGATACGGCAGAGAGCAGGCAAGGTTTCTATTTTCTTCCTACGGAAAGGACGAAAGGGATATATCTGAGGTAGCATCTGGAGGTGAAATATCAAGACTTTCTCTTGCCCTTTTTATGCTATCTCCACCTGCACAGACCTATGTTTTGGACGAGGTGGATACGGGCATAAGTGGTAGAACTTCCATAAGGCTTGCCAAACTACTTAGAGAGCTTTCAAAGAAAACCCAGCTTATAGTCATAACTCATTCGCCTGCTATAGCCAGTGCATCAGACAAGCACTTTACTACCAAGAGGGAAACCATAGGAGATATTCCTCTAATTAGGGTAGTAGAGCTTTCAGAAGAGGAAAAAATTGAGGAGATAGCAAGGCTCATGGGAGCGGTAAACAACAAAACCATAGAGGGGGCAAAGGAGCTTATAAAGGAGGTTTGCGGTGTTTGAGGAACTGCAGGAACTAAAGGATAGAATAAAGCCTTACATAGATAAAAGGCTATCTGAGTTTAAAGAGCTTGGGAGTACTGGCAAGACCACCTTTGACTTTAGACCCTTTGCCAACTACTCCTATGAGGCGGACATATTCTCTGAGCTCTGCTTTTGTCTTCTTACCGCTAACTCTTCCACCCTTATGGGTATAAAACTACAAAGCACAATAGGCATAGAAGGCTTTAGAAGTATGAGCCTTGAGGAACTTGAAAAGAGTATAGCCTCCATAGGGCATCGTTTTACTCGCCAGAGGGCAGAAAGGATAGTAAGGGCAAGGGAAAACTTTGAAAGGGTTATGGAGCTTCTTTTGGGTTCAAGGGAGGGGAAGGCTATAAGAGACCTGCTCAGCGACACCTGTTCCAAATACAAGGTAGAAGGCTTTGGCACAAAGGAAGCTTCGCACTTTCTAAGAAACATAGGCTTTGAAGATGTGGCAATAATAGACAGACACATTTTTAGATACCTTAAAGAAAAAGCTCTTCTACCAGACTACAAAACCATCACAAGGCGCATCTACCTTGAGGCGGAAAAAAGGCTTGAGGAAATATGTCAAAGGCTTGGTATGTCTCAGGCGGAGCTAGACCTGTATATTTTCTACCACAAAACGGGGAAGGTGTTAAAATAGCATCATAAAAGGGGGTGGAGCTATGATTTTGGAACTTACAGAAGACATAAAAACCGGTGTGGAGGAGATGTACAGGGACCACCAGAGGTTGGTGGAGCTTCTGAACAAGGTCTACGAGCTTCTCAGGGAGGGCAAAAGCTCAGAGGCGAAGGAGTTCTTCAGCAAAGAGCTGGTCGCATGGGTTGAATACCATCTTGCGAGAGAGGAGAAGTTTATGCAAGCCATAGGCTATCCTGAGTTTGAAAGGCACAAGAAGGCTCACGAAAACTTTCGCAAGGTAATTTTGGACCTTCTATCTAATGTGGAAAAGGTAGACCACCATGTCTTTAGGAAATCCCTTGCCCTTGCTTGGGGATGGCTTGCAGGATATGGAGCAAAAGTATACAAAAAAATACGGAGAGTATGCAAGGGAGAAGGGTTTGATATAATATATAAATTAGTCCCCGTAGCTCAGAAGGACAGAGCGCGAGATTCCTAATCTCGAGGTCGGAGGTTCGAATCCTCCCGGGGACGCATTTGCCATGATAGAGATAAGTGTAGTCCAGGGAAGTCTCCTTGAGGTTCAGGCGTATGCCATAGTAAACCCTGCCAACTCTTTTGGTTTTATGGGTGGTGGTGTAGCTGGAGTTATAAAAAGGTTTGGCGGTGAGCAAATAGAAGAAGAAGCGGTTTCAAAAGCTCCCATACCTGTTGGTTCTGCGGTTTTGACCTCTGCAGGAAAACTGCCTTTTAAGGGCGTAATACACGCACCTACTATGGAAGAGCCTGCTATGGAAACCACAGAGGAAAAGGTAAGAAGAGCTGTAAGGGCGGTTTTAGAGCTTGCGGATAGGATGGGCTTTGAAAGCATTGCCATGCCTGGTATGGGAACGGGCGTGGGAAGACTTCCAAAGGATGTGTCCGCAAGAGCCATGATTGAGGAGCTAAGGAATTTTCAACCAAAGAACCTCAAAAGGGTCATACTTGTAGACCTTGATAGGCAAATGGTAGAAGAGTGGAAAAGGCTTCTGTGAATGCGTCTTATTCTTTCTGGTGGGTGGTTAGGGGAAAAAGGTCTTTTTGAGGCTAAGGTAAGGGGTTTAAAGGTCTATAATTCTCTCAAGGATTTCAAAAACTTAGACTATGGCTTTGCCCTGTTTTCTTATTCTTTGAGTTCTGAAACCTTAGGTTTACGGATAAAGAATGGTAATTTTCCACCTATTGTGTGTCTTGAGGTTGATGGGTTTGAGAAATTTTCTTACGTGCAGAAGGAAATAAGACTTGAGAGGTTTTTCTCCTCCTTTACTGCGGAGGACTACATAGATGCGATTAAAGAAGTCAAAAGGCTCATATTAGAAGGCGTGGTTTACCAACTAAACCTTACCTGCAGGTTTGATTTTCTACTCTATGGGAATCCTCTTGACCTCTTTGTAAAATACTATATGAGTCAGCCAGTTCCATATGCCTTTTTCCTTGACCTTAGGGATTTTTATGTTATAAGTGGTTCAATGGAGCTTTTCTTACAAAAGGAGGGAGACCTAATCCTAAGCAAGCCTATAAAGGGGACTGCAAAAAACAAAGAAGACCTCCTAAAAAGCGAAAAGGACAAAGCGGAAAACCTCATGATAACGGACATGGTGAGGAACGACTTATCAAGAATAGCTCTGTCTGGAAGTGTAGAAGTGCCAGAACTTTTTAAGATAGAAGAATACAAAACGCTTTTTCAGATGCATTCCACAGTGAGGGCAAGAACAGAAAAAAGCCTGCAGGAGATACTCAAAGAGACCTTTCCACCTGCCTCCGTGGTAGGTGCTCCCAAAAGAAAGGCGGTAGAGATTATAGACCAGCTTGAGCCCCACAGCAGAGACTATTACTGCGGAGCTGGTGGGCTTGTGAAAGGCGAAGACTTTACCCTAAACGTGCTTATCAGAACCGCCATAGGTTCAAGTAATAAGGTTTCCTACTTTGCAGGTGCTGGTATAGTTTGGGATTCTTTACCAGAGAAAGAATGGGAAGAGGTGCTTTTGAAAACGCAAGCCTTTGACTTTATGCGTTAAAATTCAGAAATGTATTCAAAGTACATAACTCTGAAAGATATCTTTGAAGAAATCCCACACAGACTGAGCAAAATACTCGCACCAGCACATATAAAGGAACTGCTACCTACAAACTTCCTTTCTACAGAGCTAAGAGTAGACTTTGTGGCAAGGCTTGAAGATAAAAGCATACTGCATATAGAGCTCCAATCATTTAACTACCCTAACATACCCCTCAGAATGCTACGCTATTACCTTGCCATATGGGAGAGATATCCAAGCAGTCCTGTAAAACAGCTACTTGTATATGTGTGAAACAGAAAACTTAGAATGAAGCCAAGGCTAAGGCTAACAAACCTTACTTTAGCTATGAAATACTTGACATGAGGCAGATAGAATGCAGAGTGCTTTTGGAAAGCCCAGACCCTATGAATAGGCTATTGGCTTGCTTATGTAGGGTTGAAAATGAGGTGTATCTGATAGAAAAACTCATAAATACTATGGAAAGTATGAACGAGGAGGAGAGAAAAGACTATCTCTTGAAAGGCTTTACGCCGACAGAGCTAAGACCTAACTTAAGGATAAGGCTCACAGATTAGGTCAGGCACATGCCTATAGTGGTTAGACCTGAGGATATAAGATTGCCAAAGATAAAGTTGAAAAAGGATATTCTGCATAGGCTTGGACTTGAAGAGGGCCTTTTAAAGTCCGCACAAGGAATGGTTATAACTCTTGTAGAGGGCAAGCTTGGTCATGTGCCAGAGGGTCTGCCAGAAAGGGTAAGACAGATAAAAGATAGAGAGTTTATTCATTCTCTTATCAGGAAACTTATAAGCTCGGAAAATGTTTTGGAAGTGTTAAGGCAAGAGCTGAAACTTGACCTATAAGGTATATAATAACTCTCTGTGAAATTTCCACCGCAGGAACGGTTTTTCAACTTTGAGGAATCGGAAAAGTTAAAGAAGTTTTTCTTATGGGCTTGCGAGACTTTTTCTGACTACAAGTATATTACGCTACCTTCTATTGAGCTATATAGCCCAGGGCTTTATGGTGAGGGGGCTTTTGTTGTGGGAAGTTTGCAAGATGGAAGCCTTTTGTGCTTGAGAAAAGACTGGACGGTAAGCCTTGCAAGATTCTTGAGCCTCCAAAAGGAGCTGGAACTTCCTCTTAGGGTTTTTTACTTTGGAAATACCTTTTCCACTAATACGGAGTTTGAGAGCTTTCAGGTAGGGATTGAACTTCTTGGGGAGAGTTCTCCAAAGGCGGAAGTGGAGGTTATTCACAAACTCGCAGACTACATGAAGGCTTGTGGTCTGTCTGAGCTGACTATTAGCGTAGGGCACGTAGGTATAGCTAAAGGTCTTCTTGGAAGATATGGGGAGAAATACAAAAAGCCCTTGCTTGAGAAAAATTTCTCAGAGCTTTCTGGAATACCTGAGCTTAGAGACCTACTTACCACACAGGGTGGTCCAGAAATACTGCAGGAATTCAAAAAGAGACATCCAGAGTTTTACACAGAGTGCGATGAGCTGTTAGAGGTCTATGAAAGCCTTAGAGAGTTTAAGCTTCTCTTTGACCTCTCCGAACTTCGTCCTCAGGACTACTACACGGGGCTTGTCTTTGAGTTTTTCCATCCTTCTCTTGGCTATTCTGTTGCTGGTGGTGGTAGGTATGA
Organism: Aquificaceae bacterium; assembly: GCA_037926125.1. GTDB lineage: Bacteria > Aquificota > Aquificia > Aquificales > Aquificaceae > Pampinifervens. The sequence goes on from JAXSOP010000004.1 coordinate 39,311, forward strand.
TGGACTCTATCAAACTCTTGGCAAGGAGCTTTGTGCGGTAGGTGGTGCGGTTTATATTGATAGACTACTTGAGATCTGAAAGCTCTTCAAGTTTTGTCAGCTTTTCCCAAGGGAGGTTTTCCTTTCCAAAGTGCCCGTAACAAGCGGTTTGCTTGTATATGGGTTTTCTCAGGTCCAAGAACTCTATCATCCTCTTAGGGCTTGTGGGAAAAATCTCTAAGAGCCTTTCTTTTATCCTTTCCTTCTCCACTTTTTCCGTCCCATAGGTTTCTATATCGAAGGCTATTACCTCGCTCATACCAAAGGCATAAGCCATCTGCACCATGCATCTATCTGCGAGACCGCTGGCTACTACATGCTTTGCTATCATGCGTGCCATATACGAGGCGGTTCTATCAGTTTTTGTTGGGTCCTTGCCAGAAAAGGCACTACCTCCAGAGTAAGCTACATCTCCATAGGCATCTGAAACTATCTTTCTACCCGTCTGTCCTGCATCCGCTGCAGGACCACCAAGCACAAATCTTCCCGATGGGTTAACAAGAATGCGCGTATCCCTTGCTATAAGGCTCCGAGGCACTACCCTTTTGACCGCCTCTTCCGCTATAAAGTCCCTCAGCTTTTCAAGTTGAGTTTCTGGGTCATGTTGGCAGAAGATTATTATGTCCTTTACAGATAGTGGCTTGTTATCTTCGTATAGCACCGTTATTAGCACTTTGCCATCGGGTCTAAGAAAGGGAGCTTTGCCAGATTTCCTAAGTTCAGAAATCTTATGAGAGAGCTCGTGAGCAAGGCTTATGGGCATGGGCATAAGGCTTTCTGTTTCTTTGCAGGCATAACTTACGACTGTTGCTGTATCTCCTGCACCTTCTGAGGATATGCCAAGCACTATTTCAGGACTCTGTTCCTCTATAGAGGTTATCACCGCAGAAGAGTCTGCATCAAAGCCAAGCTCTGGTCTGTTATAGCCCACTTCCTTTATGGTCTTTCTGACAACGCCATGTATATCAACATAGCTTTCTGTAGAAACATGCCCTGCTACAAAGGTCATGCCAGAAATAAGAAGTATTTCAAGGGATACCCTACTGTAGGGGTCTTTTCTTAGGAATTCGTCCAGCAGAGCATCCGCTATAAGGTCTGCAAGTTTGTCTGGATGCCCCTCCATGGGGGACTCTGCCATCTTTATAGTCCTTCCCATGGAGGTTTATTATAAACTACTCAAGTATCTCAAGAACCACCCTTTTGTTTATCTTCCTTCCCATGGAAGAAAGGATGGTTCTGAGGGACCTTGCTATGCGTCCACCCCTTCCTATAACCTTTCCAAGGTCGTTTTTGTCAACCCTGAGTTCAATGACTACTGTCTTTTCTCCTTCAATTTCCTGCACGTTTACCCTCTCAGGGTTGTCCACAAGGGATTTAGCGGTTATCTCTACGATGTCCCTTAGCTGGCTCATGGTTTACCTCCTGTTAGAGTATTTTTGAGTTTTTGAGTATGGCTTTTGCTCTGTCTGTAAGCTCAGCTCCTTTTTGGAGCCATTCCTTTAACTTTTCTTCTTTTGCCTCTATCAGCCTTTTGTTTACAGGGTCGTAGGTGGCTATCACATCCACCACCTTGCCATCCCTGGGTGCCTTTGCATCTGCTACCACAAGCCTGTATATGGGATGATGCTTTCTTCCGTATCTTGATACCCTTATCCTCAGTGCCATCTTTGCCTCCTCAGAACAGTCCATGTATTATACACTATTTCCTTATGGAATTCAAGACCACGCTGAGGGAGGACAGAGCCATCATAAGCCCGGCAAGTTCTGGCTTTAGATATATGCCCTTTGAGTATAACAGCCCGCCAGCTATAGGGATGCCTACAATGTTGTAAATAAAAGCCCAGAAGAGGTTTTCCCTTATCCTTTTCATGGTTCTCTTTCTTATGT
>JAXSOP010000005.1:0-34282 GCA_037926125.1 Aquificaceae bacterium
CCCTCTGGAACTATAGCCCTTTTAAAGCCAAAGCGAAGACCTTCTTTTAGCCTTTCCTGTGCAAAGTGGACAGACCTCACCTCGCCAGAAAGACCAAGCTCACCAAAAATAAGCACATCACCTACTGGTTTATCCTTTACAGAGCTTACCACCGCAAGGGCAACTGCCAAGTCTATGGCTGGCTCTTCTACCCTTACACCCCCTATTATGTTTACGAACACATCCCTGTCTCTTGTAAAGACCTTTGCTTCCTTTTCAAGCACCGCAAGTATAAGAGCTAAGCGGTTTGGGTCAAAGCCTTGGGTTTTTCTCTGAGGTGTGGTGTATAGTGCCTGTATGGTGAGGGCTTGCACTTCCAAAAGAACTGGCTTGCTCCCCTCCGTATGAGGAAACACCACGCTTCCAGAAGAGCCAACCCTCTCTTGCAGAAAAAAGGCGGAAGGCTCTTGAACCTCCTCAAGCCCCTGCCCTGTCATCCTAAAGACCGCTATGTTGCCAGATTCACCAAAGCGATTTTTAACTGCCTTGACCACTCTGTAGAAGTTAAACCTCTCTCCCTCAAAATACAGAACCGTGTCCACAATATGCTCCAAGACCTTTGGACCAGCAAGCACGCCCTCCTTGTTAACCTGACCTACCAAGAAAACGGGAATATTAAGCTCTTTGCAAACCTCAGAAAGCCTAAAGGTGCATTCTCTTACTTGGGCAACAGAGCCGGGTGAAGACTCAAGGGTTGAACTATAAAGGGTTTGCACCGAGTCCACAACAAGGAGAGAAGGTCTTTCTTCCCTTAGGGTTTGTAGAACAATCTCAAGGTTAGTTTCAGGAAAGACCAAAAGACTATCTGAACCGACTCTTAGTCTTTTTGCCCTTAGGGCTATCTGCGATGGAGACTCTTCTCCAGAGATGTATAGAACAGGTCCATAAAGCTGTGAAAACCTCTCGCATACTTGCAGTAAAAGAGTAGACTTGCCTATGCCCGGCTCACCTGCAAGGAGCAAAACTTGTCCTTTAACTATCCCGCCACCAAGAGCATAGTCAAGACTTTCAAAACCTGTGCTAAGCCTTAGAGTGTTTTGTTCTTCCCAAAGATGGAGGGGTTTTGGTGTGGTTTTTCCTTCTACCCTTCCAGAAAGAGCCCTTATTTCCCTCTCTTCTACCATAGAGTTCCAAGAACCGCAGGAGGGACATCTACCAAGCCACTTTGGACTTGAGTGTCCGCATTCCTGACATACAAAGTAGGTCTTTTCCTTTTTCATGGAATTACCATGTCCCTACCCTCACTCTTTGCAAGATACAGCTTGTCATCCGCAACCTTGAAAAGGTCATCCACAGTTTCTCCATTCTCTGGAAAAACTGCAACACCAATGCTTGCGGTCATGCTTACTGGTATACCCTTATCCGAGTAAACGAGCTTTTTCTTCAAACTTTCCCTTATCCTGTTTGCCACCTGAACCGCTTCCAACCTTCCAGTATTTGGCAAAATAACCACAAACTCTTCGCCTCCCCATCTTCCTATTATATCCATGCTTCTGACTGTGTCTCTTAGAACGTCAGAAAGAACTTTTAGACACAGGTCGCCAAACTGATGTCCATAAGTGTCGTTTATCTTTTTAAAGTGGTCAAGGTCCAAAAGCAGTAAAGCAAACTGGGACTTATTTCTTTTTGTTTCTTCAATCTTTTTATGTAAGAATTCTACGATAAACCTTCGGTTGTAAAGGTTTGTGAGCGGGTCCCTTATGGACAGTTCTTTGTTTATCTCTATAAGTCTTAGGTTAGACAAAAAGGGTGCAAAGGTGTTTACCACATTTTCTATGAAGTCCATCCTATTTCTGTCAAAAAATTCCTCTTTCTTAGCCACCATGCTAAGCAATGCTATGGTTTTACCTCCAGACACTACAGACATACACATATAAGAGCCATATTCAGATTTAAAAAGAGGACAAGAGTATGACATTTTGTCTCTGACAAGAAAGGGTTGAGCATTTTGAAAGACCTTACAGGTAAAAGGTTCTTCACCTTCCTCAAGACATTGTACATAATCTTTGTTTCCATAAATAAGATTGTCAAAAACCTTGTTTAAGGATGGGTTTATTCTGTATACTGCAAGGGTATCAACACCAAAAATTTTTACTAACATATGTGCTAACAGGTTGTAAGCTTCACCCTCTGAGTTACATCTGTTTAGGTTAAGGGTAAAATCGTGTAGGTTTTCAAGCTCCCTTGTTTTTCTTTCTATCTCCTCCTCTAATTTTAGTCTATCCGATATGTCTCTTGCCACTATAAGTATGTATGGAACACTATTCATATACACTCTTGTGGCGGTTATATCCACTGGCAATCTGTTTCCATAGCTATCCTTGTAAAATCTTCTGCCTCTTATGACCTCATCTTTTCTTACAATTCTTTGTATATTTTGCCTTATAAACTCATGCTCTGCATCCACTATCTGGAATATGTTCATATTCTTAAACTCTTCCTCCGTATAGCCGAGCTTTCTTATTGCCGCCCTGTTTACAAACTTTATTTTTCCACTATCCGATTCGTATACGATTATCATATCTTCTGTAGAGTTCATAATCCTCATATAGTTATTTAATTCCCTCTCCATTATTCTCTGTGAGTGCAGGTCCTGAGTTATGTCTCTGAGCATCAGCTTTATTCTGCCCTTGACCTTCTCTGTCTCCACAAAGAGATAACTGGCGGATAGTTCATAGGTTTTGTCTCTAATGTTAAACCTTTGCCTTTCAACCCTTCCATCTTTTAAAAGCGTTGAGTATATATAGGACCAGTCCTTTACTGGGATTATCTCTGTTATATCATGGTCTATAAGGCTACCAAAGAGTTCTATGGCTTTTGCGTTCATCCACACGATAACTTGGCTTGAAAATAGGTCAAGCACTTCAAAGGTGGGTTCGGGTAGTAGGTTAAGCACATCTTTTGCGTGCCTTAACTTGGTCTCAAGAAACTTCCAATAGCTTTCGTAAGCGTTCTTTGCAATATCTCTGTTGCTTATTATACCTACCGCAAGACCCTTGTCATCCACAACCACAAGCCTTCTTACCCTATTTTCCTCCATAATCCTTAAGGCTGATTCCGCCATAGCATTCTCATTTATGGTTATAACTGGCTTGCTCATATAAAGCTCCACAGGGTCAGAGAGGTTTATCCTATCAAAGAACTTAACTATATCTCTCTCAGTTATGATGCCTACAGGCATGCCCTCCTTTAGCACAGGGAGGGCACCAATATTTTTTACCCTCATGAGCTTTAGACACTCAGAAAGGGTTGTTTCCGCAGATACCCAGACAAACTCTTTGTCCAAGAGTATTTCTTTGACTTTAAGCCTCTTTTTAAATATATCTTCTTCTGCTTGAGCCAAAACCTCTTCCATGGTGAGGGTTCCAAGAAAGTTACCATCCTTGTCTACAACCACTAACCTTCTTATGTTGTTTTCTACCATAAGGCTAAGGGCATAATAAAGGTCTCTGTAATCTCTAACATGAATTAGTCTTTTTGAAGCATAATATATAGCTCTTTCTTCAAAGGAGACACCTTGTCCAATAAGTCTAATCAGGTCTCTTTCTGTTAGTATACCTGCCGGATATTTTCCCCTCATAAGAAGTACATAACCCCTTCCCTTTTCTCTCATTTTTTCAAAGGCTTCCTTTAGGGTGTATTCAAAAGAACCAAGTGGTTCGTCATCTTTAACAAGTTCACCTGCTTTCAGGCTTAGCATAATATTAGAATTTTATTTCTTCCTAGGTAGTAATGCAAATATTAAAAAGTTTCCTTCCTTCTTTATGGAAGATTCAAGCTGTCCCACATCGGATAGCTCTTCCACTATCCTGTTTGCCAGCTTATCACCAAGCTCTGGATGGAGATGCTCTCTTCCTCTAAAACGTATCCTTACCCTTACCTTGTCACCATCCATCAAAAATTCTTTCATGTGTTTTAGCTTTACCTTTAGGTCATGTTCATCAATTCTTACGGAGAGCATCATATCCTTAACTTCAATAGCATGCTCTCTTTGTTTTTTCTTTGCTTCTTTTTCCTTCTTCTTTAGCTCATATAGGAACTTGCCATAATCAAGTATCTTACATACGGGAGGGTTCGCCTGAGGTGCCACCTCCACCAAGTCAAGACCCTTTTCACTGGCTATCTTGAGGGCTTCTTGCAGTGGAACCACGCCCACTTGCTTTCCATTTTCGTCTATGAGCCTTACTTCCTTAGCTTTTATCTGTCTGTTGACCTTATACTCCTGCAAGCGTACCTCCTTTTAGATGTTTTATGAGCAAATACATGGAAAACAAGAAGTTCATAAAAAGAACAAAGGTTGAGAGCATGGAGACCTTTCTAAAGGTTACCCTTCTGGGTTCATAGTAATTAAGAAGGTCTATGTTCCCTATACTTTTCTTATAGTTTTTCAGCCAGTATGAGATACCCACGTTCAACCCAAGACCCAGCATAAGAAGTATAGCATCAAGTTTTGCATCACCTAAGATAAGATACAACAAAAGCGTAAAAAAAGCAACCTTGTAAAACCTCCAAAGTATTTTTCCGTATAGGCTTCCTAACAAGTTTTTATTCTCATTGGTCCTTAAGAGTGTTGGTGCAACCAAGAAAACCATACAGAAAAGAGAGCCTACATAAATGCATAGGAAGGCTTCAAAGATCATCGTCTGCAATCATTACCCTGTTTTTACCAAAAGACTTAGCCATATACAGAGCCCTGTCCGCTCTTTTAATATCATGCAATGGGTTCTCAAAGTTTTTTATCTGGGCAACACCCAAGCTTATGGTTATAGTTATAGATAAAGAATTGTGTGTAAATGTATTACTTTCAAAATAAGCCCTTATCTTTTCACCCGCTGTATAGGCTCCTTCTAAAGAAGTAAAGGGCAGTAGTATTAGGAACTCCTCACCTCCATACCTTACTGGTATATCTGAAGACCTAATTATGCGTTTTATGGACTCTCCTAAGAATCTAAGCACAAGGTCACCCACGTCATGACCATATTTGTCATTTATTAATTTGAAATCATCCACATCCAAAAGTATAACTGAGATTGGTATGTTATGTCTTTTGCAAAAGCTTATTTCCTTTCCAAGAATCAGCTGAAGGTAGTTTCTGTTATACACCTCTGTAAGCATGTCTAAGAAGGCGGTTTCTGAAAGAAGACTTATTATTGCCTCATCTATAAGGTTTATTATATCCTTAAATATAAGCTCCACATCTTTTGTGAGAGTATACAGGCTTATAAAGTCGTTTCCAACAACTGCAATAGATGTAAGAGTTCTTTTATAAAGCTCGTGCAAGCTTAAAAGTTTGCTATAAACCTTACTATCCTTAAAATAAGCTTCTAATGAAGAAAGCAATGAATCCGCCTCTGAATCTAAGTTTAAAACCCTGTCATCGCTGAGTATATTACTAATTAGCCTTTTGTGTTCTCTAAGGTAGATTTCTTTCAGCTTATTCATTTGGTATAGCAGGTCACCCTCTAAATGAAAGTGAACGTCTTGTAGTCTTTCCAGTTTTTGCAGAATTAAATAGGGCTTATATAGGTTTTTGAATATAAATTCTATCTTTGACATAAGTTTGTCGTTTCCCTCTAAAAGGGCATAATCCTTTATAAGCTTATAGGCTTGTATTAAGGCTGTTTCTGGAATACGCAAACCTATAAGAAACTTGGATATAGCCCTAAGCCTCTTCAAACTTTTCCTGTCAAAGTCCTCGCATGCTAAGAGCTTCAAAAAACCATCTACGTGCTTGAGTTTGATGACTTTATAGGACTCCTCTGTTAGGAATCTCTTTAGTATTGTTAAAAGCCCTCCTTTCAACTCCTCCAATCTATCCCTTTCTACAGTTTTTGTGTATCTATTCATTGCCATGTTAAATTATACTATTAAACTGTGAAGGCTTGGATAGAAAAAATAACCTTAGAGGGGTTCAAATCTTACGGCAAAGAGAGGATTGAAATATCTATAGGTCAGGGCTTCATAGGTGTTGTTGGTCCCAACGGTGCTGGCAAGTCCAATATAGGTGATGCAATATCTTTTTGCCTTGGTATAGCCACCGCAAAGACCCTAAGAGCAAGAAACCTATCTTATCTTATATACTCAAAAAACTCCGATAGGGCGGATTATGCTTATGTGGAGGTGCATTTTAAAAACCACGGGCTTTTCCCTCTGCAAGAGGAGGACATAATTATATCAAGGAAAGTTTACCAGGACGGAAGAACTGTCTTTAGGATAAACGGGGCTGTGGTAAGAGAAAGGGATTTGATGGACTTTCTTTCTAAAGCTGGCATATACGAGAACGCCTACAATGTGGTCCTTCAAGGAGACATAGTGAGGTTTTTGAAGATGACGCCCGTGGAGAGGAGAAAGCTCCTTGAGGAGATAGCGGGTATTGAAGAATACGAAGAGAAAAAGCAGAAGGCTTTGGTAGACCTCGGCGAGGTAGAGCTAAAGCTAAGGGAGCTTAGACTTCTCATGGATGAGATGGAAGTACATATGGAAAAGCTCAAAGAGGAGCTAAAAAGACTTAACATATACAGAGACTTAGAAGAAAGGAGAAAAGCCTTAGAAATAAAGCTTAACCTAAAGAATGCCTACGACCTTCAAAAGTCTCTACAGCAATTATCTCAAGTAATGGCTCAGAAGGGGGAAGAACTTGAAAAACTTAGAGAAGTGCTTAAAGAATACGAAGAAAAGCTCACCCTTTTAGAAGAAGAGCTAAAAAGCTTAAGTGAGAGTCTTTTCCCCTATAGAGAAAGAGTTGGTAGGCTGTCGCAGTCTATAGAAAGCCTTAGCCAAGAGATAGAAAGACAAAAAAAGAAAATGGACAGCCTTGAGAAGGATATCTTTTCTACAGGGGAACAGATAGCATCTCTTGAAGCCCAAAGGGAGTCTTTAAAAAGGGAGGAGGAAGAGCTTTTGAGAGAGATTGAGGGGCAAGAGATGGAGCTTCTGGGCTCAGAGGAGGCTACAAACCTTCTTTGGAAGAGTATAAAGGAAAGAGAAGAGAGTCTAAAGGTCTCTATTGAAGAAATGGAAAGAACAGAGGAAAAGCTCAAAGAGGTTTCTTTAGCTCTTGATAATGCAAAGAAAGAGCTTTCAGGAATGGAGCTAAAGCTAAAGGAACTTGAGCTCAAAAAGGAAAGGGTAAAGGAAGACATGGAGAAGCTCAAGGAGGAAGAGAAAAAAGTAAAGGCAAGCATGGGCGAGTCCCTAATGAAGAGGGAAAACTACCAGAAAATGCTAAAGGAAGAGGAAAAGTCCATAAGGGCAAAAAGGGAGCAATATCAAAGGCAAGAGGAAAGGCTCAAGAAAATAAGACAAGAAAGGGAAGAAGTTATTAAAGAAGTTTCCATGCTCAAAGGCAGGCTCCAAAGTATGCCACCAGAAGAACTCCCCTTTGAAGATATAGAAGGTGTGTACGGTAGAGCTTCAAGCCTTATAAGGGTAAAAGACCTTGAATATCTTAAAGCGGTTGAGACCGCAGGAGGTGGAAGACTATCCTACGTGGTGGTGCAGGACGAAGAGGTGGCAAAAAGATGCATCCAAAGGCTAAAAGAACTAAAGTGGGGAAGGCTAAACTTTATACCCTTAAACAGGATAAGGGAAACGAACCTACCTTCCTATCCACCACGACGAAGTGGTGTTATAGATTTTGTGGTGAACCTTTTAGAGTATGACAGGAAGTTTGAAAAGGCGATAAAGTTTATCTTTGGGGACACGCTCCTTGTGGAAAGTTTTGAGACTGCAAAGGCTTTTGGAAACTCGTACAGGATGGTGACCCTTGATGGGGAGCTTTTTGAGAAAAGTGGCGTTATAAGTGGAGGACATAGCGAGGAGAGAGGTGAACTTGGAAGAGCCTTTTATCTTGAGGAGCTAGATAGACTTTTGGAGCTTGAACGTAAGCTAAAAGATGAGGAGCAAAAAGAGGAAAAACTATTAAAAGCTTTAAGAGATGAACTTCTTGAAAAGGAGAGCGTCATAGCTATACTCAAAAGAAGACTTGAAGAAGTGGAAGAGTCCGATAAAACTGGCTACGAGAGGCTCAAGGAGATAGAGGAGAAACTTCGCAAAGCGGAAGAATACCTTCAAATATTGGAACAAGAGTCGCAAGAAACAAAGAAGAAAGCACAAGCTCTAAGAGAAGAACTATCTTACCTTGAGGAGAAGCTGGAAAACCTCAAAATAAAAAGGCAGTCGGTTTTGGTCCACTATAGGGAATCTGGAGTAGAAGACCTAAGAAGAGAATATGAAAAACACAAGCAGAGAATGGAAAAGCTAAAGGAGTCCATACACATCAAACAGCTAAAACTAAAAGAACTCCAGATGGAAAGGGAGAGCCTACAAAAGGAAATAGGCAGAAAACTTGCCTTTATTGACAGTGCACAAGAAGAGGTCAAAAAAACAAAACAAGAACTGGAAGAGTTGTACAGAAAAAAGGAGGATATGGAAGAAGAGCTAAAACAGGTTAACTTGCAGGCTTATGAGCTCTACAGAAAAAAGGACAAACTGGAAGAGGAGCAAAGAAGCTTTCAATCGGAGCTTGGAAAGTTGAAGTTTCATGAAGAGACCATAAGAGAAGAGCTTCACAGGTTTGGGCTTGAAAGGGCAAAACTTGAGGAAAAATACGAAGAGAGCATGAGCAGGCTAAAAGACTTTGGCTATGAGGGGGATGTTATGGAGGTAAAGGAAAGCCATAGTAAACTCAAAGAGGAGCTTTCAAAAATACTGAGGGAACTCTCTTCTCTGGGTAGTGTGAACTTTAAGGTAGAGGAAGAATACAAGGAATATGAAGAAAGATACAAGGACTATCAGGAAAGATACAAAAAGCTAAAAGAGGAAAAAGAATCCATAAAGGAACTCATACAGGAAGTAGAAACAAAAAAACTGAAAGCCTTCATGGAGACTTTCCAGTCCATAGATAAAAACCTGAGACGCATATTCTCAGAGCTTTCTCCTGGCGGGAAAGCATATATGGTGCTTGAGAAGGAGGATGATCCACTATCTGGAGGTGTGAGCTTGGTGGTGAAGCCAAGAGGGAAAGAGGTGCAGTATTTAGAAGCCATATCTGGGGGTGAAAAGACTCTCGCAGCTATTTCTCTCATCTTTGCTATACAAGACTATAGACCATCACCCTTTTATTATTTTGATGAAGTAGACGCCCATCTTGATGAGGCAAATGCCAGAAGGGTTGGAGAACTCATAAAGGAGAGGTCAAAAGAAGCTCAGTTTATAGTGGTAACTCTAAGGGAAGTCCTTGCCAGTTTTGCAGATAAAGTCATAGGTGTAAGTGGAAGGGGTGGGGTCTCCAAGGTATTCACCCTTGAAAACCCCGCTCAACTTCTTACTGGTTGAATATAGCCTCTAACTTTTCTTTCTTTTTTATAGGCTTTATGTAGGGTTTATCATCCTTAACCCTAATTTCTACAAGCTCCACATCTGCGAGAGTTCCCTTGAGCAATTCTTCTGCAAGCAGGTCTTCCACGTGATGCTGAAGTGCCCTCTTGAGGCTTCTTGCACCATACTCAGGTTTGTATTCTTTGTCTATTATCCAGTCCACAAAGCTCTTGTGTAGTTTTACCTTCACATCCCACTCTTGGAGGCTTCTGTTTACCTGCTCAAGTTGAAGCTCAAGTATCTTGACCACATCTTCCTTCTCTAAGGGTCTGTAGACTATGACTTCATCAAGCCTGTTGAGGAATTCTGGGCTAAAGGTCTTTTTAACCTGGTCAAGAACGTTCTTTTTCATTTGTTCGTATTCTATCATGCCAAACTTCTTCTCAAACCCCATCTGAGACCCATGGGCTATTAGTCTTGCACCCAAGTTAGAGGTCATTATGATTATGGTGTTGGAAAAGTCCACTGTTCTTCCCATGGCATCGGTGAGCCTTCCGTCATCAAATATCTGTAGGAAGATATTAAACACATCTGGGTGAGCCTTTTCTATTTCGTCAAAGAGTAGCACCGAGTAGGGTCTCCTCCTTACCCTTTCCGTGAGCTGTCCGCCTTCCTCGTAGCCCACGTATCCCGGAGGTGCACCCACAAGCCTTGAGACAGTGTGCTTTTCCATATATTCAGACATGTCAAACCTAACCAGTGCCTCCTCAGAGCCAAAGAGATACTCAGCAAGGGCTTTTGCGGTTTCTGTCTTTCCCACGCCTGTTGGTCCAAGGAATAGGAAAACGCCTATGGGTCTGTGTCTTCCCTTTAATCCTACCCTTGACCTTCTTATTGCCCTTGCTATAGCCTTTATGGCATCATCCTGTCCTATTACCCTTTTGTGAAGTTCTTCTTCTATATGTAGAAGTTTTTCCATATCGTTCTCGTGTATCCTCTTTACTGGTATACCTGTCCATCTGGCTACAACTTCTGCTACATCTTCCTCAGTGACCTTTGGTCTGTTGGCAGACATTTCCTGCTTCCATTTGGCTTTTAAGCCCTCAAGTTTTGCCCTAAGCCTTAGCTCTTCGTCTCTAAGCCTTGCAGCCTTTTCGTAGTCTTGCTCGCTAGCAGCTTCTTCCTTTTTCTCCTCAATCTCTCTGATCTTATCTTCTATCTCCTTTAGGTCTGGTGGTAGCTGGTATGCCCTGAGTTTTACCAGAGAGCCAGCTTCATCCAAAACGTCTATGGCTTTGTCTGGCAGATTACGCTCTGTTATATACCTCTCGGAGAGAGTGACCGCTTTCTCTATAGCTTCTGGGTTGTATTCCACGTTGTGAAACTCTTCAAACTTGGCTTTAAGCCCATACAGTATCCTAATGGTGTCTTCTTGGGATGGCTGGTCTACTATGATGGGCTGGAACCTTCTCTCAAGGGCACCATCCTTCTCTATGTATTTCCTGTATTCGTCAAGGGTGGTAGCACCTATAACCTGTATTTCACCCCTTGCCAAGGCTGGCTTTAGCATGTTGCTGGCATCGATTGAACCCTCCGCAGAACCTGCTCCCACAAGGGTGTGTATCTCGTCAATAAAGAGTATCACGTTGGGTGCTTTTTCAAGCTCCTTAAGGATGTTTTTGAGTCTTTCTTCAAACTGACCTCTATACTTTGTCCCAGCCACTAAGGCCGCAAGGTCAAGGGCTACGACCCTTTTGTTAAGAAGCGGGTCTGGAACTTGTTTGTAGGCTATTCTTTGAGCAAGACCTTCCACTATGGCGGTTTTACCAACGCCTGGGTCTCCAAGAAGGACAGGGTTGTTTTTTCTCCTCCTTACCAATATCTGTATGACCCTCTCTATCTCTTTCTCTCTTCCTATGACTGGGTCAAGCTTTCCTTCTCTTGCCATTTGTGTGAGGTCTCTTGAGAACCTGTCAAGGTTTGGAGTGGGTGCATACTTAGTGGTCTCTTGAGGAGGAAGTTCTCCAAGAATTTGCAGGACTTCCCTTCTTACGGAATATTCGTCAAGACCAAAGCCCCTGAGTATCCTTCCGCCCAAACCTGTCTTTTCTCTGACTATACCTATGAGTAAGTGTTCTGGTCCCACAAACTGATGGTGGAGTATGCGTGCTTCTTCCACAGCAAACTCAAGGACCCTTTTTGCATCGGGTGCAAAGAGTATCTCACCTGCATGGCTTCCGCGGGTTATCTGACCCATTATGGCTTTACGCACCTTCTCCTGAGTTAGCCCAAAGCGGGTAAGCACAAGGGAGGGAAGGTCTTCCTCCCTTATAAGGGATAGCAGTATATGTTCACTGCCAAGGTATGTATGTCCAAGTTCTATGGCTTCCTCCCTTGCTTGGAGGATTACTTGCCTTGCCTTTTCCGTAAACTTTTCAAACATGCTTCACACCTCTCTTATAGAATAAAGATAACGAAGGAGAAAAGTTTTGCAATAAGGATTATACTATTTAACAGCATGTATGTTCCATTTGCAAGGAAGTATAGACCTAAGCGATTTGCTGAGGTGGTAGGGCAAGAAGTTGCGGTGCGCGTGTTAAGAAATGCGGTAAGACTAAACAAGATATCCCACGCCTACTTGTTTGCTGGTCCAAGGGGAACGGGAAAGACCACCTTGGCAAGGATACTGACAAAAGCCTTGAACTGTCTTAAGCCAGATGAGGGTGAACCCTGTGGAGTATGTGAAAACTGTCTCTCCATAGATAGGGGGAGCTTCCCAGACCTTATAGAGATAGACGCAGCCTCCAACAGGGGTATAGACGATATAAGGGCTATAAGGGATGCGGTTTCCTATGCACCTATAAAGGGTAAATACAAGGTCTACATATTGGACGAAGCCCATATGCTTACAAGAGAGGCTTTTAATGCCCTTTTAAAGACCCTTGAAGAGCCTCCGCCAAGGACTGTTTTTGTGCTTTGCACCACCGAATATGAGAAGATAATGCCCACTATACTCTCAAGATGCCAAAGGATAATTTTCACAAAGCTAAGGGAGGAGGAAATAGCAGGATATCTAAAAGTTATATGCGAAAGAGAAGGTGTTGAGTGTGAAGAGAAGGCTCTTATAACTATAGCCAAACTCAGCGATGGTGGTATGAGGGATGCGGTTTCCTTGCTTGACCAAACAAGCACCTACGGTGAAGGCAAAGTAACTTCTGAAATTCTTGAAGAGTTTTTAGGTATAGTATCTCAAGAAAGGGTAAGAGACTTTCTTAAACTGCTCCTTAGTTCTGAGGTAGATCAATCCCTTGCCTTCATTAAGGATTTGAGTCACAGAGGGTTTAACCTAGTAAGATTCTGGGACTTCCTTGAGGAAGAGATTAGAGACCTTATACTCTATAAGAGCCTAAAATACCCAGAGAAGGTTATTAAGGTAGAAGACTTCCATAAGAGCTTTGCGGATACACCATTGAATGCACTTCTTTATCTGGAAAAGGTTGTGAACACCGCAAGGCTTGACGCAAGGAATAGGGACTTCCTCAGGGCTTGTGAGCTTGCCATTATAAAGACCCAGATAATCAAGGATATCCTTCCTATCGGAGAGCTTATAAGATATATGTCTTCTGAAAGACCTGTGGAACCTACACAAAAACAGCAAACTACACAGGAAATAGAGCAAGAAGACCCTTTTAAACCTCTTGAGGGCAAGCTGGACATCCTTTTAATGGAAGCCCTCAAAAGGTCAAGGTATGAAGTTAAAGGAGATAAGTTTGTCTTCTTTGTGAAAAGAGGAGACCTAACAGACCAAGACACGCAAAAGATAAAAGCTCTAAATCCCAAGATTGACTTTGTGGTGGAAGAAAAACAGGAAGAAAGTGGTATTCCGCCCTTTGTGGAGAAGGTAAAGGACATATTTGGCGCCAAGATAGTCAGCCATGAGAAAAGAAGTAAAGGCAAGGGTTCTTCTGGTAGGAGTTCCTAAGGAAAAGATAGGTCTATTTACAGCCCTTATAGACGGGTCTGGTAGGCATGCCATAGTGAGGACAAAGGAAAAGTCTTCAGAAGAGGTTTATCTTATAGCCACGCCAGACACTCTCTCTGAGCTTTTGGGTGTCCTTGAAGGGGTTAAATCTTTCCTTCCTGAGGTTAGCCTTGTGGGTGAGGTAGAGAGCATAGATGTGGGATAAGGGGAAGGCATACAGGTTCATAGTCCTTATGGGGGTAGTTAGCCTACTTGCGGATTTTACCTACGAGGGTGCAAAGGGTATTATAGGTCCTTACCTTGCCTTTCTTGGAGCTTCTGCCCTTTGGGTTAGTCTTGTTTCAGGTCTGGCGGAGCTTTTTGGATACTGGGTGAGGCTTCTCTCTGGCTTTTTTTCTGATAGGCTAAGGAGCTACTGGGTTTTTACTCTAAGCGGGTATGCCATAAACCTTTTTGCGATTCCTCTTATTGCCCTTGCAAACAGTTGGCAGGCAGCAAGCCTTCTCTTGTTTCTTGAGAGGATGGGAAAGGGGTTGAGGACTCCTTCAAGGGATGCACTTCTTTCAAAGGCTACTCAGGTAGTGGGTCATGGAAAAGGCTTTGGTCTTCATGAGTTTCTTGACCAGATTGGTGCGGTTCTTGGTCCTTCTGTGATTGCACTCGTGCTTTATCTTGGTTTTGGTTATAGGCTCGCCTTTGCACTGCTTTTTGTGCCTGCCCTTCTTGCCATGTTCTTTCTTCTACTGGCAAGAGGGTTGGAAGTAAAGGACTTGCAAAAAGAGAAACAAAAGTCAGAAGGTTCTCTCGGTAAAGCCTTCTATCTTTATCTTATTTCCTCCTGCCTTGTTTCTCTTGGCTTTTTGCAGTTTCCACTTGTAGGCTTTCATCTAACTCAGGAATTAAACTTTGAGGGTTGGCAGGTAGCCCTCTTCTTTGCACTTGCCATGGGAGTGGATGCCATGTCCGCACTTCTTTTTGGCGTTCTTTACGATAGGGTTGGCTTTATTTCTCTGATTGCTGGACTTTCTATTGGTATGTTTTCTACCCTCTTTCTCCTTCTTATAAGCCAGCCACTTCTGGCGGTGGTCCTCTGGGGTATAAGCCTTGGAGTTCAAGAATCTATAATGAGGTCTGCGGTTGCCAAGCTCTCTTCAGAGGATGCAAGAGGAAGGGCTTATGGTCTTTTCCACTTCTTTATGGGACTTTCTACCTTTTTGGGTGGTGCTTTGATGGGTATGGTTTATGAGTTTTCTCCTTCTTCTCTTGTAATTTACTCTGTTATCCTTCATATTTTAGCTATAGGACTTCTCGTTGCTGTCGTAAAATATAAAGCTCCATGACCATAGAAAACCTTCCTAAGGTGCTTGAAATAATGAAAAGGGAGTTTCCAAAGTGGCACGCACCAATAGTAAAGCTCATAGCACAAAAGAGGAAAGACCCTCTTAGTGCCCTTCTTTGTGCTCTCCTTTCTACAAGAACAAGGGATGAGACCACCGCAGAGGTCTGTGAAAGGTTCCTGCAGAGGATCAAAAACCCACAGGACCTTTTGGAAATAGACCATAAAGAGCTTGAAAAACTAATATACCCTGTAGGGTTCTATAGAAACAAGGCAAAGCAATTGAAAGAGCTTGCAAAACAGCTCATGGAAGATTTTGCTGGTAAATTGCCCGACAACCTTGAGGACCTTCTTAAGCTAAAGGGCGTGGGAAGAAAGGTGGCAAACATCGTGCTTTCTGAGGGCTTTGGAAAGCCAGCCATAGCGGTTGATGTGCATGTGCATCGCATAAGCAACAGGTGGGGTCTTGTAAAGACAAAAACCCCAGAAGAAACAGAAGGGGCTTTAATGGAAATAGTGCCTAAAGAGTATTGGAGAGACTACAACAGACTTTTGGTAGCCTTTGGTCAAACCATATGCAAACCTGTAAAGCCAAAGTGTGAAGAGTGTCCAATAAGCAAGTGGTGTGATTATTATAATAGTTCGTTATGAATGAAAATCTAAGAAAGAGCATAGTCCTTTATGCCATAGGAGAGGAAGGAGAACTTGAAAACTTTTTGAGAGGACTCTCTAAGAATACCTTAGAAGCCTTGTTCGTAGACTTTATAACCATGTATTTTAACGATAAGAACTCTTCTAAACTTAGGGAGTTATCCGCAATTTATATAGCATGCTATTAGCCAATACAGGAGAAATTAGGATATAACGGTTATATGCAGTTAGTATATACACAGGAAACAGTATATTGTGAAGTGAAACCACAGAATACAGATAATATAAAGAAAAAACTTAATGGAGGAGGAAGTTTTAATGACTACACTCCAGAAAGATTTGAGGAAGATATAAAGAAAAATCCAAAAGTTCTAACATGTGGCTTTGTTCATGGTAAACTCTTGTATATTTTTGAATTTGATTTTAAGTGTTTAGAGGATAGGTTGAAAATCCTGGTTGAAGAGCGTTTCCTGAAGGCATGCGAAGGCAAGGTGAATATTTACGCTCAGCAGGTTTTTCTATAAAGCACTGTAAAGATTGCAAAAGCCTAAATGTGGTATTTATCCGTAAAGACATAAAAAAGTTTTACAGCTTTCTATCAAAGGAACTTATTGAAGTTATAGAAAATTTAGGAGGGGGCAATGCGTAGTATAGAAGAATTTCTTAACAGAGTCATATGTGGAGACGTTTTAGACGTTCTTAAGGGCATACCTTCTGATTCTATAGACCTTGGAATAACCTCACCACCTTATAACAAAAAGGAAAAACATGGCGGTTGGCTTGTGCCAAAGGTGGTATACAAAAGATACAGAGATGTTATGAAAGAAGAAGATTACCAAAAGTGGCAGATAGATGTCTTGGATGAGCTTTACAGGGTGATAAAAGAAGGAGGCAGTTTCTTCTATAACCATAAGGTAAGATACGAAAATGGGAATATGATTCATCCTCTTGAATGGCTTACAAAAACCAAGTGGAATATATGGCAGGAGATTATTTGGAACAGAAAAATAGCAGGAAACATTAGAGGATGGAGGTTTTGGCAGGTTGAGGAGAGAATATATTGGCTCGTAAAGAGCAAACCTGCGGAGCTAAAACCACAGCATGCAAAACTCACATCCATATGGGATATAAGACCAGAACAAGGACACAAAAGCCATCCTGCGGTTTTTCCTATAGAGCTTCCTACGAGGGTAATCCACTCTATTCTTGAAGACATATACGGTATAGTTATAGACCCATTTTGTGGCACAGGGACTACCCTTGTGTCCGCAAAACTATTAGGTAAGGTTTATATAGGAATAGACATATCTGAGGAGTATGTCGCCTACGCCATAAAGAGGCTTGAGTCCGCGGATAAGGAGAAGCATAGAGTGCTTGGCGAGCTATCACTTCATGGTGTCAGTCTTACCTTTGAAGATAGGAAAAAGAAAGGGCTCTGGGACAAGAGGCTTAAAAAGTTATAATAGTTTTTCATGGTAGTCTCACGCTTTGCACCAAGTCCTACGGGATATCTGCATCTTGGAAACGCAAGAACCGCCATATTCAGCTACCTTTTTGCCAGACACAACCGCGGGAAGTTTATCCTCAGGGTTGAGGACACAGACAGAGAAAGGTCTACAAAGGAGTTTGAGCAAATGCTCCTTGAGGACCTTAAGTGGCTTGGCATAGAATGGGATGAATTCTACAGACAGTCGGAGAGGTTCGATATATACAGCGAATATGCGGAAAAGCTCGTACAAAACGGACATGCCTATCCTTGCTTTTGCACTGTGGAAGAGCTTGAAGAAGAAAGGAAAAAGGCAGAAGAAAAGGGAGTGCCTTACAGATACTCTGGTAAGTGTAGAGTCTTAAGCGAAGAAGAAGTAAAGGAGTTCAAAAGACAAGGGAAACCATACGCCATACGCTTTAGGGTGCCTGATGGTAGAGTTGTGGTTTTTGAAGACCTTATAAAGGGTCATATAGCTATAAATGTGGATGACTTTGGTGATTTTGTTATAGTAAGAAGCGATGGGACGCCCACTTACAACTTTGTGGTGGTGGTAGACGATGCCCTTATGGGGGTCACGCATGTAATAAGAGGAGAGGACCATATCCCCAATACACCAAAGCAGATACTTATATACGAAGCCCTTGGCTTTGAAGTTCCCAATTTTGCCCACCTGCCAGTCATATTGGGAGAAGACAGAAGCAAGCTCTCAAAACGGCACGGTGCGGTCTCTGTAAGAAACTACAGAGAAGAAGGCTACCTATCTCCTGCACTTTTTAACTTCCTCTGTCTTCTTGGCTGGTCTCCACCAGAAGAAGGAAGGGAAATATTCTCCAAGGATGAGCTTATAGAGTTGTTCACCTTAGAAAACGTCAACTCCGCACCTGCGGTCTTTAATAAAGAAAAGCTAAGGTGGATGAACGGGGTTTATGTAAGAGAGGTGCTCTCCATTGATAGACTTGTAGAGGAGTTTATACCCTTTCTTGAGAGTGCAGGATACAGAGTGGATAAGGACTTTGTAAGAAAAGTCTTGGAAAAGACAAGAGACTCCTTTGAGACCTTAACGGAGGGTGTGGAAAGGCTTAAGCCCTTCTTTGTCCAAGAGGTGAGCTATTCAGAGCAGGCGATGGCTGTTCTTGAAAATGAGCTTTCAAGGTCTGTGCTTGAGCTTTTCTTACAAAAGGCACAAGAAGTAGACCTTAACGCTCAAAGAGTAAAGGAAATAGCCAAAGAGATACAAAAAGAGCTTAATCTAAAAGCAAAGGATGTGTGGCACGCACTTAGAGCATGCCTCACTGGAGAGTTAGAGGGCGTTGGTGTGGACGTTATATGCGATGTTCTCCCAAAGGAGAGAGTTTTAGAGAGGGTAATAAAAGCCTTAGAGATTTTGGGATGAGTTTTAACAAAAAGTTAACAATATACTATTAAACTTTGCCTATGGAAAAAGAAAGCTTCTATGAGACTGCAAAGGCTCTTGCTGTAGTTGATGTGCCAGTGGCACATCCTGAGAACACTGTGGGAGAGACCATTGAAAGGATAATGGGCAGAAAGTATACATCCGCCTCTCACATAGTGGTGCTTGAGGGAGGTAAGCTCGTGGGCATAGTAACCGTAGAAGACCTCTTCAGTGCAAGTCCGTATGATAGGATAAGCTATATAATGGACAAAGACCCTCCAAGAGTAGGTCCCGAAACAGATCAGGAAGTGGTAGCTTGGCAAGCGGTGCAAAGGGGTGAATACGCCATGCCTGTAGTTGATCATTACGGATACTTCCTCGGGCTTATCCCACCCTATACCTTGCTTAAGGTTTTACTTCAGGAACACGAAGAAGATCTTTCAAGAATGGCTGGTATACTTGGACCGGACAACATGGCAGTATTCTACTCGGATGCACCCATGAACAAGAGAGTAGCCTACAGATTGCCCTGGCTTTTAGTAGGTATTGCAGGTGGATTTTTCGCTGCGGGAGTTGTTGGAATGTTTGAAAAGGAATTGGAAAAGCATGTGGCACTTGCCTTCTTCATACCAACGGTGGTCTATCTTGCGGATGCTGTAGGAACGCAGACGGAGGCTCTTGTGGTCAGAGCCTTTGCACTGGGACTTCCTGCTGATATAAGGAAAGAAACCAAAACGAGCACTGCCATAGGTTTTGTCCTTTTCCTCTTTAGTCTTATAACCATATGGCTTTTCTGGAAGGATTTTAAGATAGCTTTTGTCGTTTCTCTTGCTATACTTCTTGCTTCCTCTGTTGCAGGGTTTGTCGCATCCTTATTACCTCTGTTTTTCAAAAGGCTTGGATTAGACCCAGCTCACGGAAGTGGACCTCTCGCCACTGTAATGCAGGATATAATATCAGTGTTTATTTACTTTTTTGCCGCTTCTCTACTCCTTTGAGAGGTTCAATTAATCAAAAACTTCAAGAAATATCTCCCTTAGCTTCCTCATGCTATCAGCCACTTTTTCTTTGAGTTCATCCTCTTGCATACCCAGTGAGCTTGCCACCCTTTTGTTTTCCTGATGTCCAAGCAAAGACCCAGCCCTTTCCTTTGAGAGCCTTAGTCTTGTTTCCACAAGCCTTAAAAAGGTATAGTGTTCATGAGTTTCTCTAAGGATTGGATACTTTCCCATTAGTCTTTTACAAGCCCTTATCATTGAGGGCTCTCTGAACCCTTCTAAAAGTGTATAGTACTGGATTATAAACTCCGCATCTATGAGTCCACCTGGAGAAAATTTTAAGTCTAAAATGCCCTTTCCCTTCTTTGCGTTGCTTTCAAGAGCAAACCTCATATCCCTTATCTCTCCCCTCTCCTTTTCACCAAGGGGTTTCTCAAAGAGAAAGGTTCCAAGTAAAGCCTCAAACTCTTCCACAAGACCTTTTGGTCCTGCAATATATCTACATCTTGTCCATGCAAGTCTTTCCCATGTCCTTGCATTAGATTGGAAGTATTCTCCATAAAAGCTCAAGGGCGGTGCTATTTCCCCTGCACTTCCCATAGGTCTTAGTCTAAAATCCACATCATACAGATAGCCCTCTGAGGTGTGCTTTGTAATAAAGGCTACAAACTCCTGAACCCTTTTTGTCTTTTCTTCTCCTGCACTTCCACAAACAAATACAAGGTCAAGGTCAGAACCAACAGTTAACTCTCTGCTTCCATATTTTCCAAGGGCAAGGACAAGAGTTTCTTCAAGCTTTAAGTCTTCCCAGAGCCTTTTCATGAGAAAGTCAGCAAGGTCTGATAGCTTTTCAAAGAAGACAAAGAGCTTTTTGTATCTGTCCTCTCTTTTCATAAGGTATACAAGAGCTATTCTTATTTCCCAAACTCTTTTAAACCTTCTGTAGAGATTCTCAGGGTTAAGGTTTAAGGTAGCCTTGTATTTTTCAAACTCTTCAATGAAACTGTCTTCCTCTGGAAAGTCCTGATAAAGAGTAAGCACGTCCTCCACAAGGTCTGGATATCTGCTTATGAGAGTAGACAGATAAGAGGACAAAGAAAAGACCTTGCAAAGGGTCTTGTTTATATCCTCCTTTGCAGGGCTCAGGACTACCTTTCTGCCCGTTGGGTTGGAAAAGAATTTGTCAAAGTTAGCGAGGGTCTCGTCTGGGTCTGTGGTTTGAGCCATGCTTTCAAGAAGTTGTGGAAGTATCCTTATAAAGGTTTGTTTTTCCTGTGTGGATAGCTTTACACCCTCTCTTCCACTTATGTAGCTCCAAAGCATGTTAAAGGCTCTCACTGGTTCTCTAAAGCGGTAATTGACAAGTATCTCTTTGGCTTCCTCAAGGTCTCCATTGAGCAATGCCCTCTGTATGGGGTGCAGGTCTTCTTCTTCTTGAGAAGGTATTATCTGAGAAAAGATAAGGCTTACGCCCTTTGTATACTTTTCGTAGTTGGCTCTGAGTTCCTGTTCTTTAATTCCCATTTGCTTTGCAAGTCTATAAAAGTCGTTTTCTGAAAAGCTCTGGGTCTGAGTACAGGAGTGGAGCTGTAGTTTGTGCTCAAGCCTTCTCAAAAACTCATAAGCCCTTTCTAAAAATATGGCTTCTTCGTCAGAGAAAACGCCCTTTTGGCTTAGTTTCCATATAGCCCTAAAGGTGTTGCTCTCTCTGAGAAAGGGAAACTTCCCTCCAAGGAGCAAGACAAGAGACTGGACCGCAAACTCCACTTCCCTTATGCCACCCTCTCCTGTCTTAATGTTGTTTTTGCCAAGAAGTTTTTTCTTTGCTTCGCTGGCTATTTGAACCTTTATAAGCCTTATTTCCTCAAGTATGCGGTAGTCCACAGACTTTCTAAAGACAAAAGGCTCTTTTACTTCCCTTTCAAAGGCTCTGTATAGATTCTCGTCTCCCGCACAGTATCTTGCCCTCAGGAGGGCAAACCTCTCCCAAGTTCTTCCGTAAGACTCATAGTATAGCTCAGCACTCCTCAGAGACATGCTTATAGGACCTGACTTTCCGAAGGGTCTAAGGTCAAGGTCTACCTCGTAGGGCTTGCCCTCTGGTGTTATTTGCGTCATAAGTTTAAAAACCTTTTGGAAAACCCTTTGGAAAAACTCATTAAGGGCAAGCTTTCCTGCCTGCCCTTTATCCGCAGAGTGGATATACATTATGTCTATATCTGAGTAATAGTTGAGCTCATAGCTACCAAGTTTCCCAAGAGCAATTATACATCCTGTAGCGGTATTGCCTTCTTCGTCAACAGGCTCTCCGTATCTTTCAACAGCTTCTTGAAACACTTTTCTATAAACAATTTCAAGCATGGCGTCGGGCAAGTATGAGTATTCTCGTAGGAGGTCTTCATACTTTGCGGTGCCAAGTATTTCCTTTGCGGATATCCTCATGAGCTCCCTGTGTCTGTAGTAGGCAAGGGTTTTTGAGAAGTCCTCGTCAGATATACTCCGAGATGTAAGCTCTTCCAGCTCTTTAAGATAGGCTCTTTTGTCTTTGAAGACATACCAAAGCCCTGGTATGGTTTTCTGAAAGTCTTCTGGATGGTTTATTAGAAACTTCCTTATGCATTCAGACTGGTCAAGAAGCTCCAAAAGCAGAATAAACCTTCTCTCATTGAGATAGTCTATAAGGCTTTGGGGTTGAGGATGTTTTCTAAGTAGCTCCTCAAGGCTTTCCCTTGCCCTATTTAGGTTATATACCCTTTCCTCCGCCTTTTTCCACCACTCTAAGGGGAACATGCTAATATTCTAATTTCAATTTGCGGAAATCTGTTTCTGACGTATAATTTATTTTCATGATATACTCAGAAACTGTTAAATATGCCCTATTGGCTTTGGCATACCTTGCCCTCAACAGGGATAGGCTCGTTAAAGTGGAGGAGATAGCAGAAGCCCAAAGAATTCCTAAACCTTTCCTTTCAAAGATATTTCATAAGTTGGCAAGGGAAAGGGTTTTGAAGTCTTATAAGGGTCCCACTGGCGGTTTTACCCTTGCGGTTCCACCTGAGAATATAACCATAATGGATGTAATACGTTACCTTGATGAAGACTACAAATTAGACTACTGTGCCCTCAGACCCGGAAGGTGCGAAGAGTGGCAAAGCTCACCATGTGTTGTTCATCACAAATGGACTGAACTCAGAGAGAAAATACTTGAATACTTAACCGCTACCACTGTAGCAGAGCTTGCTGACGTGGAAAGCAGGCATAGACAAGATTTGCCAGCAGGAACTTATCTTAGATAAGATACTCCAGACTTGCCATAAACTACTCCTGCTTGCTCCTGTTCCGCCTCTAGGCTGGTCTGTAATATCCCACCACTCTTGAATAAACCTCTGCAGACTTTCCGCACTGAGGACATTGTAAGTGCTCGCCCCGTATGTAGCCATGGTCTTCACAAGTGGAGAAGGTAGGCTTAATAGTAAGGTATGGTATGGGATATCTTTCAAAGGCTGTTTTTATAAACTTTGCAGTCGTAAGCTCATATGGAGATTCTCGCACAAAGATATTTATGACCGTTCCACCATTTGCTCTACGGATTACATGTAGGAGATATGAAACTCGTTGCCTACTCTGGAGTGTTCATGATATTATCGCTATTTCCCCTTGCCTTAATAATCTTCGAAAGCCTTATTCAGAGGAAAAGTCTCCTCAAGGGTCATGACCCATAGTTGCAATACCTTATACTCAGTCTTTTTATAGCTGTTTTCTTCCCATCTGTTGGGGTTTCCATTGCCGGAGGTGAGAATTACGACTTTCTGAACTGGCATAGGGATGGCATGCTTTATGGATTCCTTCTTTTTATAACCGCCGGGACCTCTTACCATATAGTTCCATTCCTTCTCTGGTGGAGAGCTTATGCTCCAATGACGGGTAATAGGAAACTTCCAACATTGAAGGAGTTGCTCAGCCCAAACTTTTTTAAAGTAATCCTCTTTATGGGATTCCCCTCGCTTACCCTTGGGGTCATAACTGAGCTTTTCAACACATGCTTGTCTTCTACCTTTTATACAATCTTTCTCATTGCCAGCCTCTATTACACACTGGGAATAACACCGCTCTTTTTCCAATCTCTAAAGGTTCAACCCTGCAGATATTGACAATATCTCACTAAAGCATATTATAAAAGATACTGTCAAATTAGGAGGTGAAAATGTTTAGTGAGAACTTACTTTCCGTAAGGTCTTTGGAGTATATTCAGAAGGCAAGGGAACTTGCAAGGGCGAGGGGTGATAATAAAGTGGATACTGACCACCTGCTTTTAGCCCTTTTGCTTGATGAAAAATCCGCTCTTTCAAAATATTTAGAGAAAAGGGGTGCAGATGCCAAGGGTTTATACAGGAAGGTTTCCGAATACTTTGAAAGGCTTTCTTCTCAGATAAACAGAGCGGTTCAGCAGGAGGCACAGCACCTCATTGAACTAAGAAGCAAGATAATGCAAGTGAAGTCAGATATAGCTCAAGTGCAGATAGAGTTAGACAAGGTAAGAAGAACAAAGGAGAGGATAAACCAAGAGCTTCAGAGAGCAAGAAGATACGGAGATTATTGGAGTTTGCAGGAGCTTCAGGTGGAGCTAACAAGGCTTGATCGCCTTGAGGCTCAATACAGAAGTCAGCTTGAAGGAGTAGAAAGAAGCCTTTCTACGGTATTTAAGCCAGAAGATGTGAAAACCTTTCTTGAAAACAGGCTAAGTATTGATGGGCTCATAAGGAAAGCCCTTGAGACCTCAAGCCTTGTGGAACAGGTTAAAGAACTTGGAATATCTCCAGAGAGGGTTATAGACGCGGTAAGCAAAATAGTATTTGGAAAGGAGCCTGCCTTTGACTACGCTAAGAACCTCATTAAAGTCCTTGAGAAAGCTCAAGACAAAGCGGTTTCTGAGGGTCTCTCTCAGGTAGAGCCTTACCACATAGTCGCAAGCCTTACAGAGGCAAAAGACACCATTGCTGGTAAGATTTTAGAAGATATAACAGGAGGTGAAAAGATGAAGGATGTGACACAAGAACTGAAAGAAGAGGAAAAGTCCGCCCTCGAGAGATTTGGTGTGGACCTCACGCAGATGGCAAGGGAGGGCAAGCTTGACCCAGTTATAGGAAGAGAAAGGGAAATAAACCAACTTATAGAGGTGCTACTCAGAAGAACAAAAAACAATCCTGTGCTTGTGGGAGACCCCGGCGTAGGAAAGACTGCCATAGTGGAAGGTCTGGCACAAAGGATAGTCAACAAGGAAGTGCCTGTAGAGCTTCAAGACAAGGCACTCATATCTGTTGATATGGGATCTATAATAGCTGGGTCAAAATATAGAGGAGAGTTTGAAGAGCGTTTCAAGAGCCTTTTGGAGGAGGTAAAGCAGAAGGGCAACGTAATACTTTTTATAGATGAAATTCACACTGTGGTAGGTGCAGGCAAAGCGGAGGGTGCGGTGGACGCAGGCAACATGCTTAAGCCTCCTTTGGCAAGGGGTGAAATAAGGGTTATAGGTGCAACCACAGTGGACGAATACAGAAAGTACATAGAGAAAGACCCAGCCCTTGAAAGAAGGTTTCAGCCCATATACGTGGACGAGCCTACAGAGGAAGAAACCATAGAGATACTCAAAGGTCTAAGACCAAAATTGGAAAAGCACCACAAGGTAAAGATATCTGACGAAGCCATAGAGTCTGCGGTAAAGCTCACGAGAAGGTATGTAACCTTTAGAAAGCTACCCGATAAGGCTATAGATGCCCTTGACCAAGCATCCGCACGCAAGAAGCTAATGGCGGTAGCAGTTCCTCCAGAGGTTCAAGAGATAGAAAGAAAGCTAAGAAGTCTTGAAGAAGAGATACAAAAGGCATACCTTGAAGGCAACTATGAAAAGGAAGCTCAGCTAAAGATAAAGAAGGTTCAACTTGAAAAGGAAAAGCAAGAACTCCTTTCAAGGTTAGGAGGAGCGGAGACAAAAATATCAGAGATAAAGAAACGCATCGAGGAGCTTGACCAGGAAATACTCAAGGCGTCTGAAAGGGGAGACTACGAAAGGGAAGCAAACCTCAAGATAGAAAAGGTAAAGTTAGAGAAAGAACTAAAGGAGCTTGAAAGTCAAAAGGCTCAGGAGCTTATAGTAGGCTGGGATGATACCGCACAGGTGGTTTCTGAGTGGACTGGTATACCCGTTACCAAGCTAAAAGAAGAGGAAATGGAAAGGCTACTCAGGCTTGAAGAGGAACTACACAAAAGGGTAATAGACCAAGAGCATGCGGTGACTGTGGTTGCGGAAGCCATTAGGAGGGCAAGGGCTGGTCTAAAGGACCCCAAAAGACCCATAGCCAGCTTCCTATTCCTTGGACCTACGGGCGTAGGTAAAACGGAGCTTTCAAAAGCCCTTGCGGAGCTACTCTTTGGCGACGAGGATGCACTGATAAGGCTTGATATGTCCGAGTTCAAAGAAGAACATAGCGTAGCCAAGCTAATAGGTGCACCACCGGGCTATGTGGGCTATGAAGAAGGAGGAAAGCTAACAGAAGCGGTTCGTAGAAAGCCCTATTCGGTCTTGCTCCTTGACGAGGTAGAAAAGGCACACTCAAGAGTCTTTGACCTCTTCCTGCAGGTGCTGGACGATGGAAGGCTTACAGACTCTCACGGAAGAACGGTAGACTTTAGAAATACGGTTATAATCATGACCTCCAACATAGGCTCTCAGTATCTTTTAAGTATATCCGTAGATGGAGATGAAGAAAGGGTTCAAAAAGAGTTTGAAAGGGCAAGAGAGAAGGTGCTTGAAGAACTGCGTTATCACTTTAGACCAGAGTTTCTAAACAGGATAGATGAGATAATTGTCTTTAAACCCTTGACCATGAAGGAGCTCTTCCAGATAATAGACCTGCTTGTGGCAAGCATAAACAAAAGGTTGGTGGAAAGGAACATTTCCATAGAGCTCACAGAAAAGGCAAAGGAGCATCTTGTAAAGCTTGGCTATGACCCAGCCTATGGTGCAAGACCTCTCAAAAGAACTCTCCAAAAGCACTTAGAAACTCCTCTGGCAAACCTCATAATAAAGGGTGAGATAAAAGACGGGCAAAGGGTAATGGTGGATTTGAAAGATGGAAAGTTGGAGTTTGTGAAATAAATAGGGTAAGATTTTAGTATCGTTGGAGATATACCGTGGAGAACTTGCTGAGAATTTACCTTATGAGATTTCTTTTAAGTATCCCAGTAGGCTTAGTGTTTATCTTATTCGTTTTGTCACCATTAGTTAGACTTCTGCTGGTCTATGATGGACCTCCTAAAAGCGGTGAATTCGCCAAATATTTAGTCAAAATATATTCTGTAGAAGATGTTAGCGAAAATATATGGCTATATTTATTCTTATCACTTTTTATTGGTGAGGTTGTATGCTTTTTCGGTGAAAAATTCTTATACTCAATATATAAAAATGTTAAGAATTTTCTTGAGTTGGAAGAAGATACTCCTAGCATTATATGCAAAAAACATCCTAACTACTGCATCGGTTTAGCCGAAGGTTATTATTCCTTAAGTAAGGCAATGGCTGGTTTTAGTGTTTCTTTGTTATTGGGAATTTTGGTATATTTCGTAATATCAATTTTTCCTAGTAAAGAAGCGGAAATGATAGTTAGCATTATAGTTTTTGTATTAATGCTATTAATTATTCCTCCTTTAATTTTGCATTTAAATACTAAGGCGTGGAAGCTTCTGTTATTAATACTTACTATATTTATTGGGCTATACTATACACTTAAATATAATTTTGCTTCCTTATTCTAGCTGTTTTAGTATCGTTGGTTTTGTATAAATATATTGAAGAGAGGTATATTGAAAAAAAATGCAATTTTAATAATTATTGTATCAATTGTATCATATCTGTTAGTCCCATTTTTATATGTTTTTGTAGCTCCTATTTATACATCTTATACATTTAATAAACATGGACCCGAAGAGATAATTCTTTTTTTAGTATCTTATATCATGATGTCATCATTCCTAGCCTTTTTCATATACCGTAAAAAAATATGAAGAACTTATGAGGGCTATATACAGAAGGGCTAATCTCAAAAGAGAGCACTAAAACAAATACTCTACCCCATCAACCTCTGCACGCTTTCCACACCCTCCAAGCCTCTTAGAGCTTCCTTAACCTTTAGAAAGCTTTGGTAGTTTTCCACCTGAAGGGTAAAGTCCATTAGTGCTTGACCTGAGGGTAGGCTTTTTGTTCTGGCTTCTGTAATGTTTGCACCAGACTTTGCTATGGTGGTAGTCACTTCTCCTAAAATACCCATACGGTCTTTGACCATAAGCCTTAACCTTACTGGGTGCAGTCCATGAGACTTGTTCCACAAGACCTTTATGACCTTTTCTGGTGAAACTTTCCAAAGATGCTGTAGGTTTGGGCAGTCCTTTGAGTGTACTACAAGCCCCTTACCCTTTGATATAACACCGTAGACCTCTTCGCCTGGCAGTGGATTACAACACTCCGCAAGGACATGAAGCACCTTCCCAAGCCCGTCTATATGCAGGGCATCTTCCACCTTTTCTTGAGGTTTTTCCTTCTGAGTTTTTCTAAAGAGGGAATAAACCCTTTCCTTTGAGAGCTTACCGCTTCCCAAAAGCAGGCATACCTCTTCCTCGCCTTTGGCTCCTGTCTCCTCCATGAGCCTCTTTAAAAGCATCTCCCTGCCTAGCCCCAGTTTTTGGGAATATAGCTCAAGCCTTTCCCTCCCAAGTTGAACATACCTTTCCCTTTCAAGTTCCTTAAGCACGGACTTTATCTTGCTTTTTGCTTTTGATGTCACCACAAAGCTCAGCCACTCTTGGTTAGGCTTTTTGTTGGGGTTCGTGATAATCTCCACCATGTCTCCATTTTGAAGCCTATAGTTAAGTGGCACAATCCTGCCGTTTGCCTTTGCTCCAGCACAGTGGTTGCCCACCTCTGTATGTATGTAGTAGGCAAAGTCTACTGGCGTTGCCCCCTTTGGAAGCACCAGAAGGTCTCCCTTTGGAGTGAAAACAAAAACCTCCTCGGAAAAAAGCTCCAGCTTGAGGTTTTCCAAAAGCTCCTGAGGATTCTTGCTACCCTGCACACTCTCCACAAGGCTCTTTAGCCATGAATACACTCCACCGTCCTTTACGCTTTTGCCTTCCTTATAAGCCCAGTGCGCTGCGATACCCTTCTCCGCCCTTTCATGCATCTCCCATGTTCTTATCTGCACCTCCACCATCCTACCCTTTGGACCTATTACTGCGGTATGCAAGGACTGGTAGAGGTTTGGCTTAGGCAGAGATATATAGTCATCAAACTTTCCCGGGACGGGTTTGAATACGCTATGAACTAAGCCAAGCACAAGATAGCATTCTTGAACGGTGTTTACTATAACCCTAACGCCTAATATATCATGCACATCTTCAAGCCTTATACCTTTTCTAAGAGTTTTTTGCCATATGCCATAAAGGTGCTTTGGTCTATAAAACACATGGGCTTGTATGCCTGCCTTTTTTAGCTCTTCCTTTAGCTTTGGTATAAAAAGCCTTCTGAGATAATCCTCAAGCCCTCTCTTTGTGCTTCCTACAAAGTTTTTAACCTCTTCGTATTCCTTTGGATAAAGATACATAAAACACAAGTCTTCAAGTTCTGTTTTTATTTTCCAAAGACCAAGCCTATTGGCTATGGGAATGTATATCTCAAGAGTTTCCCTTGCTATTCTAACCTGCTTTTCCCTACTAAAGCATTGCAAAGTTTTCATGTTGTGAAGCCTGTCCGCCAGCTTTACGAATATCACCCTTAGGTCTCTTGAAAAGGCAAGGATGAGCTTTCTGTAGTTCTCCGCCTTTTGGGTCTGCACATCTTTGAAGTGTATCTTTCCCAGCTTGGTCACCCCCTCCACTATGTCTGCCACATCCTTGCCAAAGTTGTCCTTTAACTCCTCATAAGTGGTCTCAGTATCCTCAAGCACATCATGTAAGAGCCCTGCGACCACCGTATCTATGTCCATACCCAGCTCCGCAAGGATAACAGCAACCTCTATGGGATGGACTACATAGGGTTCGCCAGACTTTCTATACTGTCCTGCGTGTTTTTCTTCTATGAAGTCAATGGCTTTTTTAACTTTGCTGTCTTCACATCTCAGAGATTTAAAGAGCTTTTCCTCGTATTTTTTATTTAAAAAAGTAGCTTCCATAGTTTATAATAATATGGATGTTAAGCAAATTAGCAAACCTTCTTGGCTTTATTGCCAGCAATATAGGTATAGACCTTGGCACTGCCAACACAGTGGTATACGCCCAAGGGAAAGGCATAGTGCTTTATGAACCTTCTATCGTTGCGGTGGATGTGCGTTCTGGTAGAGTTCTGGCGGTAGGTAAAGAGGCAAAGGAAATGCTCGGGAAAACTCCAGAAAACATACAGACTGTAAGACCACTCAGAGATGGTGTTATAACGGATTTTGAAGCTACAAGGGTTATGCTTTCCTACTTTATAAACAAGACTATAGGTAGTAGCATATTCAAGGCAAAGCCAAGGGTTGTTATAGGTGTGCCTTCTGGGGTTACACAGGTAGAGAAAAGGGCGGTTATAGACGCCGCAAAGAGCGCGGGGGCAAGGGAGGTTTATCTAATAGCTGAACCCATGGCTGCCGCAATAGGTGCTGGACTTCCCATAGAGGAGCCCATAGGTAATATGGTGGTAGATATAGGGGGAGGCACCACAGAGATAGCTGTTATTTCTCTCGCTGGCATAGTGGTTTCAAATTCCATAAGGGTAGCAGGCGATGAGATGACTGAGTCTATAATACAGCATGTGAAGAAAAAACATCACCTTCTAATAGGCGAGCAGACTGCAGAAAGAGTAAAAATAGAATTGGGTAGTGCCATATACGAGGAAGAAGAGAGGTTTATGGAGATAAAGGGAAGGGATATAACAGGGCTCCCAAAGGTTATAAAAATAAGCAATAACCAAGTTACAGAAGCCCTTGAGGATGTGTTGTCTTCTATCATAAACGCAATCAAGTCTACCTTGGAAAGGACTCCGCCAGAACTTGCTTCTGATATAGCGGAGAGGGGCATAACCTTGGCTGGAGGAGGTTCTCTCCTCAGAAACCTCAACTTGAGAATAGAGCGTGAAACAGGAATAAAGACCCATTACTGTGAAGACCCTATAACTGCTGTTGCGCGAGGAGTGGGGAAGGTTCTTGATAACATAGAGCTTATAAGGAAAATTTCCATGATATGAAAAGCTATATTGCACCTCTTATTGCTCTATTATTGAGCATTGTAGTTTATTTTATCAGCTTATCTACACTGCCATACCTGAACCAAGTTTATAACCTACTTAGGTTAGCAGTTTATCCTTTTTTTGAGTTAAAAGGAAAAATCCAAGAAAACACAAAAAGAATAGTAGAGACCTACCTGCTTTTAAAAAATATGAGTGAAGAAAATGATAGACTAAGGAAGGAACTTGAAGAGTATAAATTATACAAAGTCCAGCTTCTTGCTTGTGAAAACAACCTTAAAATCCTAAGTCAAGTTATAGATATACCCTTCAGTCCAAGCAAGTATTCAATAGTTTATGCAAATGTGATTGCCTACGACCCATCAAGTAGAGACACCTTTGTGCTTATAAACAGGGGACAAGATAAGGGTATATCTGAGGGTATGTTGGCCTTTTCTGGGGAAAGTCTGGTGGGTATTGTGTACAGTGTTTATGGAAGCTCCTCAAGGATAAGAACAGTTTTCTCTGAGGAATTCACTCTTAGTGCTGGTGTTGGGGATAAGGCATATATATACAGAGGAGGATTCCCTACGGGATCTTTGCTCCACGTCAAGATGGATGATGAGATTAATGTTGGTGATGTGGTTTATGTGAGAGTGCCAGGCAGAGCCTTTCCTCAGCTCAAAATCGGCACCGTTCAGCAAGTGTCTCACGATGGGAAGGGCTTCTTTAAGAAGGTAGAGGTCAAGCCCTACGCGGACATAAGAAGGGTTTCCCTTCTTGTTGTTATAAGAGAGCGGTTATGAAGTTTTACGTAATCGCATTACTACTTGCCTATTTTCAAAGCTCGGTCCTTATTGCTATATTCCATAACATGCTCATTGCTCCCAACCTTCTCCTTTCTTACCTTTTCCTTCATATCTTTAAAGAAGACAACGGGTGGCTCAGAAGGGCGATCATTACAGGTTTCTTCCTTGACCTATTTCAGGATTCGCTTGGATTGAACCTGTCAGGATATATTTTCTTTGCTATTCTTCTTAATCTAATGAAGCTGAGGATAGAAATTCCCAGCAGGTTTTCTTTATTGCTTGCTTATTTTCTGCTTTCTTTACTTGAAAAGTTTTGGATAGTTCTCTTATTCAGGATAAGATACTACGCAGAGCTTAGTCTACCGCTTTTGCCTTTAAGTCTTGCTCTTGAGCTTATTTTTCTTTATTCTATCTCAGGAAGATATTTTCATAGAGAGACATGAGTAGGAGGAGATTTTTATTTCTTATGCTTGTAGGTATCTTGGTCTATGCTATTATCTTCTTTAGGCTGGTTTATCTTCAGCTTTTTAAAAGTGAATACTATAAGGAACTTGCACAGAGAAATTATGTGAGGAAAAGGGTTATATATCCTCAAAGAGGAGATATATTGGACAGAAGGGGCGAGAAGTTAGCCTACGACACACCGAGATATATACTTCTTCTTGACCATCAAAAATTGCAAGAAGAGGGGAACCTTAGAGAAGTTTTGATGAATGTTGAAGAAATATTCGGAATCAAACTAGATTACGAGAGCATAAAAAAGAGAAAGGCTGTAGAGCCTGTTTTTTTAACAGAGCTAAAGATACAGGAGGATATAGATAAATTCTATAATTACAGCTACAAGCTACCAGGGGTCTTTATAAACACAGTGCCAACAAGAAACTACCCTCTGGGTGAGGTGTGTGCTCATGTGGTTGGATACGTTTCCTACCCGACGGAAAGACACTATCAGAAATATGGAGACAGGGTAGGAAGTCAGAGCTTGGTAGGTGTATACGGGCTTGAGGGAGCTTTTGATACAGAGCTTTTGGGAAGGGTTGGTGCTGAGGAGGTCATGGTGAACGCAGTTGGAAGAATTATAGGAAATCTTGGCTACAAAGAGCCAGATAAGGGAATAAGCCTCTTAACCACTATAGACTCAAGAATACAGAGAATAGCCTATGAAGTCTTTAAAGACTCCGGCCAGAAGGCTGGTGCGGTGCTAATAATGGATACAAGGACAGGAGAGGTGCTAACACTTCTGAGTTATCCATCTTTTGACCCCAACAGGGTAACAGACCTATGGGGTCTATATAACAGTGATAAATTCAGACCACTTTTCAATAGGGTGACACAAGCAAAGTATCCTCCTGCATCGGTTATAAAGCCCGCATTGGGAATAGCCTTGCTTGAAAAGGGTGTACTTTCAAAAGAAGGTGTTGTGTGCAGAGGACACTTTGAACTTGGAAACAGAAAATTTTTCTGCTGGAATAGGGCAGGACATGGGTGGGAGAATCTACATAGAGCTATAAGGGATTCATGCGATGTCTATTTTTACAATTACGGTTATTACAAACTTGGTCCAAGGGAGATAGAGAGAACGCTTAGGAGCTTCTCCTACGGAGAAAACATACCCTTTGACCTCACTATTGCAAAAGGTTTTATACCCACACCCGAGTGGAAAAAGCATAAAATTAAAGAGCCGTGGTATGGTGGAGATACGGTTAATATGTCCATAGGACAGGGGTATATTAAGTCAACCCTTTTTGAGCAAACCCTTATGATGATGGCAATAGCCAACAATGGGGTCATTTACAAACCCTTGCTGGTGAAAGAAAAGAGGGACGCAAGCGGAAGGATAATATGGAAGGCCAATAGAAGCGTCTATAAGGTGGTAAGAGCTAAGCCCGAACACTTTGCCATAGTAAGGGAGTCTCTTAGAGATGTAGTAAGGTCAGGAACTGCCACTTCTGCCTTTTCAACAATCGTGGACATAGCAGGCAAAACGGGAACAGCTCAAGTATCTATTCATAGTGCAAGAAAAAAGAACTTGCCTTATCATCTTAGAGACCACGCATGGTTTGTGGGTTTTGCACCTTACAGAGACCCTGTCTTTGTGATAGGAGTGCTTGTGGAACATGGAGGCTCTGGAGGTGCGGTCGCTGCACCTATAGCAAGAAAGATTCTTGAAAGGATATACATGGAAGGCATACATAAAGAGCTTACCTAAAGGCTACAAGCGTGGAAATGTTAAACTCTTCTTTGTAAAAAACTACTCTAAAGCCCTCAAAAAGTCTGAAAAGCTCTCCCTCCTTAAGAAGGTAATCGGGATTAAAGTCCCTTTTTATAAGGGTATGCCTTTCATTGTAGGTTTCAAAGATAATCAAACCATTAGGCTTTAGAGCCTTCTTTATTTGGGGTATAAGTCGTCTATTTAGATAATAGAAGTTCACAATAAGGGTATATGTGTTTTCTCTCAATGTAAAGTAATCAAGGTCAGCACATATGAAATTCACTTTAAGATTCCTTTCATTGGCTTGTCTTCTTGCCTTTTTGAGTGCAACGATAGATATATCAATTGCATCTACAGTAAAACCTTGCTCTGCAAGAAAAATCGCATTCTCTCCAGTTCCACAGGCTATCTCAAGTGCCCTTCCAACAGGTGCATAGGTGTAAAATTCAACCAAAGTTTTGTGAAGAGTGCCTTGCCAACCCTGTAGATATTTAAAGTCCCACCTTTCCTTGTCCTGAAGTGCCATGATAGAATTTTAAACTCAATGAAGAGAGTTCTTGTCTGGGGTCTTGGCATTAGTGGAAGGTCTGCGGTTAACCTTTTGAAGGCTAAAGGTTTTGAGGTATACGCAGGGGACGATGCGAAGGGTGATAGCTTTGAAGAATTCCTGAACATAGTGGATACAGTGGTTCTCTCTCCAGGCATACCACCGCACCACGCACTTTGGAAAAAAGCACAAGAGAAAGGAATAGAGGTTATAGGAGAGCTTGAGCTTGCTTGGAGGTTTTTTGAAGGCACAGCCTTGGC
>JAXSOP010000006.1:0-25041 GCA_037926125.1 Aquificaceae bacterium
TAATTACCAATCAAAAGGCACAATATCCACCTGTTGACCTGCCTTTAGTTCATGCACCTCTTCGTATACCACCATATAACAGTTAGCATCCACATATGAAGTGAGCATATGAGACTGAGTTTTGGGAGAATAATCGCAAAATAGCCTACCATCCTTCTCCACATACCTCGCTCTTACGAACTCTCTTCTTTCCGCATCCTTCCTTGAAAAATCCCTAAGGAGCTCTGCCTTTAGAAACTTGGGTCTATGTTCTTCTACTCCCTGCATTTTCAAAAGGGCTGGTTTAACAAGCATATCAAAAGCCATAGCACAGGATACAGGATTACCCGGCAGACCAAAGAAGAGGGTCTTTCCTTTTTTGACAAAGAGCACAGGTTTTGCAGGCTTTATCCTTAGCTTGTGGAAGACTACCTCAAAACCCATATCCTTTACCAACTTATGGACAAAATCCTTCTCTCCCGCAGAGACCCCACCTGTGGTAATAAAGACATCGTAATCTTCCACCCTTTGGAGGACCTCCTTTATACTCTCGGGTTCATCCCTTATTATCCCCAATTGGTGCACTTCACAACCAAGTTCCCTTGCTCTTGCATACAGAAGATGATTATTTGTGCTCCTTATATGTGATGGCTTTTCTATGGGTTCTCCTGGCTCTTTTATTTCGTCGCCAGTAGAAAGCACCGCTACTCTTGGCTTTTGATACACTTCCACAAAGACCTTGTTGGCAAAAGCAAGCAGACCTATCTCATAGCCCCTTATCCTCGTGCCCTTCTTGAGAATAAGTTCTCCCGCTTTTATTTCTTCTCCTCTTCTCCTTATGTTAGCACCCTCTTTGAAAGACCTTTCTATGAGCACATATTCGCCTTCAAGTTTTGTGTATTCCACAGGCACAACCGCATTTGCACCCACCGGAATAGGTGCACCCGTGAATATCCTTATGGCTTGTCCCCTTTCCAACCGTCCAGAAAACTCGTTACCTGCAGAGACTTCCCCCACTATCTTTAGCTTTGCTGGAATTTCTTCAAGGTCTTGAGAAACAACCGCATAACCGTCCATTGCTGAATTGTCAAAGGCTGGGCTGTCCCTGTCCGCAAACACATCCTCCGCCACAACTCTGCCTATGGCATCCCACAGAATAACCTTTTCTGTAGGTAGTCTATCAACCCTTTCAAGCAAGCATTCCAAAGCCTCTTCATAAGGTGTAAGCATGGAAATATTTTAACGCGTATTTACGCCCGCAAGCCACTTGCTTACGAGCTCTATTTCCATATCCGACAAGCCTTGACCCCATGGACATCTTTTAGCAAGCTCCATAACCGCCTCAGGCTTGCCCTTATATTTCTCCTTCAAATAGCTCAAAGGTTTCCTATCCTTGTCCGTATGACATCTCATACAGGAATTTTTAAAGATAAGCTCTCCCTCTGAGGCAAAGCCAAGGCTTACAAGCAAAAGGGATATATAAAACTTTTTCATGACCACACCTCCGTTTAAAATATCTCTTAATGTTAAAGATAGCCCTAACGGGGAATCTTGGTTCTGGTAAATCCACCGTAGGAAAGTTTTTTCACGAAGCTGGCTTTCATGTCCTTGATGCGGACAGAATAATAAGGTCCTTCTACGAAGAGAAGGGTGAAGTCTACAGAAAGGTGGTAGAGGCTTTTGGTGATAGGGTGCTTGACAGGGAGGGAAACATTGACAGAAAAACACTCGCACAGATAGTTTTCTCAGACCCACAAAGTCTAAGACTGTTGGAAAGTATAACCCATAGTGAACTCTACAGAAGGCTTGATGAAGAGTTTAGAAGACTTCCTCAAAAAAGCATTGTGGTTGTGGAGGCGAGCCTACTTATAGAGAAGGGAACTTATAGAAACTATCATATAACCTTGCTTGTGTATGCTCCCTATCAGCTCTGTAAAGAGCGAGCCTTGAAAGCTGGTTACAGCCCAGAGGACTTTAAAAGAAGATGGGCAAACCAGTTACATCCAGAAGAGAAGAAAAAATACGCTCACTTTATAGTGGAGAACACACAAACTCTTGAAGCCTTAAGGAGTAGGGTTTTTGAACTGGCAAAGGTCTTTAAAAACTGGGTGGAGTTTCAGTATGAAGAACTTCCTTGAGTTTATAAGGGAGGAAGTATCAAAGGCTGAGAAAAGCCTTAAGATAGCTTCTCCTTGGATTGACCAGTGTATACTGGAAAAGATATTTGAAAGACTTTCCAATGATGTAAAACTTGAAGTTATACTTCGGGTAGGGAACTTAAAAGACCTCAACATAACCGGTGAAGGAACTTTTAGAGTGTTAGAAAGGTATGGTGCGGATATATACATAAATGAACTGCTTCACGCAAAGATAATAATAATAGATGAAAAGGTAGCATTTATAGGTTCTGCAAACCTCACAAGGGCGGGGTTTGAGGAAGAAGGTAATTTGGAAGTGATGATTTCCCTACGAGGGGAGGAGGTTAAGAAGACCCTTGAGCTATTTGAGGATTACAAAAAAGAGTCTGTAATGCTATCTAAGGATGTGGTAGCGGTTGTTATGTCTTTGGAGTCTTCTGTGGAAGCTATGGTTCTTCTTTTTGAAAACCTTCCAGAACAGTCCTTTCTCTGGGCAAAAAGTGGAAAGAGAAAACTCCTATGCAAGCTCACAAAGGTATACACTCAGCTCAACCTACAAGACTCTATAGAAGGACTTTCTGGAAGCAAGAGTTGGCTCCTTGCATACTATAAGACACTACTCAAAAAATCTATCCTTGTAGGGAAGGTCAAAGTACTTCTTGAGTTGATAGAGGAAAAAGAGGGATACTTTACCACACCTATCTTTGGTCTTTTACCGGGAGACCAGCTTCTACCCGTTAAAGAAGAGGATGAGGCTTTACATAAAGTAATGAAAACAAACCTCTCTGGTTATTCAATGGACCTG
Source organism: Aquificaceae bacterium (assembly GCA_037926125.1). Lineage (GTDB taxonomy): Bacteria > Aquificota > Aquificia > Aquificales > Aquificaceae > Pampinifervens. The sequence goes on from JAXSOP010000006.1 coordinate 2,923, forward strand.
CCTGTAAAAGTAGGAAAGCTTGTAGGTAAGGGAGTTTCTGTATACTTGGACATTGCAAAGATAGGTGGTATGCATATGGCTGTTCTTGGGACCACCGGCTCTGGTAAAACTACCCTTGTAGTTAGGCTCGTGGAAAACATCCCACAGGGCACATGCAAAACCCTCATCTTTGACCTTTTTGGAGAATACAAACAAAAGCTGAGAATTGACGAAGACAGGGTACACCATGTAAGCCTGCCCTACACTTTACTTCCTATCTGGATAGAGGACATAAAAGAACTATTTAGGGAGTGTGGTCTTAACCTTTATGAGAGGCATGAGGAAGAAAAAGCCTTTTTTTCTCAACTGAGGGCATCTCTAAAGCCTGACCTTATGCTATCCACCTATAGGGAAAAGGGACTGGGGGACATACTGCTTGATGCTTCAAGGGGAGGACTAAGAAGGGAAGTGCTTGAGATACTCCAAATGGTCTCGAAAGATATGGGACAAGAGGCACTTCAGAACCAACCAGAAGTCTTTAGACTGCTGGAGGACGCTCTAAATTCCACAAAGGATGTGGTTATATTAGACCTCAGAGATGTGGTGAATTTCAACACGCGTCTTAATCTAACTGGGCTCGTGCTTAGGGAAATCCTATCTTTGGCAAGGTCCAATCCTCTGAGAAGACTTGTGGTGCTTGAAGAAGCTCATAACTTTGCTCCAGAAAGGGGAGCTACTGATGTGCCTACAGGCAGGGAAAACTTTGCCATAACAATGACAAAAAGGATAGCACTTGAGGGGAGAAAGTTTGGTATTGGTCTTGTGGCGGTGTCTCAAAGACCTGCAAACCTTAGCAAATATGTGCTTTCACAGCTTAACACTCAAGCAATCTTTAGGCTCATCACCCAAAACGACATAAATGCGGTATCTCAGTTTTTTGAACATCCTTCCGAAGAGCAGTTGAAGCTTTTACCCCATCTCAAGCCAGGTCATCTTTTTTTAAGCGGTATAGCTATACCCTTTACTATGCTGGTAGAGATTGAGCTCTAAAACTCCTTACTATCAAGAATTATAGTTACTGGTCCCCAGTTGACTATATGTACCTCCATTGTAGCACCAAATACACCACATTGAGTGGGCACATACTCTGAAAGTTTCTTTACAAAGAGTTCATAAAGCTCCCTTGCTCTGTTTGGCTTCTCTGCACACTCAAAACTTGGTCTTCTACCCTTTTTTACGTTAGCGTAAAGAGTAAATTGAGAAACCACAAGGGCAGACCCCTTTACGTCAAGAATAGAGAGGTTAAACTTTCCAGAGGGGTCTTCAAATATACGAAGGTTTACTGTTTTTTCTACAAGCTTTTTCACATCCTCCTCTGTATCCCCAACACCTACACCTAAAAGGATATTTAACCCCTCTCCTATGCTCGCCACCTCTACACCATCCACAAAAACCTTAGACTGCTTTACTCTTTGCAGGACTGCCCTCATAGCCTAGAATTTTATTGTAGAATAAAAAAGAACGGAGGGAAGGCATGAAAAGGTTTGTGCTTTTGGTAGCAAGCTCTACTGTCCTTTTTGCACAAGACTTTTCTAACATGAGGCTTCTTGAAGGTCTAAATCAGGTTCAAAAAGGTATTGAGCTCGCAAAGAGGGAAGAGGTGGACAAGAAAAACCCTTATCATTTTGAAAAGGCAAAGGCAAACAGGGATGTAGCTAAAATACTGGCTTCTGAGATGGATGAAGTAGGCTCAAGGGTATTTATGATAAAGAGCTTTAATGCTCTCTCTAAGGCTGGTTCAGGTAAGTTAGAACTTGACCACATAAAGTTCATAACGCAGGTTAATGCAAATACGGTAGAATACCAAAGGGCTCTTGGACTTGATATAAGCTCTCTGAATACGGGCTTGGAGTATATCAGAGAAAACAAAGCTCTAAGCTGTGCTCCTGCTGAGCTTGCAAGGGCGGAAGTATATTATGATGCCATGGTTTATGAGCTTTCAAAATCCAGACCTCATATTACAAGGCTTGTAGACTTCTACTCAAAGGCTCAAGCAGAAATAAACAGTGCCACTGAAAAGGTCAATATAGCAAAAGAGGGAAACCTTGAGTGCTATACAGGCAAGCCCTTCGTTCCAGAGCTTGCAAGAGTTGAAGAGCCTGCTACTGAGCCCACACTTACTCCTACTCAGACTAGTGAAAAACCTCTTATGGTGACTGCAAGGGTTCACTTTGATTTTAACAAATCCAACATAAAGAGGGAATATATCCCCCTCCTTAACGAGGTGGTAAAGGTGCTTAAGGAAAATCCAAATGTAAGGGTAAGGATAGAAGGCTTTACAGATGATATAGGTTCAAAGGCATACAACGATAGACTCGCCTTAAGAAGGGCTCAGGCGGTAAGAGATTATCTTGTAAGAGCTGGTATACCTGCGGACAGGATAGAAGTCGCTGGCTTTGGAAAAGAAAGATACATAGCGGATAACACCACTCCCATAGGAAGGTTTACCAACAGAAGGGCGGAGTTTATTGTGATTCAAGTCCCCGGTCAGTAAAGGCATACGCAAAAATCCGCAAAGTTTTTGTCTTTGCGTGCATCCATGAGGAATTTAAACAGTCTGCTTTCCGAGCCAGTATAGAGCTTAAAAGTCCTGACTGGCTCACAGCCTTCAAAGGAGTTGAGCCTAAAAACCACCACAGACCCCTTTTCTGGCTGACCATCTCTTATTATCCTCCTTTCCGCATAGAAGGGTAGGCTATGGTGGAAGTGTCCTACTTCATAAACAGGTCTTGAACCCTTGGCGTCCAGCATCTTTATGAACTCTCCAACCTCCCTCACTTCTCTCTTTTCCTCAAGTGAAGGAAGAAGTGCAAACTTGAGAAGGACAACTATCAAAATGCCAGCCATAGCAGGGGCAAGCCTATAATCCCTCAAAAACATGAGGAAAGGTAGTGACAATAGGGTAAGTATTAAGGGGTTCAAAGAAAAGAAGAGCATAGCAAAAAGAACTGCAAGGGCTACAAGAAGAGAAACCACAAAGGAAAGGAATTTCTTGAGCCTTTCCCAATCCTCAGAAAGCAAGAAGCCAGAAGTTATAAGTGCAAGTGCGGGAAAGGCTGGTATAACATAGACAGGTATCTTTTGAGCTATAAGACTAAAGAGTCCGTAAATAAAGGCGAACCACACAAGAGGAAAGGCATACTCTCTTTTAAGTTTTATGACCACCCATAGGAAGGCTGGAAAGAAGATAAGAGAATAGGGTAGGAAGCTAACATTTAGGTCCGCCAAGTAAAAGTATATGGGCTCGCTACCGTGATAAATTCTCTTGAGGTTTTCTTTGTAGAAAACTTCCCAGAAAAGACCTCCCTTTGTGAATATCTGATACGCTTGCCACCAAAGACCGAGCAATAAAGCCAATACGCTAAGTATGTAATACCTAAGCTTAAGAAGTTCTCTTGGGTCCTTAAGGAGCAGGTATATAAACACGGTGCCTGCGGGTAGCACAAAACCAGCAGGTCCCTTTACCAGCATGGCAAGAGAGGAGGCAAAAAAGGCTATGGGTAAAAGGAAAAGGTAGCCTCTTCTGTAGTAAAGAAGCCACAGATATAGGCTAAGGGTTATAAAGAAGGTAAAGGGCACTTCTGGAGAAGCATACTGAGAATTGGCAAAAAACTGCACAGACAGACTTAGTGCCAAAAAGCTGTATACTCCAACCTTCCAGCTTCCCGTAAGTTCCTTTGCCATAAGCATCGTTATAAAAGCAGTTCCCAAGCCAAGAAGTGCATGCATAAACCTAAGACCAAACTCGTTGACACCAAGGAGGGAATAGCCGATAGCCACAAGCCAGTAGGTCATGGGTGGCTTATTGAGCCTGAGTTCTCCGTTGTAATAGGGGTTTATAAAGTCTCCATTCTGTAGCATCCTACGAGTAGAGTCCGCATAGAAGGCTTCGTTGGGAGACCAAACCTGAAAAGCACCAAGATTAAGAAAATACAGCAAAGCCACAAAAAGGACTAACACATATGGCATGCTAAAATTATAAGCATGAAAAACATACCCTTTATGAGTTTTAGATATTACGCTTATGGTGTATCCCTTTTGCTTGTCCTTTTGAGCCTTTTATCCCTTTTTTACAGGGGTCTCAATCTTGGGCTTGACTTTACGGGTGGTAGCGTTATTGAGGTAAAGTTTGAAAAACCTGTAAAGGTTGGAGAGGTAAGAAAACTCCTTGAAGATGCGGGTTATTCTCACTTTCAAGTGCAAGACACAGCACAGGGAACGGTCATAGTAAAGCTAAGACTTGGAGACCCAACACAGCCAGCTATTGAAAAGCTGAAGACCTTTTCCAACTACGAACTAATAAGGTCTGAAAGCATAGGAGGAATAATAACCTCTGAGCTTCGTCAAAAGGCAATATGGGCTATGCTAATTGCCATTGGAGGTATACTACTTTACCTTGGATATAGGTTTGAACCTCTTTGGGCTTTGGGAGCGGTTTTGGCTCTGGCTCATGACGTTCTTATAGCAGTGGGTGCCTACTCTATAAGTCAAAGGGAGGTAAACCTTGATGTGGTGGCCGCTCTTTTGATAGTGGCGGGTTATTCTGTCTCGGACACGGTAGTGGTCTTTGACAGGATAAGGGAAAACCTCAGGATAAGGAAGGGAACACCCTTTAGAGATTTGATAGACCTCTCCATAAACCAAACCCTTGCCAGAACCCTTATGACCTCTCTTACCACCTTTGTGGTTTCTCTCATGCTCTTTGTGTTTGGCGGTCCTGCTCTTTCTAATATAATGTTTGCCTTTGTAGTGGGTGTAGTGGTGGGAACTTTGTCCTCAATATTCGTGGCAAGTGCTCTGGTATACGACATCAAGCACAGGATAAAAGCCCAGCCTGTAGGTGTATAATCTTATTAATGAGGGATATTTTTTTAAGGGTAGGTGGTCTTATAGCAGTCCTTGTTCTTCTTGTTGGAGGCTTTCTCCTTTGGGATAACTACAGGAATCGTAAACTTCAGGAAGCTTCTTACAAGGAATACGAAATAAGAAAACTATTGCAGGCAGGCAACTACAAAAAGGCGAAGGAGCTTATTGACTCAGCTTCTAACAGTTCCATGAAGCCCCTTTTCCTCTCTTACAAGCTATATATTGCGGACAATTCAAAAGAGCAGAAGGTCAACACCTTAGAAGTGCTTCGTGAAATTACAAATAGCCTCAAGGATAGGGAGCTGTTAGCCTTCTATAGGGAAAGATACGCTTACGTGCTTTTCAAAGAAGGTAAAAACAAGGAAGCCCTAAGTGAATTGGAGAAGATAAGGGAAGAGGACTTTAATTACGCAAGCTCTCTCTTGTTAAAGGTTCAAATTCTCAAGGCGGAAGGGAAAACAGAAGAGGCAAAGGCGGTTTTGAAAAAAATAGAGGAAAAAAGCCCCAACACTTACTTTGCCAATATGGCACAAGCCTTCTCCTTGATAGGAGACTAACATGAAAGACCTTCTTATAGAAATAGGCACTGAGGAGCTACCCGCAAGCCACATCCCTCTGGCGGTAAACCACCTAAAGGAAAAACTCTCCCAGATACTACACAGACAGGACATACAGACCTTTTCAACCCCCAGGAGGCTTGCCTTTTTTGTTAAAAACTTTGAAAATAGTAGTCCTGAGAAGGAAGAAACCATCTACGGTCCACCAGTTAAAGTAGCCTATGAAAAGGGAAAGCCTACCAAGGCACTCCTTGCTTTTCTTGAAAGAAACAAGGCAGGCATAGAAGACCTCATTGAGGTCCAAAAAGGTGAAGGTTTATACGTGGCTATAAGGAGAAGAGTAAAGGATGCTTCACCCCTTGAAAGGCTTTCAGAGGTTTTTGAGGAGCTCCTAAGGAGTGTTCCTTTCCCCAAGACAATGAGATGGGACTCCTCAAATCTTAGGTTTTCAAGACCAATTAGATGGATATGTGCCTTGTATGGCGATGAAGTTTTGCCCCTTTCTTTTGGAAGGTTAAAGGCTGGCAGGATAACATATGGACACAGGATAATCTCTCCAAAGGCTATTGAACTTAAGGGTGCGGGGGAATACCAAGAGGTGCTTAAAGAAAATTATGTAATTGCGGACTACAAGGAAAGGCTTGGTATGGTGCTTGCCTTTCTTCAGGATGAGGCTTATGCTTTTGGTGGAAAGCCCCTGTATCCAGAAGGTCTGGAGGAAGAGGTGGCAAACCTTGTAGAGTTTCCCTTTGCGGTGGTGGGAAAGTTTGAAGAAAAATATCTTGAGCTTCCAGACAAGGTTATAATGACCGTCCTTGCCCATCATCAAAGGTTCTTCTGTGTAGAGAAAGATGGCAAACTCCTGCCCTACTTTATAGCCATAAGCAACAACTATCCAAGAGATGGTTTGATAGTTAAAGGCTACGAAAAGGTTATAAGAGCGAGGCTTGAGGATGCACTGTTTTTCTATAGAGAAGACCTTAAAAGACCTCTTGAGGAGTTGGTTTCTGGACTTTCTGAGGTGCTTTTCCATCCAAAGGCTGGCAGTATGTTAGAAAAGGTCCAAAGGGTTGGAGCTATAGCTCTAAGATTGGCGGAGCTACTTGGACTTTCTGAAGAGAAAAAGAAAAAGATAGAAAGGGCTTGCCAGCTCTGTAAGGCGGACCTTCTCACTCAAATGGTAAGGGAGCTTGATGAGCTGCAAGGTTATATGGGATATATATACGCCCTTAAGCAGGGTGAAGACCCAGAAGTTGCTCTTGCACTCTATGAACATTACCTTCCGTTAAGAACCTCTGACCCGTTGCCTTCAGGTGATATCTCTGCGGTGCTATCTGTGGCGGACAGGCTTGACAGCATAAACACCCTTATCACCGTAGGTGAAAGCCCTAAGGGTAACTCAGACCCTTACGGTATGAAAAGACTCGCTCATGGACTCTTTGCCATATTAGAGCACTTTGGATGGGACATAGACCTTTCTGTATTGCTTGAAAGCTATACTAAAGAATTGGAGAAGTTTCTTAAGGCAAGGCTTGAAGCCTACCTTGACCCTTATGGATATGACCTTGTGAGAGCGGTTCTTGAAGTAAAGAACCCACTTAAACCCTATGAAATTATAAAAATGGTAAAAACCCTTGCCAGCTTCAAGGAGGAGGAAGAATTTAAGCATATAGTGGAAGTATACAGAAGGGTAGTAAGGATACTGCCCTCAGAGTGGAAGGAAGATATGGTGGAGGAAGGGTTAATGACGGAGAAGGAAGAAATGGAGCTTTGGGAAATCCTCAAGAGCCTCGAAAATACGCAGGATATCCTAAGCCTCTATTCTCTTAAAGAACCAATAAACCACTTCTTTGATAAGGTTTTGGTAATGGACCCAAGAGAAGAAATAAGGAAAAACAGGCTTGCACTTCTTTACAGAATAAAAAAACTTTTTAACAGATTTGCAGATTTTAGCAAGATAGTAATAGAAGGAGGTTAAGGCATGGCGTTTCTTGTTTGGCTTGATGAGGTAGGTATTGAAGATATCTCCCTTGTGGGAGGTAAAAACGCATCCCTTGGAGAGATGATAAGAAACCTCTACTCTTTGGGTGTAAACGTGCCTTATGGCTTTGTGGTTACATCAGAAGCTTACTACGAGTTTATAAGGTATAACAGGCTTGAGGGAGAGATAAAAAAGATACTTCAAGGACTTGACCCAAAGAACGTAGAAGACCTGGCTCGCAGAGGGCACTTGATTAGGGAGCTTATAAAGGGTGGAGAGTTTCCAAGAGAAATAGAGGAGGGTATAAAGGACTATTATCAAAAACTCTCAGAAAGGTATGGCTCCTTTGCTATAGATGTAGCGGTGCGTTCCTCAGCTACAGCAGAAGACCTTCCCCATGCATCCTTTGCAGGACAGCAAGAGACCTACCTCAACGTGGTGGGCGCAGAAAACGTGCTAACTGCGGTAAAAAACGGCTTTGCTTCTCTTTTTACAGATAGAGCCATATCCTACAGAGAATCCTTTAACTTTGACCACTTTAAGGTAGGTATAGCTATGGGTGTGCAAAAGATGGTTCGTTCCGACATGGGTGCGTCGGGTGTTATGTTTACCCTTGACACAGAATCTGGCTTTAAGGACGTGGTGGTGATAAATGCCACTTATGGGCTTGGTGAGCTTTTGGTACAAGGCATGGTTACACCCGACGAATACATGGTCTTTAAGCCTACACTTCAAGCGGGATACTCCGCCATAATTGAGAAAAAGCTAGGAAGGAAAGACAGGAAAATGGTCTATGGCACGGGGCAGGAAAGGGTGAAGGTAGTAAACGTGCCTCTTCAAGAGCAAAAGCGCTTTGCCCTTTCTGATGAAGAGATACTCCAGCTTGCAAGGTGGGGCATACTCATAGAGGACTACTACTCAAGAAAGAACGGCAGATGGATGCCCATGGATATAGAATGGGCAAAGGATGGAATTCTCAACCAACTCTTTATAGTGCAAGCCAGACCCGAAACAGTCCACTCAAGAAAACAAGAAAACATACTAAAGGTCTACAAGTTTACCCAGCCTATTGAAGAAAGGTCAAAGAAGAGGATAGTCTATGGCATAGCGGTGGGTGACAAAATTGCCCACGGAAAGGTAAGGGTCATACATGACCTAAAAGATGCGGGGCAGTTTCAAGAAGGTGAGATACTGGTTACTGACATAACGGACCCAGACTGGGAGCCTATAATGAAAAAGGCAAGTGGAATAATAACCAATAGAGGTGGAAGAACCGCTCATGCAGCAATAGTGGCAAGAGAGCTTGGAATACCTGCTATTGTTGGCACTCACAAAGCAACAGAAATACTAAAAACAGGCATGGAAGTCACCCTTTCCTGTGCAGAGGGAGAGATAGGATACGTTTATGAAGGACTTGTCCCCTTTGAGGTTGAAGAGATAAATCTTGAAAATCTTCCAAAGACAAACACAAAGATAATGATGAACGTGGGAAATCCTGAATCTGCCTTTAAGTATTCCTCCATACCTAACGATGGCGTAGGACTTGCCAGAGAGGAGTTTATCATAGCCAATTACATAAAAATCCATCCTCTTGCACTGCTTTATTACGAAGAGATAAAGGCTCTCTATGAGGAACTCAAAGAGCAGGGTCTTACTGATGACAGGGGAAATGTGAGTATGGCTGTCATATACAGGTATGCCAAACCACCACTTTCTGAAAGGCTTGCAAAGGGCAAAGACAGAAAACAAGTAAACCTTCAAAGACTTATAGAAGACATAGAGAGCCTAACCTTTGGATACGAGGACAAGGCTCAATACTTCGTCAAAAAGCTTTCCTACGGAATTGCCAAAATATCCTCCGCCTTTTATCCAAACCCTGTAATAGTGAGGTTTTCGGACTTTAAGTCCAACGAATACAGAGGGCTTATAGGTGGTGAGCTTTTTGAACCAGAAGAGGAAAACCCCATGCTGGGCTGGAGGGGTGCATCAAGATATTATTCAGAGGTCTACAAGCCTGCCTTTGGGCTTGAGTGTCAGGCAATCTTAAGGGTTAGAAATAAGATGGGCTTGACAAACACAAAGGTTATGATACCCTTCTGCAGGACACCCGAGGAGGGAGAGAAGGTGCTTAGGGTAATGGAGGAATATGGGCTTAGGAGGGGAGAGAACGGGCTTGAAGTGTATGTGATGGCAGAGCTTCCAAGTAATGTGATTCTTGCGGACAGGTTTGCAGAGATATTTGATGGCTTTTCCATAGGCTCTAATGACCTTACACAGCTAACTCTCGGTCTTGACAGGGATTCTGGACTTATCGCTCACCTTTATGACGAAAGAAACGAGGCGGTAAAAAGACTTATAGCACAGCTTATACAAACCGCAAAGGAAAAGGGCAAAAAGGTAGGAATATGCGGTCAGGGACCTTCGGACTTTCCAGATTTTGCGGTCTTTCTTGTGGAGCAAGGCATAGACAGCATATCTCTAAACCCAGACTCTGTGCTCAAAACCATGCTCGTGGTTGCGGAAGCTGAAAGCAAAATGAAAGAGGTTGTGCCATGAAGCTAAGCCTTCCTCTTCCGCCTCTTGGGAAGAAAACTAAAACAGTCTTAGGTCTACACTATACAGACAAGGTTATAAGGCTCTTGGAATTAGGGAAGGACAAAAAACCCGTCTTAGAACCCATTGAGGTAAGTCTTGATGGAAGGAACAAGGAAAGTGTGCTGAGGGAGCTTGTTCAAAAATATGGGCTTTCTGGCAAAAGGGTAGCTACCTGTTTATCAGTTGATGCTGGTCTTCTAAAGTTCTACAAGTATCCTATATCCCTGAGTAAGAAAGACTTACAGAGTGCTATAGATTGGACCATAAAAAGGGAGCTTTCCTCTATGAGGGAAGAAACCTACTACGACTATCTTATAATAGGGCCAAAAGCTGGAGAAAAACAGTTAGGTGTGGTTATTGTGTTTTCTTACAAGGAAACAGTTGAAAGCCTAAGAAAAATGCTTGAAAATGCCGGGCTTAAACTTCATATCCTTGACTACGAGCCTATAGCCATAATAAACTACGGACTATATTACAAGCTCCCTGTCCCCTTTTCCATTCTCTACGTAGACTACGACTACTATATACTTACCACCTATTCTCCCACAAACATAAGCTACTCTTCGAGCCATTGGAGCTTTGTGGAGTTTTTGAAAACAAAAGACGAGGAGTCTCTTGAGAGCTTTTTTGTAGAAATAAGAAACATAGTTGTCCTCAATGACCTTTCCAACGTGTATGTGGCTGGAGCCATTCTTGCAGAAGAGGAACTGTTAAGCAGATTAATGGAAAACCTTCCTATACTTGGCTTACTTGACCTTGAAGAAGCTAAACCAAACTTCTTTATTCCGTATATTTTAAGCATAAGGGGGTTGGAAGAATGATAAGAATAAACCTTGCAAGGGTAAGAAAGGAGGAGGCAAAAAGGGGCATAGCCTTTGACTTATCATCCTTGAAAACTTTAAAAGTGCAGGACTTACTCAAAGCTGGGGGAGAGTATTACGTAGGACTTTTGCTGTGGCTTGGTGTGGTAGGCATATTGGTTTATTATTGGAAAGTCAAAGGAGAAGTGGACTCTCTTAAGGCGGAGCTTAACAATTTAAACGCAGAGAAGACAAGGCTTCAAGCACAGGTAGAAAAATTTCTCAATGAGAAAAAGGCTATAGAAGAGAGGATAGCAAGTATAAAAAAGAACATACAAGGTATTGAAAGTAGTAAGGATATAATCATAAGACTAAAGGCTTACTATGAGCCTTTTAACTCAGGCTTTTCCCTTTACACATCAAAAGTGCCAAGAACTTCTTGGATTAGTTCCTACAGACAATCTCTGGATATAAGCCAAGGTAGGCTAACCTCGGAGCTTGAAATAAGCTCATTTGATTATGACAGCCTCAGCCTTTATAGTAAGGCACTAAGTAATGCTTCTCAAGATGTTTATCTCTCTCAACTTGAAAGGAAGGTAAACCCATATGGATTTGAATATTATTCTGCCAAGCTGTCTTCTGAAAAAAGCCTGCAGGAAGGGAGGTAAACCATGCAAAAACTCATAGAACAGTTTAAGGCACTTCCCCCTTGGCAGAGGTATGTTCTGCTTCTTGGACTTCCTATCTTCTTAATTGTGTATATTTGGCTCATGCTACTATCTCCAGCTATGGACGAAGTAAGCAGACTGAAGGTGGAAGTGGATAATGCTAAAGCGGATACCCAACGCACAAGGGCAAGCTTTAGTCCAGCAGTCCTTGAAAACCTAAGGAAGGAAGAAAAAGCTCTTGAAGAAGAATACCTTAGAAAACGGGCGGAACTTGTTAGTTTGGTGGGAGAGATACCAACAGAAAAAGACGTGGGTAGAGTAATTGCCAACATAGGGCGTATAGCTAAAAGGTCAAAAGTTACCATACTCAACATGCAGGTCTCTGGAGCTCAAAGGGTAAGCTATACAGTAGTCCAAGAGGGTGAAAAGAAGGTGGTAAAAGAATTACAACAACAGCAACAACAAACTGAGCAGCAAGCTCAGCAGCAAGCTCAAAAACAACAGCCTCAAGAGGGTGTAAGCCTTCTAAAAGCTGAGCTCAAAATGACACTTCTCGGAGACTACAACTCTGTAAGGGCTTTTCTTGATAATATGAGAAGGGAAGGCATAATATCCTATCCAGTATCTCTAACTCTTAACACCGAGGGTAATAGATTAAGGGCAGAGTTTGTGATAAATATCCTGATGAAGGAGGGACAGGAGCTATGAAAAGGTTAATATTTGTATTGGCTTGTTTTGGTTTTGTCTTTGCTCAGCAACCCTTTCAGAGCCTTGAGGGTGCGGTAGGCTATATAGTGATTGAGAGACAAGGAAGAGTGGAAAATTACATAGTGGTTGAAGAAAAAGACGGCTCGGTAAGGAGCATAAGAGTAGACAGAAATCCATCACAGTTTATGAAGAAGACCGAAGAACAAAGGGAAGGAGGTAAAAAATGAAGAGAATGTTAGGATTTATTTTGATACTTCTATTTGTAGGCTTGTCCTACTCTCAGACAGTAAGAGAGATGAGGTTTGAGAATGTTAAATTGGAAACAGTCCTAAAGGCGCTTGCGGAAGTCTCTGGTATGAATGTGATATTTGACCCAGCGGTTTCTCAAGAGCTTCAAAAGACAGTAAGCGTTGCCATATACAAACCCATCCCAATATCTGAGGCTATGAATACGATTCTGAAAACACACAACCTAATAGCAGTCCCTGTAGACACGAGGGTCTTTAGAATAACAAAAGCTGGGGATTTGAGCTTTGATGTAGCAGGATACACCGATGCACAAATGAAGGAGCTTATAAACCTTCTAAAAGCTCGTGTGAGCCCTTCCGCAGAGATAGTTATAGATATGACACTTAAAAAGGTTTTTGTTAGGGATGAAGCATCAAAGATAGAACAGCTCAGAAGACTCCAGAAGGACATAGAAAGGGCAAGCCTTCAGGCAGAGGCGAGGGAAGAATACACAACGAAGGTGTTCTACATAAGAAGGGATATATCTTACAAAGATATAGCAAAAGCTCTGCAGGAGCTTAATATCAAAGATATGACCATAACTGAATCTCCTGAGTTTAACGCCATAATAGTCTCCGCTTACAAGAAAGACCTTGAAAGGGTAGAAAAGGCTCTTGAGAAATACATAAGAAACACAACCGCAGAAAAACCAATACTTATAAAGGCTCTTTATGTTAAATATGTTCCTGCGGAAGAGTTTAGAAGAATGATACAACCTATGCTCTCCGAAGTTGGTGAGGTTTATGTTTTAGGCACTGGCATTACAACAACTGTGGCAGAAGAGAGGGAACTAAGAGACCTCCAGCAAAGGGCTCAGGCAATTACGGAAAGACTCAGGGAGGCATCACCCGAAGAGAGAACACTGCTACAGCAAGAGCTACAAAGACTTCAGCAAAGACAACAAGAGCTTCAGAGGGTTCTTCAAGCTCCTGCCGGTCAGAAGGGAGACAGCGTTAGTATGTCAGGCTTTCCTATAGCAAGGGAAGGCATACTTGGTCCAGAGTTTAAAAAGGATAAATCCGCAAGGGTGGTATTCCAGAATGCGGTCGTGATTAGGGACTATGCGGACGTGGTATATAGAGTAATGGAAATATACAAGGATATAGTATCAGAGCAACCCATTCAGATAAAGATAGAGGCGAGGGTTGTAGAGCTTTCTTCTGGTGCGGTTAGGGAGCTTGGAATAAACTGGAACGCCCTTCTTTCTCAGGCAAGGGTGCCACAATTTTGGAGCGGTGGAGTGGGTTCTAATCTTGGAATAAGCGCTTCTCCGTCGCTTAGCCCTGGACTTTCTGCAACACCAGGAGGTATACTCGCCTTTACCTTCCAGAGGGGTGTGTTAAATGCTCTTAACCTAAGGCTCTCTGCCTACGAACAGGTGCAGAAAGCTAGAACCCTCTCAAAGCCTGTTATTATGACCCTTAACGGTGAGCCAGCCACCATACAGAGCGTGCTTGAGTATCCAATAAGAAGAGTCACCGTTGTCCCAGGCGGAACTACAACCGTCAGCATAGACTACAAGCTAATACCTCTAAACCTCACCGTCACGCCTGTCCTTCTCCCAGAGGGCAATCTTATGCTGGATATCACCATAACAAAATCAGATATAACAAATCTTGAAAGGTTTACCACCGAGACAGGCTCTGTCTTTGACATTCCCACAGTCCAAAGCCAAAGGGCGGACACAAAGGTTATAGTAAGGGATGGAGACCTTGTGGTGCTTGGAGGTCTGGTAAAGGCTGTGGATAAAACCACAGAAAGAGGTATCCCAGGTCTTATGAGAGTTCCCTTCTTCAGATGGCTCTTTATGGAGCAAAGGACAGAAAAGGAAGACACAGAGCTTCTTATCTTTATACAGCCAACGCTTATAACCCAGTAGAAGCCTATGCTGTAGGCGAAGAAAACTTTGTTGGAGAACTGGTATATCTGCCGTGGCGGTGGTAGTAGGTATGGCAATTGGATTGCTTAACGAACTCATTTATAACGCCAACAAAAACATAGTCAAGCTATTGTTAAGATAGGGATAGGTGCCTTGATAAGTTTAGAGAGAGATACATATGCCCCTCTACAAGGTTCTTGAAATGCCTAACAAAGAAGAAGATATACGAACCCACCCTTTCGTGAAATTTTCGTGAAATATATTGACATCTCCTACAAAAGAGTTAAACTATTACCTATCCTCTCGAGCCCGGGCAAGGGAGGAAATACTTTAAAGGAGGGTTTACCATGAGAGCAATTTACACTGCAACCGCAAGGTCCATGAGGACCAACAAGGGTTTCACCCTCATTGAGCTCCTTGTAGTTATTGCCATCATAGCCATACTTGCAGCTATAGCCATACCCCAGTTCAACAAATACAGAAGGAACGCAGCAGCAGCAGCAGTCCAATCCGATGCCAGAAACTGCCTAACAGATGCGGTAGCTCAAGTAACCCAAGCTATAATGAGCGGACAAACACCACCAGCGAACGGTACATACACCCAAATCTCCGCAAACACCCAGTCATGCAACTGGACACATAACGAGCAAAACCAAACCACAGAGTGCACATGCACTGGACAAAATATTGCCAGCGGTATATCTTGTACAGCTACCTCTACCGCTAATCAACAACAAACAGTTCAGTGCACAGGCATATAATAACAGCATAAGCATGGGGGCTGTTTGCCCCCTTTTTTTATTTTTACTCATGAGGGGAAGGGGTTATATTCTTGTTGAGCTTTTGGTGGTTTTGGCTATAATCGCAGTCCTCGCTACTATTGCCATTCCTTCTTACCGTGCCTATAGGGTGCATGCGGTAAAAACAGCTCTTACGCATGACCTTAGGACATGCTTATCTCAATTGGAAGTGGCAATGCAATCCTCTGATAGCATAGATACCGCTCAAGTGGTGAGCCAATGTCCCAGAGGTTCAGAAACGAGAAGTATTCAATTGGTTTCCAATTACCCTAACCTATCGCTTAGGGCGGGAGCCAGCGATATGAACCTTGTTTGTGTATTCAACTCTGCAAATGGTAGGTTTGAATGTGAATGGACTCTAACATTACCAAGAGGTCATCCTGGTTATTATAGACATATACCCCGGTGTAGGTAGCTCTCTTACACAGTCTACTCGTCTTACAAACCAAAAGCCTGGGAAACCTTGCCTGTTTGGGTCATATCTCAGGTTATTTATAGCATCAAGCCTAAAGCGAAAGTCTGTATTCTGGTTAAAGCCAATATTCAAGCTTAAGTTTCTTGGAAAGTTTCTTACGAGAAAACCTCGCACCACCGCACCAACACCCTGTATGTAGTTAACATCTTGCCCGAAGTATATACCGCCAAAGAAATTGTTATAAGCCCTTACCACCGAGTTATTATTAATAAGCAGGGATACAAGTGGTCTGCCACTTGCATCTTGTATATTTCTATTGGCATCTGTGCCAAAGTAGGCACTACCTTGGGAAGAAAACCAGCCACATCTCCTGGTATCGTTTTGACATGCATTTATGGATGCGGTGTTGCTGTCTCTTCCGCAGTTAGGGCATGCGTTTGCATACACATAAACAAGGTCTCTCCATGCGTTAAGAGTTCCAAACCTAATCTGTCTCGTTATTAGCTTTGAGTCTGTGAGCGTTAGTGTGCCACTGCCACCACCTACTATGAGATTCTGTGGCGATGCTGGGTCGTTATTTTGAGTAGCATTTTGTAGAGCCTGTATTATGGTAGCGTTGCTCACAGTTAGTCCACTGTTAACGTTTACTGCATTGGTTGTCAAAAGTCTAAAGTTTGTAGAGTTTGCGGTTATAGTTGTAGTTCCTAAGGTGTATATGTTAAGATTGTATAGGTTTTCTCCAAAGTTAGTAGTTCCCCCTGAGCCTCCATTTACGCCAGAAAGAGTTATATTTGCCCCTGAGTATACAAATATGGGAATTGGGGAAGGTCCCCCAGTAAGGGTAAGATTGTTGTTGGTGTATATTTCAAGCCTTTGACATTGTCCTAACAAGCCTCCAAGAAGTGTGTTAAGCAATGTGTTGTTTAATATATCTGCAAGGTTTATGGTAATGCCACTGTCAAGTCTTACTCTACAGTTTGGAGGTCCTTGGTTTTGCACGTTGGCAATGTTATTAAGGTCGCTTAGAAGAGTTGGGTTTATAACAGGCTCGCCATAGGGACTGAAGGCGAAATCTGGACGCCCGTCTCTGTATGTTAGTGCGTAGGTATCAACTATGGCGTCCGTAAGTCCATAATTACAGCTCTCACCCTCTCTATAAAAGTTTGAAGCAAAACAGTTAACGTTGAAAAAGAGAGGAGTGAGGTCTATAAAGCCTGCGTTTGTGAATATGGGTGGAAGCCCCCAAACACCACCGGTTGGGTTCGTATTGTTAGCTGGACAATTTTGAGGATTAGCCCCTCCTAAATTTACTGTTCCAGAGGAAGCTATAAAGGCAGGGACAAAACAGTTATTGTTTGGTTCATAGTAGCACCCTGTTAGAAGACCACCAGAATACGTAGCATTAACACCTCCCCTTACGGTGTAAAGCCCCATTCCATAGAAGGCTTGTAGGATGGCGGTTTTATAAACCCTGGCGTTAGAGTTTTGCCCAACCGCTCTGATAAAGCATATTCTTCCACTCTGTATTAGCTGAGCACTGCATTGAACTCCTGGGTTTAGGTTTAAGCCTAAGTCTTGATCGTTTAGTGTTCTATTTCCACATATTCCTGTGGCGTTTACTTCATCTAAGGCTCTTCTCAAGCAGGCATCCGCTGCCTCTTGTGCCAATTGAAACCTAACGGTGGAAAGGGTTGTAAGTTGAGATATATGCGTGGTAACTATACCTGCAGTGACTATGAGAGACACTATAGCCATCAAGGATATTACAGTAATTAGGGCAAAACCTTTGTTTCTCATGCTTTACCTCCCGAAAAATCTCTGCACTGTGAGAACCCTGTCTTCTTCCACAACATCTATAGTCGCAAGGATTCCATTATCTGTTATTTGCGTATTGAATCTATTCACCCTAACAAGTGGCATAGGTGGTTCATTCTGATTACACTGTTCTGCCAAGTCTGTAGTTTGAACGTAGAGCCAGAGCTGGTTATTATCCGCAGGGTTGTTTTGACAAAAGAACCTTATTCTATGTGGGACCCTAATTAAAAGGTCTCCTGGCTCAAGGTTTAGTCTATCGGTGAAAACCCTTGTATTTCCTATAAAGGTTTCTATTTGACCGTTTGTGGCTATTGCCACTAAGTCCATAAGTGCGTTATTCCTATCATTAACGTTAATACAGTCAAGATTATCCGCGCTCAAACCACTTATTCTAAAAATAAGTGGTAAATTATTGTTGTTTGCGTCTGTAAATACCCTTGCACCCCTCCATATATGGTAGCAATTTTGCGTGGCAGCTTGTGAAAGTCTACAACTCATAACCGACACCCTATCTATACCTCTTACAGCATCTACAAAACCCATCCCTCCCAAACTTCCATAAAACACTATTTCATCACAGGGCGTTCCTGATGTCCTAACAACATATAAGGCACTCGGTGGAGGATATAGGTTTGGATTTATGCCTATTTGCACCTGTGCACAGGCATTTGGATTTTGAGGGTTTATACAAGACACGCCTACTCCCCACCTTTGGAAAAACCATTCAAGCGCGTATATTCCTTCCTTTGTGCTCTCTTTCAGCAAGGACAACTCCCTATTTACTCCAAAAGCTCTATTTGATATTATGTATATACCAAGTATAGAACCTAATATCATGAGGGATATAAAAGCAGCTACAAGCAACTCCGCTATGGTAAAGCCTTTCCTCATGGCTTTCTCCTTAGAAGAACCTGCATACTGGACCCCTCATCACCGCATTCCTTCCTTGAGCTGTAGCCTCTACCCTTACTATGGCACATGCCCTGTTTCCAGACCCTGACTGAGGTGGTGTTTGAGGTATGTTCCCACTTTCCAAAAAAGAGCGCGTATTCACAACTATAGCACCACATGTGTAGGTATTTGTTCTGCCTACCGCGTTGGGATTAGCCTTTACCCTGTTAAATTCCGATACCGCAGACTCCCAAAGACACATATTTAAAAAGTCTGCCCTTGTCATAGTTAGAAAGCGGGCTATACCAGGCATTATAAGAGCTATAATGGCTATCAAAACTCCCAAAGCTACAATAGCTTCCATCAAAGTGAATCCCCTTTTCATGTGCAATTTTGAGGACATGGTCCTGTTCCCCTCTGAGTTCTTATACCACCAAACCTACTCACACATATAAGTAGAAAGTTGTTACCCCTTGTATTTTGAATGCAGACATTACCCAAAAATATGGCAAAGCCTCTCGGGTCAAAGGAGAAACCGCTACCAGTAAAACTGATAAAGTCGTCACTTGGAGAGACATTTATTGAGGACATCACATTACCTGAGCAAATACCCGCACCTCTCTGAGTTCCTATGTCCCTTATTTCTACACGATTACCGCTAACACATACTCCTATGTTTGTTGACCTTTCCATGGCGAGTATCTTTGCCCTTCTCACATTCATTTCAAGCTCCGAGGCATATTGTTGAAAAACGTACATATGCCTATACCTGAAAAGTAAAAAAATACCTGTGGTAGCCAAAATTGACACAATAGCTGCGGCTACCAAGGCTTCTATTAGCGTAAATCCACGGTTTAACCTCATATTTGCACCCTTCTGTCTATAGAGTTTAATATGCCCTAATTATTGATGCGTGAAGTTTTCGTAAAGGCACTTTGCTTAATTTATAGTGTGTTCAATCCCTCCACATCCTCCGCATAAGAATAAAACTCTATGCCATTTTTTAGTGCCACCTCCTTTGCCTTTGGGTTTACCATAGGCGATATTATTATGGCTCTGCTAACCTTTACGCCTTCCTTAGATTGGTAAAAGTCTAACTTTCTTAAAAAGGCATACACATCAGCCTTACTCATAGAGGACTTTATCTCCGCTACGATTATCTCGCCATTTTTAATGATAAGGTCAAGCTCTATCTGGTCTGGTCTACCAAAAACTATACCTTCCCTGTCATAGCTAAGATATCTTTCCACCTTTACAGGAAAACTTTCCTCAAGTATACCCTTGAGAGCATTCCTAAAAGATTCCTCAGAACGTAGCCTCCAGCGAGCTCCAAGAGCACCAATAGTAGAGTCATGTTTCCTGTGTAGCTTTTTCACCTATTCCATAAGAATCTTTATAGCTTTGCTGTGTTCTTCAAGTATCTTGGCATGTTGCATAAGTATTTCTCTTTGTTCCTCAAGAGCTTTCTTATATTCCTTCCACTTCCTTTCAGACTCTTCCCTTTGCCTTTCCAACTTTGCCCACATCTCCCCCTATCCCCCAAATCCTTCTGCCACCTCTTCTCGGACTCCTCTCTTAGTCTTACCAATTCTTCATAGAGCTTTTCTATCCTATCTTCGGTCTTACCCTTCTCTACAAAGCTGTCTTTTAGCAGGTCTTTGATATAAGCCTTTATGACGGGGTCTTCCTTTATAATTTCTGGCAATACCTTAAGGACAAGTCTCTTTAGCTCTTCAAGGTTTTGTGCTTGCATGATAGTAAATTATAAGCCCACGCCTCTAAGATTCTTGATATAAATCATTCCGAAAGTCCTTGCACAACCCTTAAAATATAGCAAAAACCATAAGGAGGTAAAACCATGGCACAGACTGTAAACTTAAAAGGCAACCCTGTTGCCCTTTGCGGACCTACTCTAAAGGTTGGAGACCCTGCTCCAGTAGCTTATGTGGTCACAAAGGACCTTCAAGAAATAGCTATAGGTGGACCAAGCGACAAGGTGCAGGTGATAGTCACCGTCCCATCCTTGGACACTCCCGTATGTGAGACAGAGACCAAGAAGTTCAACGAGCTTATGGCAGGTATGGAAGGCGTGGCAGTGTGCGTTATTTCTATGGACCTTCCCTTTGCTCAAAAGAGGTTCTGCGAAAGCTTTAATATAGGTAATGTGGTAGTTGCCTCTGACTTCAGATACAGAGACATGGAGAAGTATGGCGTGCTAATATCTGAGGGTGCTCTCAAAGGCATTCTTGCGAGGGCTATATTTGTGGTAGACAAGCAGGGTAAAATAGCCTACATACAGCTTGTGCCAGAAATAACCCAAGAGCCAAACTACGACGAAGTGGTAGCCAAAGTAAGAGAGCTTTTATAAAAAAACTGGGGGCTTTACCCCCTTGTTGTTCTTAATAGCCAATGAGGAGGAAGGGGTTTTTAACTTATAATAAAAGGGAGGAGGTTTTATCGTGGAAAGGGAAAGGCTCTATTCTAAGAAGTTAAGCGCCGGCAAAAGAACATACTTTTTTGATATTAAGAAGGGTAGGGATGGCTCCGCCTACTTGGTGATAACAGAGTGGACACAAAGCAAAAAGCACAGGTTAATGGTCTTTGAGGATAGAGCGGAAGCCTTTATGTCCGCTTTGCAGGAGGTAGTGGGTAAGATGAAGGAGGTAAAGTAAAGGGTTTGAAATACCCCGCAGGAGGTGGGAGACATGAATGCCCTCATCCTCCTTGTTCCTTTACTTAGCTTTGCCCTTGAGGATTGCAGACCTTCCATAAGCCTCGAGCAAGCCATAAACAACGCAAGACAGCATGTAGGAACTGTGCAGTCCGCTCAGCTTTCTCAGAATAAGAAAACAGGAGAGTGTTTTTACAGAGTTAGAGGGACGGAAGGCACAGCGGTAATTGATGCAAAGGATGGAAAGCTCCTGAGGTTTACCAGAAAAAGGTAAGATTACTTGAAGGGTCTGAAGGCTTTTACTTTGCTCTCATCTGTGGTTATATAGGGTCCACCTATGAGGTCTATGCAGTAGGGGACTGCAGGGAAAACCGCATCAAGACAGACCTTTATAGATTGAGGCTTACCGGGTAGGTTTATTATGAGGGTTTTGTTTCTTATGCCTGCGGTTTGACGGGAAAGTATTGCGGTAGGCACTTGTTTTAATGAGACCGTCCTCATAAGCTCACCAAAGCCTGGGAGTATTTTTTGACATACCGCCTCTGTAGCCTCTGGCGTTACATCTCTTGGTGCAGGTCCTGTCCCACCAGTGGTAAGTATAAGACAACAACCTTCCACATCCGCCATGTGTATCAAAGCACCCTCTATTAGGTCTCTCTCGTCAGGGACTATACGGTATACTATCTCAAAGGGTGAGGTGACAACTTCGTTTATATACTCTATGATGTATTTACCACTTATGTCTTCGTATTCTCCTCTACTTGCCCTGTCTGATATGGTAAGCACTCCAATCTTTGCCTTTTCCATGGATTATTATTATTATAAGCCATTTAGTTTAGTGGCTCACCGTCCACCATGCCTTACTCAAGACGCACTAAAAATGCTCATACCAAGCTTTTTATAGCCACTTGACAACAAAGTAGGTTATTCCTGACAAGCTTGGCGGTAGGGCGGACTACAGCGAAGAAAGGGCTTACAATCTCAGTAATGACCCCCAAAAGAGTTCCTTATCAAAAGCACCGCATGCAAAGCTTACAACACAGAATAGTGGTAGAGGTTCAAAGCAGGCACACGGGAAAAAGGTGGGATGTGGAAATAGACAAGGCTGTGGAGACCATAAGGAATTTGGTTCAAAAGGATAAGATA
>JAXSOP010000007.1:0-22848 GCA_037926125.1 Aquificaceae bacterium
CGGACTTAGAGATAGCAAAACTCAAAGACATGGAGGAGCACGAGATAAGAAGCCTTAGGTATCAGTGGAACATAGTCCCAGCCTTTAAGGGTGTAGATACCTGTGCTGGCGAGTTTACCGCATACACGCCCTACTATTACTCAAGCTACGAAAGACCCTATTACACCCTTGAGGGTATGGAAGTCCTTGACGAAGATTAAGGCTCAAGCTCTTCTGGATAAGGTTGGAGATAGGTTTGTGTGAGGAGATACTGGTTTTCAAATCTGTAGGCGTAGCTCTTTAAAAACTCCACAAGAAGCCTTCTTTCTACTACTCCCCTTTTGTAGTCCTCCACCAGCTTTAGAAAGTGCTCCCTCTCTGACGGCTTGAAGTTTTTTGAAAGGTGTCCGAAGATATGAAGTATTGCATTGGCGTGTTGACCTACAGAGGGCTTCCTCTTGAGGGCTTCTAAGAAAACCTTTCTGTATTCTGCAAGAGCTTCTCTTAGGCTTTCCTCTCTTGCCTGTGCGGTAAGCCTTCCAAGTGCCTTTAGCTTTACTTGGGAGTATGCCATTAAAAGATACTTATACCTTTGGTGAAAGTCCATAAGGTCTTTTACTTTTTCTATCCTCTTGAAACTTTCTCTTAGGTCTGCAACAGAGAAAAGCCTTGTTAGAAAATGCGTGCGTAGTTGTTTATCTCTTAGCCTGCCTTCGTCCTCTACTGGCAGGTTCTCAAATTTTTCTAAGACCTTCATGGCAAAGAGCCCTTTACCTTTTGAATGAAACTCCTTTCCCCCTTGGTCTTTGTATACCTTTGTATTGGAAACCCCACAAGAGGGCGACTTGCTCTTTAGTATAAAGCCATCAATCTCTGAAAGTTTGCTTAAAAACTCCTCTGAAAAACTCTTCATCTTCTGAGTTAGTTCAAGACCTGTTGAGGGCTGAGAAAGACCAAAAGCGTGGTCTCTTTTATAGACTATTATCTTTTCCCTGGGAACACCGAGTCCTATGGCTATTTCTGGGCAGACATCTATGACTTCACAGTAAGGAAGAAGTTTAAGGACGAATTCATCCCTCACCTCTTGACCGTTGTAGCGAACAGGTTTTAGATTTAAACAGGCACTGACCACTACCCTTGGCTTTGGGAACTGCCTCACATAAAGCATTTTACAAAAAGCCCCCAAAAGGGGGCAAGGCTTTACTTAGGCATTATTACAGTGTCTATCACGTGTATAACACCGTTGGAGGCTTCTATGTCTGTTTTTACTATGTTGGCGTTGTCTATCTTAGCACCACCTTTTAGGTTTATTGTTGCCTGTTGACCTTGAAGGGTCTTAACCCTTTGACCATCCTTTAGGTCCTTTGAATAAACTTTACCTTCCACTACGTGGTATAGCAAAACTTTCTTAAGTGTTTCTTTGTCCTTTAGAAGCGCGTCCAGTTTGTCCTTAGGGACCTTTGCGAAGGCTTCGTCAGTAGGAGCAAAGACTGTGAAACAACACTTTGTGGCAAGAGTTTCCTCAAGACCCGCCTCTTTGAGAGCTGTAAGAAGCGTCTTGAACTGACCAGCCTGCTGAGCGGTTTGGACTATGTTAGGCTTCCCATCTGCCTTCTTGCGATCCTTTTCATGCATGCCGGCGATCGCAAGACCGAGGGCAAAGGAAAAAACCGCAGTGCTAAGAAGAGCCTTTTTGAAAATAATGCTCTTAAACATAACTACACCTCCTTTTGGTTTGATATTTAAAGAATTACCTAAGGAGCGAGTCAAAGAAAGCTTGACTTTGCACGGTTGAATGTTGTATTTTGACTACCTATCTGACCTAAAACAAACCTAAATACCGCTATAATTTTATGCTAAATTATGAAACTCTTCTTTGGTGGTAGCTTTGACCCAATACATATAGGTCATCTCTTAGTAGCAAGGGATAGCCTTGAGCTTTTGGGCTTTGAAAGGGTAGTCTTTTTACCAGCTAATCAAGCACCTCTAAAGGAGCCACACAGGGTAAGTGCAGAGGATAGGTATAACATGGTAAGCCTTGCGATAGAGGGTTTTCATGACTTTGAGGTAAGCAGGATAGAAATAGAGAGAGGTGGAGTGTCTTATACGGTGGATACCGCAAGGGATTTAAACAAAACTCTTGGGCAAAAGCCTTATTTTCTCGTAGGAGCGGACAGCTTTTTGAGCCTTCACCTCTGGAGAGAGCCTTATGAGCTTATCTCCCTTGCTCGTTTTGTGGTGGTAGACAGAGAGGGCAAGCGGGAGAAGGTTATGAATTATCTGGGGGAAAACTTTCCCGAGCTCAAGGAAGGAGAGGATTTTCATTTTCTCTTTGTAAGACGAATAGACATATCCTCCACGGAGATAAGAGAGAGGGTTAAGAGGGGCAAAAGTATAAGGTGGCTGGTGCCAGAAAGGGTGGAAGAATACATAATGTCAAAGGGTCTATACAGATAAGCTATGCTACCTTCTCCACTGGCTTAAAGCCCTGTTCTTTTACAGTCCAACACTCTTTAAAGACCGCATAGGGGCATCTCTTCCTACAATACTCGTGGTCAAGCCTTTTAAAAAGCTCCACTATGGACTGACCCTTTGAGTCAAAGATATGGTCTATGTCTATGTGTTTATCCAAATCCACATTCTCAAGAAGTGGGTATACAGTGCATCCTATGTTTGCCATGGCTGGCTCTATACCCATAGCCTTTATCCTGTCCAAAAGCCTCACCAGCGTTAAACTGCCCGGTGCATCCATGTAGTTAACTGCCTCAAGGTCAAGAAGGACAAACCTGAGAGATTTTTTCCTCTCTTCCACTTTTTGAAGCACATATTCGTAAACATACTCCGCATTGCCGAAGTATAAGGACATGTTGGGTCTTATGTAGAGTATTTGAGGACATTCGGGTAGCTTTTCTCTCTCTGCGTTTACAAAGGTAGAAGACTCAGGGTTTCTTGTAAGCACCACTATCCTTGGATACATGGTCTTGTATACAAAACTTCCAAAGGCTATGAGCGTTCCAAGGGTTATGGCAACCCACAGGTCCATGAAAAAGACAGTAGCGAAGGTCACACCAGCCACAACTCCATCTATGGAGTTTATCCTATAGAGTTTTAGAATTTCCTGAGGTCTTATAAGGTTTATAACCGCAGAAAGCACTATGGCAGAGAGAGTAGCCTTTGGAAGATAGTAAAAGAGCGGAGCGAAGAAAAGCAAGGTTAAGCCCACTGACAAGCCAGTTATTACGCCGGCTATGGGTGTTTTTGCTCCCAGTTGGAAGTTTAGAGCGGACCTTGAAAAGGAGCCACCCACAGGAAAGCCCTTAAAAAGCCCAGCCACTATATTGGCAAGCCCTTGACCTATTAGCTCTTGGTTAGGGTCCCATTTGTCTCCTGCCCTTATGGCAAGTTGTTTTGCTATGGCTACTGCCTCCATAAGCCCAAAGGCGGATATCACAAGGGCACCCACCCAGAGCTGGGAAAAAGTTCTGTAGTCTACAGAAAAAATTTCAAAGGAAGGCAGACCACTTGGCACGTTTCCTACGATGGAAATACCAAAATTCTGAAGACCAAAAAAGTAAGAAGCCAAAGAAGTTATAAGCACCGCCAAAAGAGCACCGGGCAGGAGGGGGCTTATCCTTCTTGAAAGCCATATTATGGCATAGGCTACAACACCTATTATTAGGGTGTAAGGGTTTGTTTGAGAAATTTTGCTGAAGATATCCACTAACACCTCGTATATATGCGTGCTTTGGGTTATCTTAAAGCCAAGAAGATGCCCTGCCTGACTTAGGGCTATAACGAAAGCACCTGCACTGGTAAAGCCTACTATAACGCTTGTGGAAATAAGCTCTACCACAAAGGCGAGCTTTAGCATTCCCACAATAAGCCTAATAAAGCCTACCATCAAGGCGAGAATCGCTGCAAGGGCAATCCACCTTTCACTTCCCGGCTCTGCCAACCCATATAGTGCGGATGCAGTGAGCAGGGCGGTCATGGCGACTGGACCTGTAGCCAGAAACCTTGAGCTTCCAAAGAGTGCAGCTACAATAACAGGAAGAAAAGAGGCATACAGTCCGTATATGGGTGGCATGCCTGCAAGGAGGGCATAAGCCATGGACTGAGGCACTAGCACCGCAGCTACTGTAAGACCAGCTACGAGGTCTCTGGTGAACTTATCCCTGTCATAGTTTTTTAGCCATGGGAGAAAGGGTGCAAGGTCAAAGGTTATGTTTATTTTCATAGACTTATCCTCTTTGCGTTAGCCCTCTTTAGTTGAACCTCTTTCAGAGCATTAAGTAAGTCCATACCTTCCACATAAAGCCTAAGGGCTTCTTCAAGCTCCCTTTTACCCTCTACTTTAAAAAGTCTGTCCTCAATTATAGTTCTTAGGCTCTTAGCTACAAGCCCTCTGCTTACTCCAAAGTTGTATTCAAGAAGGTACGCAAGCTCAAGAATAGTGTAGTTGGAGAGAAAAATCTTACCCTTTTTTCTTTCTACCTCCTTAAAGTATCTCTCTAAACGCTCTGAAGCTTCTCCCTTGGTTAGAAAATCTATAAGCTCCCGTGTGTCTATTGCATCCATTCCATAGGAACTCCCACGTTGTCCCTTAACTGACCATCTCCAAAGACCACAAACTTCTCAATGGTTAGCTCCTCAAGAGCCATGGGACCTCTTGCGTGAATTTTATCGGTGGATATACCCATCTCCGCACCAAGACCAAACTCGTTGCCATCAGTAAAGCGTGTGGAGGCGTTTACATAAACCGCTGCGGAGTCCACCTCCTTTATGAACTTCATGGCTTTTGTGTAGTTTTCTGTTATTATGGCATCTGAGTGCTTTGAGCCGTATTTTTCTATAAACTCTATGGCTTCCTCAAGGCTTTCTACGGTCTTTACCGCCAATACAAGGTCCAAAAATTCCTCATAATAATCCTCTTCTGTGGCTGGCACTGCCTTTACGTGAGAAAGCTCTGGTCTGGACTTTATCACTTCAAGGCTTTCTGGGTCGCATCTTAACTCTACGCCCGCCTTTCCCAAGATATCCGCCATCTTTACCCAAAAACTGTTTAAGAGGCTCTTATTGATTATCAGGTTCTCCACTGCATTACAGACAGAGGGTCTCTGCACCTTTGCGTTGTAGACAATATGGTAAGCCTTTGTAAGGTCTGCATCCTCATCCACATATATATTACACACACCCTTGTAGTGCTTTATCACGGGCACCTTTGCCTTTTCCGCAACCGCCCTAATTAGGCTCTCACCACCTCTCGGAATTGCCACGTCCACCTTGCCCTCCATACCAAGTATCTCCCATACTATTTCCCTCTCTGGTCTGTCTATAAATTGAACCGCCTCCTCTGGAAAGCCTGTTTCCTTACATGCCTGACGCAGAACTTCAACAAGAGCCCTGTTTGAGTTTATAGCTTCCTTTCCACCCCTTAAGATTACAGCGTTTGAAGATTTCATACACAAGGATGCAGCCTCTATGGTAACGTTAGGTCTTGCCTCGTAGACGATGAAGATAACTCCAAGAGGCACGCGCATCTTTCCAACCTGAAGACCGTTGGGCCGAGTCCACATACCCGTTATCTCTCCCACAGGGTCTGGCAAAGAAGCCACATCCCTGAGAACCTTTACCATACCCTCTATACGCTTATCGTTAAGAAGGAGCCTGTCTATTAGAGCGGTAGAAAGCCCCTGAGACTTTGCGTATTCTATGTCCTTTTGGTTTTCTTCCTTTATAAACTCCTTTCTTTCTTGTAAAAGTTCCGCAGACTTCAAAAGAGTTTTATTCTTTATGTCCGTTGTAAGGGACATGAGCTTTCTAAGGGTGGACCTGGCAAGGTCTACCTTTTCCTCTGCATAACTTCTTAGTTCCACCATAATTTAAATTATAGCAGTTTCTCGTAGAGAGCCTTAAGAGCTTGCAAGCTTTCTTCGTAGCTTGCTTTTTGTTCCACATCTTGTCTAAAAAACTCTTTTATGCCCTCTTGGTTTTTTACCACCTTATCTACAAGAGGATTACTGCCTGCAGTGTAAAGACCAATATGCACCATGTCTTCCATGGATTCATAAGCACTTAGCACCTCTCTTATATACATAGCCATTTGCGTATGCTCTTTGCCTACCACCTGAGGCATTAACCTGCTTAAGCTCCTTACTGGGTCTATGGCTGGATATATGCCTGCGTTTGCCCTCTTTCTTGAGAGGATTATATGCCCATCAAGGACGCCCATAAGAGAGTCTGCTACAGGGTCAAGGCTAATATCATCACCCTCTACAAGGACGCTAAAAATCCCAGTTATACTGCCCTTTTTGAAATTACCACAGTTTTCCACTACCTTCGAAAGAAGATAAAAGACCGAAGGCGTGTAGCCCTTCATGGTTGGTGGCTCTCCTGCGGAAAGCCCTACCTCTCTCTGAGCCATGGCAAGCCTTGTTATAGAGTCCATAACTAACAGGACATCCATACCCATGCTTGCAAGATACCTTGCATGCACAAGAGAACTTATGGCACCCTTTACCTTTAGTATGGGTGTTTGGTCTGAGGTGGTAACTACTATTATGCTTCTTTTTCTTCCCTCCTCTCCAAGCACATCCTCTACAAATTCCCTAACCTCCCTTCCACGCTCTCCTACGAGGGCAAGAACAACCGCATCAACCTTGCTATTTTTCACTATCATACCCAAAAGGGTGCTCTTGCCTACCCCAGCTCCTGCAAATATACCCACCTTTTGACCTTTACCCAAAGTAAGAAGTGCATTTATAGACCTTATGCCACAGTCAAAAACATCTCTTATCCTTTCTCTGTCTAAGGGGTTTATGTCTTCCAACAAGATTGGTCTCTTCTCGCCTAAGGGTACAGATCCGTCCACAAGCTTCCTTCCAAAAGGATCAAGGAGCTCCCCAAGAAGACCCTCCCCCACAACTGTAGAAACATGCTCTTTTTTTATCCACACCCTATCTCCTGCCTTAACACCAGAAGAGAGGCTAAAGGGCATTATGATGCATCTGTCCTCATTAAAGCCAATTATCTCTCCTTCAACTGGCTTGTTTCTGTGGGGGTATATGATCACATGGTCTCCGACAGCTCCGTCTGTGTTGTAGGCTTCAAGATATACACCGCTTGCTTTGTAGACTTTATGATATACTCTAAATACCCCTTTCATTCTTTAAATCCTCTATAAGGTCTGCTATTATGTCCTCATACCGTCTCTCTATCCAAAACTTTGGGGTTTCTATAAGAACTTCTCCTTCCCTTAAGTCTTCCTTTACTGTAAGGCTGAGTTGCACTCTATCATCCAACCTTTCTTTAAGGCTTTCAATATGGGAGGATATTTTGTGAGAGTCCTTAGGGTTAAGGTATAGGACAACCTGCCCCTTAAGCTCTACACCAGACTCAAGCACCTTTGATAAAATCCTGAGAACCAGGTCTTCTTTTGGTATGAGGTCCGTGAGAAGAAGCATTTTAAGGAGTCTGAATACGAGCTTAATCACCTCTTCCTGCATACTCTTCTCGCTTTCTTTAAGTTTTTCTAAGAGCCTCTCCGATATAGTCTCAAGAAGCATCTCAACAGCCTTTTTCCCCTCAAGAGCCATCAAGGCACCTTCCTTTTCTTCAAGTAGTCTCGCCTTTTCTCTTTCAAGGCTCTCCAGCTGAGATTTTAAGCTCTTAACTTCTTCTTCCAGTCTTTCCCTTTCCACTTGCCACCTTAAATAAAGTTCTTTACAAGGGTCGCTTGCATTTTCTTCAATTTCTTTAGACTGTGTAGTTTGTAACTTGTGCCCAGTTTCCAAATCGTGAAGGTGGTGAAGAGGCTTGAATTCCTCCTTAGACATAAGTCTCCCCGCCCGTCAAATCTATTATTCCCTGGTCCGCAAGGTTCTTTATAACCTGTATGACTTGTTTTTGAGCCTTCTCTACTTCAGAGGCTCTCACAGGTCCAAGGGATTCCATGTCCTCCCTCATTATGTCCGCAGCCTTCTTGGACATGTTGGAGAAAAACTTTTCTCTTATGTCTTCAGGTGCTCCCTTCAGAGCTATTATGAGGGTACTCTTTTCTACCGCTTTTAGTATCTCCACAATTGCCCTGTTGTCAAGCTTTCTTATATCTTCGAAGGTAAACATTTTTTCCTTTATCTTCTCCGAGAGATATGGGTCTTCTTCGTCCAACTTTGCTAGTATCTTATTTGTGGTGTCCCTATCAAGCATGTTTAAAAGTTCTGCGGTAAGGGTTATGCCTTCCATCTTTTGCATGATACCGCTTATACCCATACCCTTTATCTCCTCTGCAAGGACTTCTATAAGCTCGCCAAAGAACTCAGGAGATATGTTTTCAAGGGTTGCGAGCCTTTTTACCACCTCTATGCTTAGAGTGTCCGGAAGAAGTTTGAGTATTTCTGCAGACTTGTTTGGGTTTAACTGAGACAGAATAACCGCAATGGTTTGGGGGTGCTCACTCATCAGTATGTTAGCCAATATTTTGCTATCGACCCTTTCAAGCTCCTGAAAACTTTTTATTAGGGTTGAACTACTGAGAAACTCGTATATTTTTGCGAACTTGTCTGGCGGGAGGGCTTTTCTTGCAAACTCAAGAAGGGCATCTATATCAGGAGTTATAAAGGATGTTGCCTTGTATTCTTCTATAAACTCCTTTGCCACCTCCTCTATGTCCTTAAGTGTTATACCTTCAAGGTTTGTAGCATGAAGAAGCACTTCCTGAATTTCATCGTCGGAAAGCTCTTTCATTACCTCCACAGCAACTTGTGGGGGCATTGCCATAAGAAGTATGGCTGCCTTCTGTACCTTGCTCAGTTTACTCCTAACCTCAGGCATGTATAATAGTTTAAGACTTTTTGAGATAAGTCATTAAAAAATCCAGGGACACACCTATAATTATATCCATGATACCAAAGATTTATCTCGGCGTAGAGTGGATCGGTGCGGATAAACTTCTGTTGAAATATAATCCCCCACAAGATTGTGGTGCAAGCCTTGTTTTTCTGGGCATAGCCAGGTCTGCACCAGAGGATGGAGATGTTAAAGAACTTCATTACGAAGCCTTTCCTGATATGGCTATCAGGATAATGGAAGAAATAAGAGAGGAGACCTTAAATAATTTTCCTGTCAAAGAGGTTTTTATCCACCACAGACTTGGTGTGGTAAAAGTAGGAGAACCTTCTTTTATGGTTGTGGTCTTTGGTGGGCACAGAGATGAGACCTTTAGAGCTTGCAGGTATGCGGTGGATGAGGTTAAAAAGAGAGTGCCCATATGGAAAAAGGAAGTTTTTGCGGATGGCAGAAGTGAGTGGGTGCTCGGAGCATGATAAAGGACGCCCTTGGAAGAGAGCTTCATGACCTAAGAATATCGGTGACAGATAGGTGCAACTTTAGGTGTAGTTTCTGTATGCCAGAGGGAGAGGAGTATGAATTCCTTAGACGTGAGGAAATTCTTTCCTTTGAGGAAATTGCCAAGTTTGTTAAGGCGATAATTCCCCTTGGCGTGAAGAAGGTCAGACTCACGGGTGGTGAGCCACTCTTGAGAAGAAACCTTGAAAACCTAATAGCTTATCTATCTGAACTTCCCATTGAGGACTTGAGCCTTACGACTAACGGCTTTTTGCTAAGGGAAAGGGCGAAAGTTCTAAAAGATGCAGGACTAAAGAGAGTTACAGTGAGCTTTCATTCTCTTAAGGATGAAGTTTTCTCAAAGCTTGTAGGCAGAGGCGTAAAGGTTTCTCAGATAGTTGAGGGTATAGAGGAGGCTCTAAGGGTTGGGCTAAAGCCCGTAAAGGTAAACGTATGTGTTATAAGGAATGTTAACGATACTGAAATAGTAGATATAGCACGTTTTTTCAAGTCAATGGGTGTAGTTGTGAGGTTTATAGAGTTTATGGATGTGGGGAATGTAAATGGCTGGTCTTTGGAAAAGGTATATTCCGCAAGGGAGATGTTAGGACTTCTTAGCAAACACTTTGAACTTGAGCCTGTAGAAAAGTCCTATAGGGGAGAGGTTTCGGATAGATACAGATACAAAGATGATTGGGTGGAAGTGGGCTTTATATCCTCTATAACTCAGCCTTTCTGTGGAGATTGCAACAGACTAAGGCTTACCGCAGATGGGAAACTGCTTACATGCCTATTTGCTCAGGATGGCCACGATGTAAAAAGCCTTATAAGAGTTGGTGCAAGCGATGAGGAAATAAGAGAGTTTGTCAAGAAGGTCTGGGCTTGGAGGTCTGACAGGTATTCAGAGAAAAGGCTTGAGCTTCTTAAAAGTGGTATCATGCCAAAGAAGTTTGAGATGTTTAGGGTAGGAGGTTAGGGATGATAGAATACAGGCAGGTTGAGTTTTTTATAAACCCTCTAAAGAATAGGGTATGGGCTGTCAGCATGCCAGACGGGGAGCTCTTGACAGACCTTATGTCTGTAAAAAGGGCAAGTTTTTGTATCGAGTCTAACGAACAATACTGGCTAAATCCCTTTGGAGGTGCTTATCATTGGACTACAAAAGAATCACAGCCTTACGAAGAAGAGTTTGTAAAGTTTAAGGAACAAGCTCAGCAATATATGTGTGTGTTTGGTCTTGAAACCGCCCATCTTGAGCATATTGACTTTTCTCCAGTATCTGGCTATCTTGTCTTTGATGAGGAAAGCCTTCTCAAAAAGCTCAGCAAAAAGGAGTTTGATGAGTTCAAAAGGTTTATGTTAGAGCTTTGGGAGTATATAAAGGAGGATTAGAATGCTTAGCAAGGAGCTATTTGAGATACTCGCATGTCCAAAGTGCAAGGGAGACCTAACCTACGATGAAAAAAGAAACTTGCTTATATGCTTCAACTGCAAAATTTACTATCCTATAGAGGATGATATTCCCATCCTTCTTATAGATTCCGCAAGACCTCTTGAAGAGCTAAGAGAAGATTATCAGACTGACTGGTCTTAGGAGTAGGACTCTCCCGCTAATGAGTAGAAACCGAAACTTATATTAAGGCATGACCCTTCTCTCAAAGACCACATACTTAATCACATAGTCATACATAGAGATATATGCCAATAAAACTGATACCCATAAAAGGATGTCAGCGTAATTTTGACCAAGGCACAGAGCTATAAGGGTTATAAACTCAAGAAAAGCCTTTGCTTTTCCAAGGTAGGATGCGGGCATGGTATAGCCCTTTTCTACCGAGATACTCCTAAGAAAGGATACAGAAAGCTCTCTTATAAGAAGTAGTATAAAGGGCAAAATTCCAATCTCATGAGCATATAAAAAGTAGGATAGTACACCAAGGACAAAGACCTTGTCCACAAGAGGGTCAAGGAGCATACCCAGTCTACTTACCTGATTGTTTCTTCTTGCTATACCACCGTCCAGCCAATCAGAAATGCCCGCAACTATTACAAGAACTCCTGCAAGACTTTTTTGTCCTTCTTGAAGAAGATAAAGGGTGGGAAAAAGTAGGAAAAATCTAAAAAGAGTTATAGCTACTGGCATGTTTCTATTTTACAACATATAGGCTTTTGAACTCGTTCCTCCATAAGATAAACTAAAACACCTGATGGTATATTTAGCTCTTTAAAGGTTATTATTCTCTCTTTGATCGTGCTTGAGTGAATCCCAGTGAGCCTTTCAAACTCTTCGTAGTCAAATTCAATAAAAAGACTTCCATGTATAACAAAAGCAGATTTCAAAACCCTCATGGCACAAGCAAGGACCTTTTTGCCCCTATAGGTTATCTCTCCAAAGGTTGGATAAAAGTAGCAGAAAAAGTCCTCATATCCTCCTTTATATTTGCTCATCTCAAATCCAGGATTTAATTCCCTAAGACCTTCCAAGATAAGACCCATGAAATTTTTATAGACCCTTGTAAAACTCCAGCCCCAATCCTTTCTAAGTCCTGCGTAGGAAAAGGACAAGTCCCAGCCATGAAGAAGAGCACCACCTCCTGTAGGTCTCTTTACCACTGGGAGAGATATATTGGGTTCTTTTTGTGAATATCCTATGCTTATGGTCGGTTCTTGCCATCGGTAAAGTCTAAAAATGGGTTTTCCATTATTTTCTACGAGGAGAAGGTTTTCCCAATCCTTTTGCATGTTTTCTACACCGCTGAAGGCTTCAACATAAGATAAATCATAGCTTTTTTTAGCTTTCATGGTTAATATTTTAAAGCTATGCGTTTTATCCAAAAGTTGCTGGGTAGAAGAGAGGAGGAAAAGGCCTTTAGTCTTATAACCCCAAAGGGAGAACTCACGCTAAATCCCGAGGATTTCCTTGAGAAGGACCCAGATGCACGCATAGAAGAGTTTTGGGTGGACGCTATGGATGTGTCTGAAGACGGGTATTGGCTTCTTGTGGGCAGAAGGCACGGGCTTTTACAGCTCTATGATTGGAGGGGCAAAATTCATAGACTACCCTCAAGACCACCCGCACAGGTAATTACGGATATCCTATTTAAAGGAAGGTATCTCGCCCTTATAACACCACCCTATTTGGTCGTTTATCTTCTTGAAGACATAAAAAACCCCCAAACATGGAAGAGCTTTAGGACAACACAAGAAGGTATAAGGGCGTCTGTTGGACTTGACCTACATGGAAATCTCCTCGCTTATGGTGTTGTGGGAGATAGGGTTTATGTGATAGATATATCTGGAGGCTTTAGCTCGGAGGGCTTGGACTTTAGAAGCACCTTTTCCTATTCAGAGGCTCAAATAGGAGAGCTAAGGTCTCTGAAATTTATAGGAACTGGTAAGCTCCTTTTGTCTGGCACAAGGGGCGTAGCCCTTTATGACCTAGGCGGAAAGCTCCTTAGAAAACTGGAACATGCATCTGGCAAGGCGGTCCTTCCACTAAGGGACAGGCTAATCCTTGCGGAAGGAAACCAGCTCTATGTTTACGACCTACAGCTTGAGGGTTCTATTAACAGCACTACAACACCCATAAATATCTCTCAGATGGATATATCGCCAGATGGTGAGTTCCTATTCCTTGCGGATGCAGAAGAAAACAAGATGGGGTTTGTGTATCTTCCTAATCTTGAGGTCATTCAGAGTTTTGAAGGCTTTGGTTATTCTGTGGTAAGAGTATCTCCCGACGGAACAATATACACCTGCACCTATAGAGAGGAAGATGACAAGAGGCTTTATAGTCTTAGAGCTATAACTACCAACCTCACAGACTTTATATACCACAAAGACAGGCAGTCCCAGATAGTAAAAAGGGCGGAAGAGGAACTAAAAGCTCTGAGAAACAAACTCAAAAGGGTAAGCACCCTTTCAGACCCTCAAGAATTTGAAGAATACAGAAGGCTCCTCTCCATGGATTCACCCATAAGAAGGCTCAGAGAGATAATACTTGAAGCACAAACCTTTATAGAAGAAGCCAAGTTTAACACCTTTGTGAAAAATATAGAGGACAAGATAAAAGAAGGCAAGGCAGATGCAAGAGACCTAAGAGAACTAGAGTCAAGGCTGAAGTTAGAAGAGGGTGAAAGGGCTCAAAAGTTAAAGGCACTAAAAGAAAGCCTTGAAACATACTTCCAGGCAGCCCTGCAGGAACACTTAGGAAGTGTAAGAAAAGCGGTAAGTGAGGTTGAAAGCAGTGACATAAGAGACTTTGAAGCCCTTGAAGAAGTGAAGAGAGCAAGAGAGTTTATAAACAAGCTACCCAGCTCTTTAAATCAACAGGCACAGGGTCAGCTTACCAAGGTCTTTCATGAAAAACTACTTCAAGACAGGCTAAGCAGATACAGGATAAGGTTTGAAGACTCAAAAGTAATCTTTGGCTCTGAAGAATTTCCCAAGTTTTCTGGAGAGAGAAGGAAACTAAAGTGGAGGATAAGAGTAGAAGAGAGGCTACCCTTGCAGGACAAAATATTTGCCAAAATAGCCTTTGAGAGAGAAGATGGTGTCCTAATAGAGCCAAAAAGATATCCAAACCTTTTATCTCAGGAGGAGTTAAAGGCATTGCCCCAATGGGTCAAAAGATACCTTAGACATCTAAACGGACTCATCTCCTCTGAACCTTCAAGGCTTCCCCTTTTTGTATCCTACGAAGAGACGCCTTGGTTTGTTAGGAATTTAGAAAGGTTTGTATCCTTGGTAAAAGAACAGCTCATGTACTCTGAGGGTATTCTCATACTTGAGGGTGATGCAGGTGTAGGAAAGAACTTCCTAGTGGAAGTTTTCTCAGCTCTTACCAACAGACCTTTATACATAATACCCTGTAATTCAAAAATGGAAAAGGAAGATATCACCTTTGTATACGAATTTGACCCTAAAAGAGGCACAAAGAGAGCATATTCAGACCTTGTAAAGGCACTTCAAACCCCTGGTGCAGTTATATACTTTGATGAGATAAACACATTACCCGCCGGAATGGTGAAACTTTTTAATTCCCTTTTTGATTACAGAAGATACCTCACTCTCCCCACTGGTGAAGTCATAAGGGCACACAGGGAGGTTATCCTTGTGGGTGGCATGAACCCTCAGAATTATCTTGGAGTTTCTGAACTTCCACAGGATATAAAGTCAAGGGCAGATATTATCTTTGTAGACTACCCACCCTTCGAAGATGAAAAGGGCATATATCACCCCGACGAGGCAATAATACTCAAAGACCATGTTCGGGAGCTTTTGCATCTTACCCTTGAGGAATTTATATACCTTTGGCATTCAGTTGTAAATGGAATAAAGACCGAACCACTCAAAGGTCAAGAAGAGCTTGAAGATATTTTGTGGAAGCTCTTTGAGCTTCTAAAGATAGCTAACGCCATAAGGAAGGCTTATAGGGCGTATCAGACTCAGCAATCTGAAGAGCCAGTAGACTTT
Organism: Aquificaceae bacterium; assembly: GCA_037926125.1. GTDB lineage: Bacteria > Aquificota > Aquificia > Aquificales > Aquificaceae > Pampinifervens. The sequence goes on from JAXSOP010000007.1 coordinate 14,800, forward strand.
GTTTTTTCCATAAGGGACACAATAAGGTGTGCTAGAAGGCTTGACAGACAACCAAATGTCAAGGGCTTAGTGTTAGAGAACATACTGCCAAAGGTGGGTTCTCCCCTTGAGAGAGAGATAATAAAGAGTATAGTAGAAAGAGTATAATAGAGTTAATGGCAAAGAGGCTAATAGTTCTGTCCTCAGATGAGTTGATACTTTCCTTTCTTATAGATGGTGAGGCAACTTGTAGAGTAAGTGCTGAACAAAAAGGAAGACAAAGACTTTTAGATAGCATATTCAAGGGTAGGGTAAAAAGGCTAGCAAAGGGCATGGACGGTGTATTCGTGGATATTGGTATTGGTAAAGATGCCTTTCTGCCTTTAAAGGGTGAGAGTTATAGAGTGGGAGACAGTGTTATAGTACAGGTGGTAAGAGAGCCAGAGGGTGAAAAGGGGGCAAAACTCACTACTAACATAAGGTTAGTAGGTAAGTATTTAGTATACTTTCCCAAAGGGAAGGATATAAAATGCTCCAGCAAATTGCATTTGGAAGATAGAGATAACCTATGCAAACTTTTAGAGGGGGATATAGGGGATGAAGGTGTAATAGTTAGGAGCTCTGCAGTCCATGCGGACCCAGAGGTTATAAAGAAGGAACTGCAAAAACTAAGAGAACAATGGCAATGGGTCCAAAGGAGGGCAAAAGCCCTAAAGAAACCCCAGATGATCCTTGAAGAATACCCGAGCTACATAAGGCTCATAAGAGATTATTGGCAGGAAATAGAAGAGGTCGTATCTGACAACACCCTAGTATGGAACAACATAGCTTCTTTTCTTGAGGAGTTTGAACCGAGTCTTCTTAGAAAGAACCTATACCTCAAAGACCCATCCGGTTATGTACATAGATACAGGCTTCACGAAACTCTTAAAGGCATCTTTAATAAGGTGTTTTGGCTGAAAAGCGGTGGATACATAGTTATAGAGGAGACGGAAGCTTTTACAATAATAGATGTAAACAGTGGAGACCCTTCAGGCTCTTGTCATGAGGAGAATGCACTCAAGACAAACCTTGAGGCGGTAAGAGAAATAGTTAGACAGATAATACTAAGAGACATAGGTGGTATAATTCTTGTAGACTTTATAGACATGAAAAAGCAAGAAAACAAAAACCTTATAATAAACAGCATGTTGTCAGCCTTTGGCGAGGAAGCCTGTGGCGTTACCATATATGGCTTTACTAAGCTGGGTATTTTGGAGATTTCAAGGAGAAAAACTGGCAGAAGTGTAACCAAGATACTATCAGAACCATGCCCTGTATGCTCTGGCAAAGGCTATATAAAAAGCTCATCTCTTTTTATGCTTGAGCTTGAGAAGGAGGTACCCTTATACCCTCAAGGTGGCCTTGAACTACAAGTGCACCCTATAAGATATGAGTGCGTAAACAAGAAACTGCAGGCAAAAGGTTTTCTGAATGTGCGGATAAGCACCAGCGAGGATACCAATATAAACAGCTACAGCTTAAGCCATGCGTAGATTTTTAGTGCTTTTACTCATATTTTTGGTGGGCTGTGCGAAAATGACTGAGGAGAAAAGGGCAAGACTTGCTACGGAGAGCTACTCTCAGGGCATGTCCGCCTACGCAAGAAAAGACTACAGAGAAACCATAAGCAAGCTCTCAGAGGCTCTGAAATACTTAGAAAACCTTACGCCAGAACAGATAAAGTCCGCCAAGTATACAATAGGTGAAAGCTACTATTTGAGAAAGGATTATATAAATGCTATAGTTTACCTTGAGGACTATCTCTTTTACTATCCAGAAAGCCCAGAGGCGGAGAAGGTTTACTTCATGGTAGTAGATAGCTACATGAAGGTGGCACCCGATGCTTACAGGGACCAGAGCTACACACTAAAAGCCATAGACAAGGCAAAGGAGTTTCTTGGTAAATATCCTAACAGTCCGTACACAGATAGAGTAATGGAGCTTATAGACAATGCTCAGACAAAAATCGCAAAACACGAATACCTAATAGGCAGGTTTTATGAGGACTTTGGTTATTACTACTCTGCATCACTTAGATACAGAAACCTCCTTGTAAACTTCCCTGAGCAAGTTTCAGAGGTAGAGGTCCTATACAGGTATATAAAATCCTTGCTACTCGTAAAAGAACAAGCGAAAAGACAGGAGTCAAAATATAGAAAATGGATAGAATCTGCAGAGAAGGAGCTAAGGTCCGCCAAATCTGAAGAGGATAAGAAGGCTATCAAAAACAGAATTGATTTCCTAAGTAGAGAAATAGAAAGGTGGAAAAACATTGCAGAAGTGAGCAGACAGGAGGGCTTAAGACTACTTGAAACATATGCACAGGTGTATGGAGAGAATCTTTACTATAGAGAACTTAGAAGGTATGCAGGACATTAAGGAGCTTTTAAAGACCATTAAAAATCTATTGGAGGAAAAAAAGGCGGAGGATGTGGTAGTTTTGGACGTTTCAAAACAAACAAACATATCCGATTACTTTATAATAGCCACAGCTAACTCTGTGGTGCATGCAAGAGCCCTTCTAAAACATCTTAGCGAAGAACTTGAAAAGATTGGTATAAAACCAGACCATGTGGAAGGGGCTGAAGAATCCAACTGGATACTTATTGACCTTATTGATATAATAGTCCATATATTCCAGAAGGAGTGGAGAGAATACTATGACCTTGAGTGGCTCTACTCTAATGCAGAGAGGGTAAGTTTATGAGTGTAATAAAGCTTATTGTTCTTATAGTCCTTCTTACAGTTTTCCTCCTTTTTATAGCTCAGAACTCCGGATATGTAGAAGTCCGTTTTTTTCATATAACCTACAACATACCCCTGTTTGTGCTTCTGCTTTTCACTTTTGCTATTGGCTTTTTGTTGCCCTCCTTTTACTTCCTTTTGAGGGAGACCATGCTAAAAAGATGGCTTCATGGACTAGAGGAGGGGCTAAGAGAGCTTTCAAGGGGCTATTTGAACAGGGCGGAGCGATTGCTTCTTTCTGCAGGGAGGTTTGTTGAGCCAGCAAGGTCTCTTGTTGTAGAGGTGGTCTACAGGCAAGGAAGGCTTGAGGAGCTCAAGAATTTCAACAACATAGCTTCAGCCACTGTGGGTGAGATTATGCTAAGGGAGGAAAACCTGCAGGAAGCGGAGGAAAAGTTCAATCAGGCACTCTTAAAAGATGGAGAAAACCTAAGGGCGATTAAGGGACTTAGAAATCTCTATGCTCTCTCGGAGAGCTGGGAAAGAGCCTTAGAGTATCAAGAAAAAGCCCTTCAGCTATGCGAAAGATGGGAAAGGGAAAGACAAAGGGGCATTAAGGCGGAGATAATGGCTATGGTCTATCTTAAAAATGGAGAGGAAAAGCTTATAGAAAAAGCCTTTGACCTAAGTCCGTCGCCTTTTGTTTATGCGGTTTACCTAAAATATCTCCTTTCTCAAGATAGGCTAAAGGATGCCAGAAAAGTTTGGGAAAAGTCCCTATCTATGAGGTATCAAGAAGAGGTGATCTGGAATCTCCTTGAGGATGAAAGGGCTCTTACCAAACTGCTTGACACCATAGAGGCAAAATCAGAAGCCATAGACCCCAACACCCTCTGTATGGTATATCTTCGCCTCAACTTATTCAGTAAGGCAAAGAACTTAGAGGAAAAGCTTACAACTCCCTTAAAAGCACTCTTTTACAGCTCTCAATCCCACAGAGAACAGGACAGGTATTGTCTACTTGGAATAAAGGAACTTCTCAAACCCTTTGTTTGTTCCTGTGGTAAGGCTTATAATACATATAAACCCTTGTGCACAGAGTGCATAAGATGGGGAGAAATAAAGCTTAGGAGGGACATATATGCTGGTAGACCTTGAAAGGAAGATCATAAGGCTAAAGGTGGTTTATTACGGTATAGGCCAATCTGGCAAGACCACAAACCTTGAAAAGCTGTCGGAGATGGAGGGTCTTAGTCTAATGAAGATAGACACTCAAGAAGAGAAAACCCTTGTCTTTGACTTTGCCACAAAGAAGGTAAAAGTGGGGGATCTTACCCTTTCCTTTGCCTTATACACAGTGCCTGGTCAAGACATATACAAGGATATTAGGCTTACAGTTCTTAGGGGTGTTGATGGGGTGGTGTTTGTTGTAGACTCTCAAAAGGAAAGGCTAAATGAGAACATAAACTTTTACAGTCTTCTTAGGGCAGACCTGCTTCGAATAGGTAAGGATCCTTCAAGTGTTCCTGTGGTAGTCCAGTATAACAAGCTTGACTTACCAAACGCCATGGATTACAGAGAGATGGAGAAGGTTATAAACCTTGAGAACTACCCTTCTGTTTGTGCAAGTGCCATAAGGGGTGAGGGCGTGTTGGAAACCTTTAAAGTTCTGGAAGACTATCTAATATCAAGGGTAGAAAGGATGATACTATGATTTCTGGACACTTAAGTTCAAAGCAGGACCTGGTAGACCTTCTCAATGGATGTCTTTTTAATAGAGTAGGCACTCTTGACCTTTTTCTCGGTGTAAAGGTAGTATCCTTATATACAGATAAAGGGTTAATAAAAGGCTTCAAGCTCAGTGATAGTGAGGAGGTAAATACCCAAAACAAAAGGTCTATGCTTCTTTACCACCTTTCTGAGTTTATGGAAAACCCAAAAGCCTTTTTCACCTTCAGAGAAGGCCAAAGAGAAAAAATCTTTGAACTTGGAGAGCCTGTATCAGTAGAGGAGCTTGTGCTTCAGCTTCAACTAGTTCATAGTGAGTTGAAGTCTTTAATGGAAAGGGTTATAACCCCCATGGCTGTGGTCAAAGTTATAAAAAATTTTGAGGAGACGGATTTTTACGATGGTAAAAGCGTATATCAAATACTTGTTAGCTCAGATAATAGCCTTGTTGAAGAAATAAGGAAGCTAAAATCTCTTTTTTCCAGTGGCTATTTAGATATAAATCAGTTCTATAATCCTGAACTCTTGAAAGAAGAGATAAAGATAGAATACCTTATGAAAGGTGTTGAAGCTGATAGAGTAAATCTAATAACGCTTTTAGAGAGCTTTCATTTTAGCAAGTTTAGTGGCATTATTCAGATAATTGGTGGAGATTTTGAATTTGAACTCTATTACAAGAGGGGTAGATTGTCTGCAGTCTACCCTTATAATTCGGAAATCTTTGACTTTTTCCTCACACCCAAGAATAATTCTGTGTTAAATGTAATAGATATAGGCGGGGGAGTTATTGACTTGCTAATGCTGAAACATTCTGAAGAAAAGGTGGTGAGTGGCTTATCTGGGTCCTTTTTGGAGTTTGGGAAGATACTCATAGGTATGGGGACTGAGGGAAATACGGGTATGATAACCATGTACTCAGAAGGGTCAAAAACTCACATAATATACAGGGAAGGGCTACTTCTTGGCATCATAGAAGATGGTATGGAGGGCTTAAAGCTTATAAGAAACCTGCCAGTTGAGAAAGTAGGATGGGTGGATATCGCCCTATACCAGCCAATGGAAAACATACGTGATGTTATACATCAATTTTTATTAAATGCCATATACAGCATACTCCTTAAGCATGCGGGGCACCTTAACCATATAATACTCTCTCAGCTTGCATCTTCAGATGTTCTGAAGTATAACGAGGGGTTTATAGTTTATAGAAGAATGCCCAGAGGTGAAGAGGGAGTGTTTGGCTTTCTTCAGTTTCTTCTTGACCTTAGCTACAGCGTACTTGGCAATGAAAGATTAGAAAGGGAGTTAGAAATATCCCTACAGCCTTACAGGGATATATTAAAGATTCTCAAGGTAGAAGAGTATCTTATGCTTCCTGAAGTATGAAGGTGTTGATTGTTGAGGATGACCAACATCTTGGCAAGCTTCTTTTGGATGGATTGAGCCATGAAGGGTATAAGGTAGACTGGGTAAGGGATGGCTATTCTGCGGTAAATCGCATATTGGAAGGGGACTATGACCTTGTACTTCTTGATATTATGCTTCCCAAAATGGACGGGATAAAAGTCTGCAGAAGGATAAGGGAGGTAAAGGACATGCCCATAATTATGCTTACCGCCAAGGGTCAGATTGAGGATAAGGTGGAAGGTCTTTCTGCAGGGGCTGATGATTACATAACAAAGCCCTTTTCCTTCAAAGAGCTTCTGGCAAGGATAGGTGCGGTTCTTAGAAGGTATAAGAGAGAAGAGGCTCAAATTCTTAGGGTTGGCGAACTGGAGCTTAGACTAAAATCCTTTGAGTTGTACTACAAAGGGGAAAAAATACCTACAACTCAGAAGGAGTTTAAGCTCCTAAAGCTACTTATAGAAAGAGCGAATAGTGTGGTAAGTAGAGAAGAGATATACTCAAAGGTCTGGGGTTACTCTTATGGAGAAGGTTCAAACGTAGTGGATGTGTACATAAAAAACATAAGGACAAAACTAGGAGATAAAGGCCACAAGCTAATAAAAACGGTTAGAGGCTATGGCTATATGATAGTGGAAGAGGATGTCAGTAAGGGTTAAGGCTATACTGCTTTTTCTTAGCCTATACTTAGGCAGTGTAGCATTGTTGTCCTTTTTTAGTTTAATGGTCATAAGGTCAACCCTTTATAAGTATACACTTCATTATATGGAGTATCAGGTCAATCCTCTTTTGGATTTTTATAAAAACTATTACAAAAATCCAGACTATTATGCGAAGTTGTTGGCGGAAGATGTGGTTTCAAGAGAGATAGCCAGTGTTCTTGTAGATGAAAAGGGCAGAGTGGTTAAAATGGAGAGTTTTCTTGATGGAGAAATGCCAGAAGTAAAAGTTCAAGATATACAGAACATGATAAAAGTGCAGAGAGGAATAGGTGAAGGCTATGCCTTTATGGTAAAAAGGGTAGGAGATTATCACCTTATACTACTTGGAAAGCTGGATAGCATAAGGGATGTGGAAAGGCAGATAATATTCTTCACCGCCTTGGTCTTAACTGCTATTTCATTACCCGCTTCTCTTTTTGCCTTTTACTTTATAAACCTACTGTTAAAACCCTTAGCTTATCTTACAGAGGTATCAGGACGCATATCAAAGGGAGAGTTGGATGTAGAAATAAGAAAGAGCGGTAGAAGGGATGAGTTTGGTCTTCTTGAAGAAGCCTATGCCAGCATGGTAGAGAGGCTCAAAAGCATAATCCTTTGGCAGAGGGAATTTATAAGAAATGTAGCCCATGCCCTAAAGACGCCATTAACTTACATAAAGGGTCAGGCAGAGCTTCTACAGAAGGGTAGATATACAGAGGTGGAACTAAAGGAAGTGCATCGCAATATACAGCTTCAGGCGGAGAAGATGGGAAGGCTTATAAACCAGTTAACTACGATAATGAGGCTTGAGTCCCAAGTTCCTCTAAAGGTGGAAGAGGTTAGTCTAAACCAGGTCTTTGCAGAGCTTGAAGAGGAATACGAGTTTATTAGAGAAAGCAGAAGGTTCATCATAGAGTATCTTGATGAGGATGTGGTGCTATATGTGGACAAGGAATACTTTAAGATGGCTCTTAGAAATCTGATAGAAAATGCATACAAATACACAGAAGAAGGTCAGGAAATAAGGCTCTATTTTAAAGACCACTGTGTGGTGGTTGAAGATAGAGGTATTGGCATGGAACATCCGGAAAGGGCAGGAGAGCTCTTCTATAGAGAAGCGGTAGACAAGGAAGGCTCAGGTCTTGGACTTTATATAGTTAAACTCATAGTCCAAAGAAGTGGTATGAGTATGAAAGTAGAAAGCCAAAAGGGGGTTGGCACAAGGGTAAGTCTGTGCTATAATTTTAAATTATGAGAAAATTAACAAGTTTTATAGTTCTACTGCTTTTGTTTGCCACATCTTGCAAGAAACAGCATGAGTTTTACGGACACCTATACGACCAACCTGCATACAACTTTGAGCTTACAGACCATGAGGGAAAAAGGGTAAAGCTCTCTGATTTTACAAACCAGAAAAAGATAGTGCTACTCTTCTTCGGATACACCCACTGCCCTGATGTTTGTCCTACCGCACTTGGAATCATGGCAGAACTTATGGAAAAGCTCACGC
>JAXSOP010000008.1:0-22060 GCA_037926125.1 Aquificaceae bacterium
AAAAGTCCTCATTGCCCTATTTCTAATAGCCATAGCCTTATACAGCCCTGTGTTTTTTGAGCTTGTAAAATTACTTTTCAAACCTTAAAAATATGTTTTCCTTTAGGGTTATAAAATTTGACGGAAAGGCAAGGCTTGGAGAACTTATAACACCTCACGGTAAAATACGCACACCAGTCTTTATGCCCGTTGGCACTCAGGGAACAGTAAAAGCTATGCTCCACAAAGACCTTATAGAGATAGGCACTCAGATTGTATTAGGGAATACCTATCACTTATACCTAAGACCTGGTGCAGAGATAATAAAGGAAGCAGGCGGGCTTCATGCCTTTATAGGCTGGGACAAGCCTATCTTGACAGATAGTGGAGGCTTTCAGGTTTTTTCCCTTTCACGAGGAAGGGGAGATGGAAAGTCAAGGGTAAGTGTTAAGGATGAAGGGGTGGAGTTTAGGGACCACCTTGCGGGAGACCTTCACTTCTTTACTCCAGAAAAGGTCGTCGAGATTCAAGAAGCTTTTGGTTCTGACATCATCATGCCTCTTGACGAGTGCGTGGAGTATCCTACCACCTATGCCTATGCAAAGACTGCAATTGATAGAACTATAGACTGGCTTGACAGGAGCATAAGGGCTAAAAGGAGAGAAGACCAGGTGCTTTTTGGAATAGTGCAGGGTGCTTTTTTTGAAGAGCTTAGGGTAGAGTCTGCTCTTAGGACTGTAGAAAGAGGTCTCTTTGGCTATGCTATTGGTGGGCTTTCTGTGGGCGAGCCAAAGGAAATTATGTATGACATGACCGAACTTGTGTGCCAATACCTTCCATGGGAAAAACCCAGATATCTCATGGGGGTAGGTATGCCTGAGGATATAATTGAAGCGGTGGCAAGAGGGGTAGACATGTTTGATTGCGTGGCACCCACGCGCATGGCAAGGACTGGAACGCTTTTTACCTCAAAGGGGAAGATAAACATACGCAATGAAAAATACAAAGGGGACTTTTCTCCACCAGACCCAGAGTGTGATTGTTATACCTGCAGGAACTTTACTAAAGCCTATCTTAGACACCTCTTTAATGTGGAAGAGATATCCGCCTACATACTCAACACCATTCACAACCTTCGCTTTTACCATAGGCTAATGGAGAACATAAGAAAAGCCATAGAGGAGGGCAGGTTTGAAGAGCTCAGAAGTGCATGGCACAGGTCCTATAGTTTACAGGCTTGACCTGCTTGCAAAGAAGGTTCTTGTGCTAATGATGGTATTTTTGCTCTCTTTTTCTACAGAGATAGAGAGAGAGAACGTAAGGCTTGCTCAAACCTACTTTCATAGGGGATATATAGAATATCAACAAGGAAATTATCCTGACGCAATAGCTGGTTTTAGCAGGTCTTTTCTTGCAGACAGGTCAGGATACTACGGTGAGCTCTCCTACCTATACATAGGCATGTCCTATGCAAAGCAGTCCTACAGGATGGGTAAAAGGGAAGGTATTCTTTCCGCAATAGCATACCTTAACATGTATCCTTACTATTACAAAAAGCCTACTTACCTTTTCCTTCAAATGGAGTTCATAGGTGATGCATATCTTCTTTTGGGTTTATACGATAGGGCAAAGGATGTGTTTTTAAATCTCTACAGAAATACAAGTAGAGAGGACTACCTTTTGAAGTTTCTCTATGCGGATTCACTTTCGGAAGGGTTAAATAGCCAGCTTATTGACGGGATAGACCCAGAAACCCTTGTAGAAGGGAAATACCTTTACTACCTTGTTAGGGGCTTTTACGCCTTCAATGCAAGCAGGTATTCTCAGGCTTTAAAAGAACTCTCTGAAGCTCGCACTCTTAACAGATATTTAGAGGAAGACCCTGAGTTCTTATACAGGTATGCGGTGAGTAGCTATATGGAAAAGGACTGGAGATCTGCGGTATTCTATTTTGAACAGCTTGATAGAAAGGATACATACAGAAAATATTCAGACTCTGTCAATTACTATCTTGCTCTTATATATCTTATGAGCGGAAACTATGCGGATGCAAAGAGAAGGGTCATTAACATATCAAACTCTGGAGGCTTAAAGGCGAGCCTACTTTTCTCACAGCTCTGGCTCTATCCAGAATTTTTAGAAAAGTATGCCAAGGAATTAGGGGATTATAAAAGGATTCTTCGAAACATTTCTTGGACCTATTTAAACAGTGTTTACTCTAACCCTGCCATACTCGGTGTTTATTACTACGCTCTTAAGGAAAAAAATATACAAGACCCAGACCTTTTAAGGCTCAAAAGGCTCAACTTGCCTAAGGAAATAATCTTTGAGGATATAAGAGTAGAAACTGAACCCATGTTGTCTGCAATACAAGCCGTCATGTCTGGATTGTACCCTTACGGCGAGGATGCGAGCTTTCTGATTAGCCTATACAAGGTTAACCCAGAAAATTATGCTCTTCTCTTTGGTTATGAAAAACTCGCAAGGGCTGTAGTTTATCTTGGAGACACAAAGCTGAAAAACATTCCTGAAAGGCTGGAAGAACCGCTAAGGGGCTTTCTTGTGGGTCAGATCTTGCTCCTTGAGGGGTCAGAAGAGGGTTTGAGAATAATTGAATCGTCATCGCAAGGACTTACTGATGAAGATAGGCTGGAAGCTCTCTTTATCAGAGGTATATACAGAAAAGACATAAAACTCCTTGAAGCTATTGTTCAACAAGAGCTTCCACAAAGGGTTTTGCCCTATTTAGAGCCCGCCCTCTTAGAGTTGGGAGATTTCTATTATAGTAGAGGGCAATATGAGAAGGCAAAGTCTTATTACAGGAGATATTTAGAAATAGCAGAGGAAAGCGACCTTTACTGGCTTACCGCCTATAAACTGGCAAAGTCTGGTGAATTAACTGGGGACAAAGAAACTATACAATGGGTTGTAAAAAAGGCTCAAGGGAAAGATAATATTATAAGCAGAGTTATAATTATTCTGTGGGGGTGACAAAGATGGATATTTTTAAGGGAGCGGACAAGATAATGCCGTACCTTAATTACACATGGAAAAGGCACAAGGTAATACTCAGCAACATCGCCAATGCGGACACTCCCAACTACAAAACAAAAGATGTCACCTTTAATCCTGAAGAGGAAGCCAACCTAAAAAACACACGCCCGAAACACATAAAGCCAACAGGCTATGAGGATTTTAAGATTTTTGAAGTTAGGAAAAGGCTCACGGGTAACGACCTTAACGATGTGAGCCTTGAGGAAGAAATGGCAAAGCTCAGTCAGAATAGGATAGCCTATGAGGTCTATATGAAGTTTGCCACTGGAAGCCTTGAGGAGCTAAACAATATAATAAAGGAGGGTAGACAATGATGGACCTTTTTAGAACCTTTGATGTGTCTGCAAGCGGAATGCAGGCTCAAAGGTTAAGGTTTAACACCATAGCCAGCAATCTGGCAAACTTTGAATCTTACAAAGCAAACGGTGAACCCTTTAGGAAGTTAGAACCAGTTTTTGAGGCGGTGCAAACAGAGGAAAGCTTACAAAAGGGTTATATACCTGTAAGGGTCAGGGAGATAAGGGAGTCCAACGAGCCTTTTAGACTAGTCTTTGACCCTACAAATCCAAGGGCGGATGCGGAGGGCTTTGTAAGGCTTCCCAATGTGGAACTGGTTAAAGAAATGGCGGACATGATATCTGCCATGAGGAGCTATGAGGCAAATCTCAACGCCTTCAAGACAACAAGAGAAATGGCACAGAGGACCCTTGAGCTATGGAGATAAAAGCTATAGAAGGTATTTTAGGGGAGAGGTTAACTCCACAAAAGGGTGAGAAGGGAGATTTTCTGCAGGAGCTTGGTAAGTTCGTCCAGTGGGTTAACAAGGAACAGCAGAAGGCTGAAAGCATAAAGGAAGCAGTTCTTAAGGGTGCGGACATACCTCTCCATCAGATGGTGGTGGAGTTTGAGAAGGCTAAGACCGCGCTAAACCTACTTCTTCAGCTAAGAAACAAGCTTCTTGAAGCCTTCCAAGAGCTAAATAGAATGCAGGTATAGAGATGGCGGATGTAAAGGAAACGCTAAACAGCCTAAAAGACAGGTTTTTAGCACTTAATACACCTCAAAAGATAGCCCTCATAGCTATACCCATATTAACGTTAGGTGCTCTTATGATGTTGATAACGCTTGCCACTAAGCCCAATTATACTGTCCTCTACTCTGGTCTCTCTCAGGAGGATATTTCTGCGGTTATGATGGAGCTTGATAAAGAAGCTATAAACTATAAGGTTGGGCAGGATGGCAAGAGTATACTCGTTCCAGAGCCACAAGCAAGGGATATAAGGCTAAAACTGGCTGCAAAGGGCATTCCCAGTAAGGGTATAGTAGGCTATGAGGTCTTTGACAGAACGGGTATGGGTGTCTCAGATTTTCAGAATCAGGTGAACTTCAAAAGGGCTGTAGAAGGAGAGCTCTCAAGAACCATCCTGAGAATGTCGGGCATTGAAGATGTAAGGGTAAACATAGGAATGCCACAAAAATCCATATTTCTAAGGGAAGAAGAAGAGCCTAGCGCAAGCGTTTTTGTAAAGTTAAAGCCGGGCTACGAACTTACTCCAGAGCAGGTAAAAGCTATAAGAAACCTTGTATCTGCAAGCGTTCCAAGGCTGAAGCCTAAGAATGTGGTGGTTGTGGATGATAAGGGTCGGGATCTTACCGCTATTGTAGATGAGGTTGAAGACGCAGTTCGAGACAAAGAGCTAAGAATGAAAGCGGAGTTTGAAAGGAAACTTGAAAGAGAGGTACAAAAAGCTCTTGAAGAAGCCTTGGGCTTTGGCACAGTGAAGGTGAAAGTATCTGCGGACCTTGATTTTACAAGAAGGGAACAGAGAGAAGAGATATACGACCCAGATATGACAGCAGTGGTAAGCCAACAAAAGAAAAAGGAAAGAACAACCACTGGTGGCACTGCAGGAATTCCCGGAGCTCAAGCAAACATACCACCAGGTGCTGGAGCAGTGGCTGGTGCAGGTCAGGTGCTTACTGAAAGGAGTGAAACTATAACCAATTATGAGGTAAGCAAGAAAGAGGTTTACAGTGTTGACCCTATTATAAAGGTTAGAAGACTAAGCGTGGGAGTTTTGGTAGACTCTAACATAAAAAACCTTGACTTAGAGAAGATTAAGAGAATTGTCTCTGCCTCTGCAGGAATAGATACACAGAGGGGTGATGTGATAACCGTTGAAGCTATACCCTTCCAAAAGCCAATCTTTGAAAAACCCGCACCTGACTATGAAAAGTACATAAAGCTCGGACTTCTTGCCCTTCTAGTGCTTGCTATAAGTTTGGCATCCTTGTTAATATTGAGAAAGTTACTCAAGAGGAAGGAAGCTGCTCCGCTTACTGTCTTACAGGGCCCGCCCCCTATTGAGATAATAGAGGGAGCGGAGGAAATAAGAATGAAGGCGGAAAAGGTGGAAGCGGTTGAAGCAATAGTCAAGACAGCAAAGGAAGAACCAGAAAAGGTTGCAAAGATTATTAAAGGATGGCTAAGGAGTAAAGGTTAAACATGGCAGACGAATTTCTAAGTCAAGAAGAAATAAACCTTCTTCTCAAGACTTTAGGCAAAGAAGAGGAAAAAAAAGTTGAGGTAGAAGAGGAAAGGGTAAGACCCCTTGACCTTTCACTCTTTGAACATATATCCGCAGGGAGAATTCCAGGCCTTGAGCTTATATTTGAAAGATGGATTAATGGCTTGAGAAGGGGTCTTACTTCTCTTGTGGTTACAATTCCGAGTATATTTAAGGACAGCCTTAGCCTAAGTAGGTTTGGGGAATTTACCGCAAAGTTGCCAGTCCCGTGTGCCATAGGTCTTTTTAACATAGAGCCCCTCAGGGGAACATGTCTTTTGGCAATAGACCCAAAACTTATATATATTGTAGTGAGCAGTGTTTTTGGCGGTAGTGCTAAACCCTACAAGATAGAGGGTAGGGATTTCACACGCATAGAAACAAAACTTATTCAGAGGTTTCTGAGCATATGCTATCAGGAGCTGGAAATAGCGTGGAGCACCCTTATGGATGTAAAGATAAACCCTATTGGAATAGAAACAAATCCAGCCCTTTTGACAATGTATCGTGCCAAGGAAAAGTTTATACTTCTCAAACTGGCTTTAGTTATAGAAGGTAATGAAGGGCATATTTATATAGCTATACCAGAAAGTTCCATAGTACCTTACAAGGATATGTTAAAAGGACCTGCGGATGCTAAAGGTAAAGAACTTGAGGTTACTATATTAAAGAGTTTCCAAAAGATACCGTTAAAAATAGAGGTAGTCTTAGGAAGCACAAATATGAGCTTTAGGGAAATATTAGAGCTTAAAGAAGGTGACCTCGTAAGCCTTGATAAACCTCTCAGGGAAGCTCTTGAGGTTAGAGTTCAGGGCAAGCCAAAAACCCTCGCTTTTCTCGGGCAGGTTGGTAGCAAAAAGGCAATAAAGATATACAAGTCTTTAGAAAAGGAGGAATGAGATGGAAGATGAAAAACAAGAAAACCTTACAGATATGTGGGCGGAGGCTTTGAAGGAACAGGAAGAAGCCTCAAAGGGTTACCAACAAGAACTAAAGGAAGAAAAGGAAAGTGAGATATCTGATAAGTTCAAAAGATTTTTGGATATACCTCTTGAAGTTGAGGTGGTGGTCGGGACTGCAACTCTGACTCTTGGGGAACTGCTTCACCTTGGACCCGGCTCTGTGGTGGAGCTTGAACAAAGCGTAGAGACTCCAGTGGATATAAAAGTAAACGGAAAGTTGGTTGCGAAAGGTGAAATAGTAATCGTAGAGGATAGGTTCGGGGTTAGGATAATTGATATAATAGCTAAGGAGGAAAGAATAAAGAAGGTCGTATAATAATACGGGAGAGAAAGATGGCTATGGAAGATGTAAAACAGCTTGTCAGAGAGTTGCTGGAGGAGGTAAAAAGCCTTGAGACAAAGCTGGACGAGGTCGTGAGACCCCTTGAAGAAACTTCAAGCGCCATTCCTATGGCAAGCGGTAGTTTAGAGGATGTAATAAGGTTTACGGAAGAAAGCGTTCATCAGATAATAAGTTTAATAAACGAGCTTATAGGAGAATTAGAAAAGGTTCAGGAAGATGTAGATTTTCTCCTAAGCTTGAACCCAGTAAGCAGTATAAGGTCAAGGCTTGAAAGTATAAAGGAAAGGTTAAAAAGGCTCTCTGAACTACTCCTTCAGATTATAACTTTGATGTCTTTCCAAGACCTTGCAAGCCAGCAAATAAAGAGGGTTATAGAGGTACTTGAAAACCTTAAAAAGACCATCCTTCGTATTATCGTGTCCTCCATAGAGGCGGCAACTTTACCTTCTGAACAAAAGGAAAAGATCGTAGGTAAAGCCACAGAGATGCTTACTGGTGATAGGATATTTCAAGAAGATGTGGATAGACTCCTTGAAGAACTTGGACTTTAGGAGGTAAGGCATGCCACCCAAAGATGCAAAGTTTCTTGTTGTTGATGACATGAGCACTATGAGAAAGATAATAAGGACAATTCTGAACCAGCTTGGTTATACCAATGTAGAGGAAGCTGAGAATGGAAAAGAAGCCCTTTCAAAACTAAGATCTGGCAACTATGATTTTGTGCTCTTAGACTGGAACATGCCAGAGATGGATGGTCTTGAAACCCTAAAGCAAATAAGGTCTGATGATAAGCTTAAGGGAATACCCGTAATAATGGTTACCGCAGAGGCAAAAAAGGAGAACGTGCTTGCAGCAATTCAAGCTGGAGCTAATAATTATGTGGTAAAGCCTTTTACTCCAGAAACACTAAAGGAGAAAATAGAGAAAGCCTGGACCGCTATCAAAGGAGGGTAGAGGATGTTTTGGAAAAAAGAAAAGGAAGAAGAAGAGTTGAGGGCTGAACTGGAGAGGCTCAAAAGAATAAAAGCCCTCTATGAGCTTGCACTCAACAATGTTTCTGAGGGGGTAAGGATAGAGCTTGATGGGGAGATTCTTTTTGAAAGAAGACCAGAGGGTGAGGAAGTAAAAATCTCTGAGAATGTTAGCATATTTAGAAAAGTAGAAAAGGTGGAGGAATCAGAAGAAATTCCACCGCCAAACCTCATGGAAACATTTAAGCCTATTCTTGAACGAGCTAAATATATAAGGGAAAACTTTGAAGAAAGTCTCAAGGAGTTTGAGGATGTTTATAGAACCCTCATAAATGGGCTTGAGCTTATAGGATATATGTTCAAAAAACTGGAAGAAGAAACTCAGGACATGCATAACATGAAAAAGCTGACAGACGAGCTCAGAGAAAAATCCAAATACATAGAAAACATAACGAGGATAATAGAGGGCATATCAGAACAAACCAATCTCCTTGCCCTCAATGCATCAATAGAGGCGGCGAGGGCTGGAGAACAAGGGAGAGGCTTTGCGGTTGTTGCGGATGAGGTCCGTAGGCTAGCACAGAAGTCCATGGAATCCGCAAAGGACATAAGTAGAAACCTCAAGGAAATAAGAGATGGAATAAGGAACATAGCGGAAAAGATAGAGGTTGGTCTTGAGGACATAAAGTCTCTCAAGGATACCTCAGACGATACTCGGACCATATTGGAAATAATAGAGGACAGGCTTAAGGCTGTGAAGGAAATCTATGAGGAACTTATGGGAAAAATGAAGGAATATATGGAAGAGCTTGAAAAAAACATTGAGGAGGTAAGTTATGGAAAAGGTGGAATCCATGGAAAGACTCTTGGGGCAGATGGAGAAGATAAGGGAGCTTTCTGACAACCTCACACGCATTGCAAAACAGACCAATCTTCTCGCACTTAATGCGGTTATTGAGGCGGCAAGGGTAGGAGAGATGGGTAAGGGCTTTTCCGTTGTTGCTGCGGAGTTCAGAAAGCTTGCGGAAATCTCCAATAAGATAGCTGGAGAAATGAAGGCTGTTGTAAGGGAATTAGAAAATGAGGTGTTGGACATGAAGAAGGAGGGTTAAACATGGACACCTATGCGATGCCAGAGATTTTGAGGACTGGGGCGAACGAGCTTGAGATAGTTAATTTCAGGGTATACGAAGACAGACCTGAAGGTCTCTATCAGTGGATACTGGGCGTTAACGTGGCAAAGGTAAGAGAAGTTTTAAGACTTCCTCAAATAACTAGAGTGCCCAACATGCCGGAGTTTTTGGAAGGAATGGCTGAAGTAAGAGGAGAGCTTATACCGGTGGTCAGCTTGGCAAGATGGATGGGTATACCTGAACCTCCAGAGCGGAGAAAGTATCTGCTTCATCTTGAATTTCTCAGAGAGAAGGTTGGTGTTATAGTGCATGACGCCAAAAGGATAATGCGTATATCCTGGGCGGACATAAAAAAGCCCCCAGAGGTTTTGAATATAAAGCTTGGTGGCAGAATAACGGGAGTTGTGGATACGGAGGAAGGGATGCTTCTCATACTTGACTTTGAGGGCATATTGCACGACATGGGCATTCTCAAGATATTTGGAGAGATGGAGGCAAAAGAATTGGCTCAAAAAGAAACGATGCACTACACAATTCTTCTTGCTGAGGATTCTGCTGTAGCAAGGAAAATAATAAGCGACACCTTAGAAAGTGCAGGACATACCGTCATAGCTTGTGAGGATGGTCTTGAAGCATGGGAGAAGCTCAACGAACTTCTTGAAAGGGCAAAAGCGGAAAACAAAAATATAAAGGACATTGTGCAGGTTGTGTTCACAGATATTGAAATGCCCCGAATGGACGGTCTTACCTTTACCAGGAAAATAAAAGAGACACCCGGTCTTATGCACCTGCCAGTTATAGTGAATACAACACTTTCCGATGAGGCTAACAAACAAAAGGCGATGAGCGTGGGGGCGGACGCTTACCTTGTTAAGTTTGATGCAAAGGAGATGCTTGAGCTTGTTGATAGAGCAGGAGGTGGCAAACTATGATACCAGAAGAAATGAGGGAGATATTTGAAGAGTTTGTTGTAGAAGCTAAGGAGCATCTTGATAATCTTGAACAGGTACTTTTAGAGCTGGAAAAGGATCCTGAGAATTCAGACCTAATAAACTCAGCTTTCAGAAGTATGCATACCATAAAGGGAGGTGCTGGCTTTCTTGGTCTTTCCGCAATAGTGGAAACTGCTCACAAGGCGGAGGATGTGCTGGGTAAAATCAGAAGCGGTGAACTTTCTTTTAGCCGAGAAATAGGCGATGCAATCCTCAAGGCTGTTGACTTTATAAGGGAAGCCCTTTTACTTTACTCGAAGGATGAAGAAGTCAGCGTAGATAAGTCTCTTATCCACATGCTTTCCACAATACTGCAAGGTGGAAGGATTGCTTCAGAAAAAGAGAAGAAACCATCCCTTGAAGAGCTACTTGATAAGTATGGTCTTTCCCATCTTAAGGGTAAAAGCATAGAAGAAATACTTGAAGAACTTGTCCTTATGCCTCCAGATAAAAGACCGGAGGAGCTTATAGATTTCATAGACAACCTCATTAAGAAAACTACACCACCGGCAGAGATATCAAAAGAAATAGAAGAAGAGGCAGACAAAATTATGATGTTATATGCGGAAGGAAGATTCCTTGAAGAAAATATGGAAGAGCCCTCTACACCAGAAGTCCAAAGTCCCGCAAAAGAGGAGAAGGTAGAGGAGGAAAAGTCTCGTGAAAGGAAAGAAGGTAAAAAAGAAGAAGAGGTGGAGAGGGTCCTGCGTATAGATGTGCAGAAGATAGAGAACCTTATGAACCTTGTAGGTGAGCTGGTACTTGAAAGGAACAGACTTCTAAAAACTATCCAATCTCTATCTGAAGAGTACCAGTCAAGGGCTGTTGAAGAATTAGAAACGGTCGTTTCTTCCGTTGACCGTATAGTGGGCGATTTACAACTTGCGGTTATGAAGACAAGAATGCAACCTGTAAAAAAGCTATTTCAAAAGTTTCCAAGAGTGGTAAGGGACCTTTCAAGGCTCTTAGGAAAAGAAGTCCAGCTTATAATGGAGGGAGAAGACACGGAGATGGACAAATCTCTAATAGAGAAACTTGAAGAACCACTTATACATCTTCTTAGAAACAGCATTGACCATGGTATAGAACCAGTAGAGGAAAGGGAGAGATTAGGGAAACAAAAAGTAGGGCAATTAAAGCTCAAAGCCTACTATCAAGGGGACAGGGTTTTTATATCTGTTGAGGACGACGGAAGGGGCATAGATGTGCAGAAGGTAAAAAGAAAGGCTATAGAGAAAGGCATAATAACACCAGAAAGGGCGGAGAAGATGACGGAGAAAGAGCTTCTGTCTCTTATATTCAGTCCAGGCTTTTCTACTGCGGACAGGGTTTCCGAGGTCTCCGGCAGAGGCGTGGGTATGGATGTGGTTATGAACACCGTTATAAACTTCAGAGGAACGGTGGATGTGTGGAGCGAAAGGGGTAAAGGGACGAGGGTGGTTATGAGCTTCCCGCTCACCGTAGGCATAATAAAATCCCTTCTTGTTAGTATTGGTGGAAGACTCTTCTCCATTCCCATATACTCCGTGCTTGAAATAGTGAGTGGTGATGATGCAATGGTTTCTCATGTGTCCGGAGAGGATGTGCTTATACTTAGAGAAAGCACAATACCCCTTTTTAGCCTTGGAGAAATACTCGGTATACATATGAACAAAATAGGCTACA
Organism: Aquificaceae bacterium; assembly: GCA_037926125.1. GTDB lineage: Bacteria > Aquificota > Aquificia > Aquificales > Aquificaceae > Pampinifervens. Next base: position 11,667 of record JAXSOP010000008.1, read on the forward strand.
TAGTGGTCTGTTTGATAGGTAATAGGAGGGTTGCCCTTGCTGTTGAAGATATGCTCGGAGATGAAGAGGTGGTTATAAAACCACTTGGTAAGGTTTTTGGAGACATAGAAGGCATCTCTGGAGCTACAATTACAGGAGACGGTAGCATAGTGCTAATACTTGACCCTGTAGGTTTAATAAGGAGAACTGTAGGAGTATTTTAGGAGGTTTTATATGAGATGGAGCAGTCTTGATAAGGTTCAGTATGCTAACATAGCCTCTATACTTCTTTTTGCTATAGCTCTTGGTGTGGAGTTTTATAAATACGGCTTTGAACCCATAAGGGTCCTAAACATTGCCAACTTCTTACTTGCTTGGGTTATCTTTGTAAGCGTAAGGCATGCAAAAAACACCATACACCGTATAGCCCTTCTCTTAGAAACTGCATCAAGAGGGAATCTGGACGACAGGATTGTTCTTCTAAAGGACGAGGGTGAGCTAAAAAGAATGGCGAAAAACCTTAACTACTTCCTTGATGTGGTAGAAACCTTCCTAAGAGAGATAAGAACTCCTATAGAGTATGCAGCGCATAGTAAGTTTTTCAGACCTGTGGTAGATACAGGTTTTCCCGGAATCTTTAAACAGACAGCTCAAGCTCTCAAAAAACCTCTACATGACATGAAAGAAGATACAGAGCTAAAGAAGAGGATAGAGCTTAATGCCCAACTGGGTCAGCTTGGCGGTGGTATTGCTTCAAGTCTTGGGGTCATATACCACGACCTTCTTAGAAGTGTAGAAAAGGCGAAAAGCATAAGCATAGAAAGTCAGAAAACCTCAGAGCTTTCCAAGAAAGGAGTCGAATTGCTTGAAGGTGTTTCAAAGAGTTTTGTGGATGTGGTAAAAAGCGTTGAAGAGGAAAACAAGAGTATAACAACTCTTTCAGAAAGGGCTAAGAATGTGGTGGGTATAATAGAACTTATAAGGGAGGTGGCAGAGCAAACAAACCTCCTTGCCCTAAACGCAGCAATAGAGGCGGCAAGGGCTGGAGAGGCAGGAAGAGGCTTTGCAGTTGTTGCGGACGAAGTTCGTAGACTTGCGGAAAGAACCCAGAAGGCAACAGAAGAGGTCACCTATATACTCACCAGTATACAGGAGGAGGTTCGCACTACCCTTGAAAAGTCAGTGCAGGTTGTTAGGAATGTAAAGGAATCTTCGGAAAATGTGGATTCATTAAGAAAAGTAATGGAAGCCTTTAGCAAAAGTGCGGAAGAAGCATCAAAGCATGCAAGCCTTATAGAGGATGTTCTTAATATAACCGCCCACAAACTTGATCTTATAATCTTCAAGCATAATGCGTATTTTTGTGTATACAACCTTGTGGATACAGGTTTTTATAAAGACAGTAAAGATTGCACCTTTGCTCATTGGTATTATGGATATGGCATGGAAAGGTTTGGAAATTATACAGAATACAGAAATGTTGAAGGCTATCATGACAGCTTCCACAAACATATTGAGAAAGTCCTTGAGGTGTTGAAAAGGGAAAACCCAGCGGACGAGCTTATAAGAAGAAGGGATGAAATACTCCATAAGTTTAACGGGGTTGAAGAAAATCTCTCCAAAATATTTAATGAATTTGATAATTTAATAAAAAATCTTGAAGGGAGGTAGAAGCATGGAAAGACCAACCCCGGTAAACAAAGAAAGGGAAGTGCCAGAGGACAGGTTTTTGGTCTCCAAGACAGACCCAAGGGGCGTAATAACTTACGCCAATGAAGTATTCTGCGATGTAGCGGGCTACACCGAAGAAGAGCTTGTAGGCAAGCCCCACAACGTAGTAAGACACCCCGAGATGCCTCGTATAGTCTTCAAGCTCCTTTGGGATACCATCAAGCAAGGCAAGGAATTCTGGGGCTATGTGAAGAATATGGCAAAAGATGGCTCTTACTACTGGGTATACGCCCACGTTACACCCTCTTGGGACGAAAGCGGAACAAGGATTATTGGCTATCAAAGCGACAGAAGGAGGGCAAATAAAGAAGCGGTTAGGAATATAGAGGAGATATACAAGAAACTACTTGAAGCGGAGAGGTTTGGTGGTATGCAGGCTAGTGAGAAGCTTCTTCAGGAAGTCTTGAAAGGCATGCCCTATGAAGAATGGATATGGACACTTTGGAGGGAATAAACATGAGAAAGGAAATGGAAAGGCTAAAAACCTTTTTGAAGGATGTTTTGGAAGGGAAGGAAGTGGAATTGCCAAACCTTGGGCTTGGTATTGAGGAGGAACTAAGAGCCATAGCTCAGCGTCTTAAAGACTTAGAAGAAAAGTGCTATGAGGATGAGGAGATACTGTCTCAAAAGTTAAAAAAGGAAAAGGAGCTGGAGGAGGAAAACAAAAGGCTCAAGGAGGAAAAGGCTCAAGTGGAGGAGTTTTTCAAAGAAGCCTGCAGGGTGCTACACCAAGCGGTTAGGGGGTATTTGGAGGATAGGGTGTATATACCAAAGGCTCAGGGCAAGCTTAGGGAGACCGTTAGAGAGTTTAACTACTTTATGGACATTGTAGAGTGTTTTCTCAGGGAGATAGTTTATGCGGTAGAATACGCCCAGCAAGGTAAGTTTTTCAGAAAGCTTGTTTCATCAGGCTTTCCGGGGATATTTAAGACTACAGCGGATAGGATACAAAAAGCTATAGAAGGTATAGAGAAAAGTTATATGCTTGCAAAGATGTTTGAAATGGTGGAGGAATTCGGCAAGCTGGGTAATGGTATAGACTATAACCTTGAGATTCTGAAAAAGGACTTTTATAAGGCTGGAGAAGAGGTGGAAACCATAAGGCATATGATGGAAGAGGTTGTAAGGTCTTCGGAGGATACTGTAGGAAGTATGAAGTCTACACTTCAAGAAGTAGACAGTCTTAGAAGCCTTTCTGAAGATACCAGCATGGTGGTCAACTCTCTCGTAGAAAAAAGCATGAGGGTTACCGCAGTTATAAACCTTATAAGGGACATAGCGGAGCAGACAAACCTCCTTGCTCTAAATGCTGCTATAGAAGCTGCAAGGGCTGGAGAGGCGGGGAGAGGTTTTGCAGTTGTTGCGGACGAAGTTCGTAGGCTTGCGGAAAGAACCCAGAAGGCAACCTTGCAGGTTCAGGAAGTGCTAAACTCCCTAAAGGAAGAGGCTAAGAGCACCTTGGAAAAAGCCAAAGATGTGAAGGAAAAGGTAGACCATGCGGTAGAATCCATAGAGGGTCTTATGAAAAATGTCATTTCCTTTAACCACAAGATAAAGGATGCAGGCGAAAAGATTGCCAGCACCAGTAAGTTCCTAAAGTTGGCGGGTTATAAGGTAGACCATATCATATTTAAGAGCAACGCCTACAGAGCCATCTTTAGGTTAGGCAAGGGGAAGGAGTTCTTCTCCGACCACAGAAGCTGTAATCTCGGAAAATGGTACTACAGCGAAGGAATGAAATCTTACGCTCAGCTTCCAGAGTTCATTCAGCTCTCTGAACCTCACGAGCTCGTTCACAGATACGTGGAAGAGAACCTAAGAATCATAGAAGTTCCTGACCCCATGAGGGCAATCATTAAAAATACCAACAGGCTAAGAGAAAACTTTGAGAAGATGGAGACCACTTCCATGAAGCTTTTCCATCTCATTGATGGTCTAATAGAGAGGTTAAAGAACAACTCCCACGGCTTAGAGCAATTGGACGTTTATCAATTGCAGAAGGCATAACAATAAACCTATTAGGAGGTGTGGTGATGATATTTGGAGGTAAAAGGATAAAGGAGCTTGAGCGAGAGCTTGAAGCTTGCAGGCAACAACTCAAAAACAGGGAGCTTGAGATAGAAAACCTCTCCCAAAGGGTGGTTGAACTGGAGAAGGAAAATCTGCAGAAAGAAAAGACAGAAAACAGCCTCAGGAGTGAGATAGAAAGGCTCATTACGGAGAGAGAAGAACTCAAAGGAAAAGTAGCAGAATTGGAGAAAGCCTATAAGGAGGAGATAAGTAAACTACTCAAGGAACAAGAAGAGCTAAAAGATAAGAACCACATGGCTTGGCAGATAATAGAAAATCTACAGTATGAAGGCGTTTACATGGCGGATACAGAGTTCAAATCGGGCAGGGATGGCAATAGAATAATCTTTGTAAACAACGCAGGCAAAAGGATAATAGATAGGTTGTCTTCGGAGATAGAAAGAGTCTACGGTTATAAGATAGATTCCTCCAACATAGTAGGGCAATCCATACACATCTTCCATAAGGACCCAGAAAGAGTAAAGGAGCTTCTTAGGGAAGCAAAACCCGGAGAAGTAAAGAGAAACGCAGATATAGTGGTAGGTAATGTGATAATACAAAGCGACAGGTCAGCATTGACAAACTCAAAAGGTGAAATAGTAGCCTATCTGACCACCTGGACTGATGTAACCTGGCAAAGGTTCGTGGAGAGAAACATAATCTTTGGACAGTCTATGTATATTGCACTCTCTTACTACAATTCCGCCAAAAACTATTCTTCCGCAGCTATCTTGGAAAGCTACATAGCGGAGGTGCTAAAGCACATATTAGACAAAACCCTTGCAGATGCCCGTAGCTTAGAGTCCCTAAAGAATTCAACGGTTAAAACAGAGTCAAAAGTGGGTGAAACGGGGGAGGTTTTGAACCTAATCCTTGAAATATCAGAACAGACAAACCTCCTCTCTCTCAACGCAGCTATAGAAGCGGCGAGGGCTGGAGAGATTGGCAGAGGTTTTGCGGTAGTTGCGGATGAGGTCCGTAGGCTCGCAGAAAAGACAGCCCAAAGCACCACACAGGTGAGAGAGGTTATAAACACCATAGTCACAGATGTGAAAGTCATTTCTAAGGATATAATTGACACATATAAAAACATAACCAGCAACACAGAGGATTTTCAGAAAAGTTTCTCTACCATAATGAACATACTCAACCTAACAGCAAATACCGCAAAGAACACCCTTGAAATACTCAAAAACTCCTGGGATCAAGTGTTAAGCATAAGGGATATGAAAAAGGATGACCGTGTATTCTTTGACTACATCAACATCGTTCAACGAATTATAGACCATGCCAACTTCATGAAAAATGTTACAGACAGTATAGTTCACAAGAAGTTTGAGTTCTTAGCGGACCATACTCAGTGTGCTTTGGGTAAATGGTATTATTCTACGGGTCTTGAGGACATGAAAAGATACGGTGATGAATGTGTAAACCTTTTTAAAGCTATAGAAGAGCCACACGTAAAGTATCACAGGGATGGCAATCATATTATCCAGCTCATGAGAGAAGGAAAGCTTGAAGAGGCAATAAACAAACTTATGGATTATGTTGTTGACTCTCAACAGATAATAGACAGAATACAAGCCCTCGCTGAGTGTATAAGGAGGTATGCCAATGGCTGACTTAGTGCCTGCGGTAAAGGAGAAGGGTCTTCAGAGAGTAAGCAAGTTCTTTGAATTTTTGGGTTTTTATCTTGAAGGGGAGCTTTTTGGTGTTCCTCTGAAGGAGGTGGTGGAAATATCAAAGCTCCTGCCCATAGTGCCGGTTCCCTTTTCTTCTCCACTTATCTTAGGTGTTATAAACATAAGAGGAGAGATACTCCCTGTTATTGACCTCAAAACCATACTAAGGCTTAGAAGGGAAAGGGAAGGAGATAGAGTTGTGTTGGTAGAAAGCCATAAGGGAAAGGTGGGGATTCTTGTGGATGAAGTGGTTGGTGTGATAAGGATTGAAGAGGAAAGACTTGAGCCAAACCCCATGTCTGGAAGGTATAGCGAGTACATACGAAACGTTGCCCAATTGCCCCAAGGACTAATAAGCATTATTGAGTTTGACCGCGTGGTGGATAGTATATGAAGACCTTTTATTTTAGGGTATTTGACTACATATACAGAAAAAGGCTTGAGCTTTTTCAGTCCCTCTTCTACGACCTTTATAAGAGCTTTGATGGAAGGCATGAAGAGTTTTTAAAGACGTGGTTTGAATCTTACATGATAAGAAAGCTCTTCAAGTATTTCCCTATAGAGGATGTGATTACATATTATCCTCAGTTTGCCCTAAAAAGGAGGAGTCTTGTAGCTTCCTATGTAAAAACCTACTGGCGGTTTTGCCAAAAGCCAAACCTGTATCCAGCAAAAATAAGAGAATCTATGGAGTTCTTCGGGCTTAATAGTTTAAATGAGCAAGAGCTTAAAGGTGCATACAGAAGACTTGTAAGACTGAACCATCCAGATAAGGCAAAAGACAAAAGGGTCGCACACAAGAAAATGCTCCTTATAAACTACCACTATCAGGTCCTTATTGGTTACATAAGGAGGGTCAGTAGTGCTTAAAAGGTTGAGCGTCAGAAAGAAGGTTATGCTTCTTTTCTTGCTTCCTTTTCTTACAACCACAGTCCTTGCAGTCCTTTCCGCCTACTTTGTAGTTCTCAGACCCTTCCTCCATGTAAGGCATGCGGAGAGCATCATTGACCTCCAAAAGGCGATACTCGAGGTAGTTTACCAAATACAAAGGGAGAGGGGTTTAACTGTGGGTTTTTTGACGTACGCTGGCACAAGATTTGATGACCAGCTCAAAAAACAAAGGGCGGAAACTGAGCAAGCAATAGAAAAACTACCACAGGAATTCAAAAACAGGCTTCTGCCACTAAAGGATGCAAGAGATATGAGCGATAAACTTGAGATAACACCTGGGGATGCTTTTAATCTTTATAGCAACATGGTGGAGAGCCTCTTAATAGCCCTTAAAGAAGAGATAAAGAGGGTGGACAATGCTAAGCTTTTTAGACTTCTTGAGAGTGGTGTGCTTTTGGCTTATATACAGGAGAACGCAGGAAAAGAGAGGGCTATACTTGTGAGCGTGTTCACAAAGGATGTGTTTGAACCCTCAGACAGAGACATATGGTACAGGGCGATTACCAATCAGGAGTCCTATCTTAGAGTTTTCTCTGACATAGCACCAAGCAAAGCGGTTGAGATGTACGCACAAAGGGTTAAGGATAGTGAGTTAGAAAAGTTTAGACAGCTTATAAGGGAAAAGGTGGATTTTTTTGGGGTTAATCCAGATGAGTGGTTTAAGGTAGCTACGGAAAGGATAGACCAAATGTCGGAGGTAGGAGAGTTCCTCGTAAGTTTAGCGAGGCAAGAGGTCAAGTCTATGAAAACATCCGCCATTGAGGGCTTCTTCCTTTTAACACTCCTTGGATTTCCGCCGCTACTTATCTCCCTTTTATTGGCTCTCTTCATAATAAGGGGGCTGTCAGGCAGTTTAGTGGAGCTTGAAAGGATAATAAGGGAGGTTGTGGAAAAGGGGAACTTTAGAAAAAGGCTTGAGGTGAAAAGTCAGGATGAGTTTGGAAAAATGGCACAAAACCTAAACATGCTTTTGTCCTCACTTAACAGCGTTGTAGATGAAATTAAAGAGGTTATGGCATCCGCCTCTGAGGGAGACTTCTCCAAAAGAGTAACATCAGACCAGAAGGGGGATTTGCTTGTGGTAAAAGAGAAGATAAACAAGGTTATGGAAGTCATGGAGTTTCTTGTGGATTCTTTGCTATCGGTGGCTAACGCATCGATTGAAGTTAGCAAAGCCATGGAAATGGTAGAGGGAGGCACAAGAAAACAGACTGAGGCTATAGGAAGAATGGCAACCGCTATAGAGGAGATAAGTTCTGCTCTCGGAGAGACAGCGAACAGCACAGAGCTCGCCTTCCAGTCCGCTAATGAAACCTCAAGCTTCGTTGAAGAATCTTCAAGGCTTATGGAAGACTTTAGTAGCTCCATGAGGAGGGTAAGAGAAGGAGGAGAAAGGATAAGGCATGTAGCTGGTGCGATTCAAGATATTGCAGAACAGGTAAACCTTCTCGCACTAAACGCGGCAATAGAGGCGGCTAGGGCTGGAGAGCAAGGAAGAGGCTTTGCGGTTGTTGCGGACGAGGTTCGTAGACTTGCGGAGCAGGTGGGTAAGATGGCAGGCTCTGTAAGTCAGACAGTTCAGGAAGTTGTTTCCATCATAGAAGAAGGTTACAGGAATACGGACGTTGTCCGTAAGGATTTTGAAAGTATAAGGGAGGCAGTAGGAAGAATAAGGGAAATGCTTCATAGGATAGCGGCAAGCATGGAAGAAACCTCTGTAGGTATGGGAGAGATATCCCATAACATGGATAGCCTCAAGGAGGTAAGCAATAACAATGCGTCCGCTTCTGAAGAAGTTCTTTCACAGATGGTGGAGCTAACAAAAAGGGTGGAGGATACCACGAAGAAGGTGGAAGAGTTAAGAGGCTAATGGAATTTTCTGAAGTCTTAAAGCTCATAGAAAAAAGAATAGGCATTGCCCTTTCTGGAACTAGGTTAAATAGATTAAAGAAGCTATACGAGGGTAATAGGGAGATATTTGTAGGCATTGAGGGTAAGGACATAAAAGAAGATAGTTGGCAGAGGATAATAGAGGCAATTAGTGTGCAGGAAACGTATTTTTATAGAGATAAGGAAGCTTGTGAATGCATAAGAGATTCTATATTTCCCGAAATTTTTAAGAGGATAGAAGAAGGCGTAAAGATTTGGTCCGCAGGATGTGCAACTGGTGAAGAAGTTTATACTATTGCCATGCTTGCAGTAGATTACCTCACCTCCTTTGGTTACACCACCCATACACTTAAAGGCAAGTTAACAATCATTGGAACCGACATATCTCTAAATGCACTTCAAATTGCCACGAAAGGAATATATAAGGATATTCCTATGGGATCCTTTAGAAACACGCCCCATAGCCTGTTTAAATACTTTGACTTAAAGGATGGAGGCAATTACCATGTAAAAGAGGAAATAAAGAACCTTGTGGAATTTCATCTGCATAATCTGATGGATGAACCCCCAATTAAGGATGTGGACTTAGTAGTCTGCAGGAATGTACTTATATACTTCAGCGATGAAGCAAGAAAAAAGGTGTATGATAATCTAATAAGAGCTATGAAGAAGGGAGGCTTTCTGATTATGGGTCCTTTGGACAACCCTGACAGGAAAATTGAGAGGCGATTTTGTGGAAAGCTTTTATATTTTCATAAGCCATGGATAGAGTGAGACTTCTTTTGGTTGATGATTCCAAATTCATCAGAATTGCATTGAGAAAGGTTCTTGAAGAAGTAAAGGATGTGGAGGTGGTGGGAGAAGCAAGGGATGGAGAAGAGGCGGTAAGGCTTGCCCTTGAACTAAAGCCTGACATAATAACCATGGATATAGTTATGCCAAAGATGGATGGAATAAGGGCTATAAGGGAAATAAAAAGGCATAGGGATATTCCAATCATAGTCATAAGCGACCATACTACTGAAGGAGCAAAGATAACCTTTGAAGCCCTTGAAGCTGGAGCAGTTGACTTTATCTCAAAGGGTTCTGCAAAATTAAAGTTTGACTTTTCAAAGGTTGCTGAGGAGCTTGTAGAAAAGCTAAGGCTTTACACAAGGAAAAAGTCTGAAAGAAAGCCCTTCTCTCCACAAGCTTTAAAGGTTCAAGAAACAAAAATCCAAAGTGCGGTGGATATTGTGGGCATTGGTGTTTCAACTGGTGGACCAAAGGTTTTGCCTGTTTTAATAAAGAACATGGGAAGACTTCCTGTTCCTGTGGTTATAGCTCAACACATGCCTCCCACCTTTACAAAGGGGCTTGCGGAGTGGCTTTCAAAGGAAACCCATCTAAGGGTAGAAGAGGGTTACGATGGGATGAAGCTTGAAGGGGAGCTTTTCGTAGTTATCCCAGGAGGAAAGAATGGTTCTTTGGAAAGGAAGAATGAGTCTTTTATCCTCAGAGTTCATGAAGAACCTCAAACAATAGTAAAACCCTCTGCTGATGTGTTTTTCAAAAGCATGGCGGAAAAGGCGAAAAGTCCAGTAGCTCTTATACTTACAGGCATGGGAAATGATGGCACAGAGGGTGCAAAGAAGTTTAAGGAAAAGGGATTTACCGTAATAGTTCAAGAACCTTCTACATGCGTTGTGTGTGGAATGCCATGCTCCGCCATAGAAGCCGGTGCATATACTTATATTATGCCTGTGGAAGAAATGGGAAAAAAGGTAAGAGAACTATGTGGAGGTTTACGCCATGAAGTATTTAGCTAAATATTTCCTGCTAATACTTTTAACTCCCTTACTTGTCTTTTCTGCGGAAGCCATACCCTTCTTGAAGCCTTCCTTTCTTAATATAAAGGAAGATTTTGAAGAAGGAAAGAAAGAAAACAAGTTTCTTTTTATAATGTTCCATCAGGAGGGTTGTCCCTTCTGTGACAAGATGAGGAGGGTGACCTTTCAGGACAGGAGAGTTCAGGAGTATTTCACAAAGCATTTCTACATGGTGGAAATAGACATAAAAGGTGCTAATGAATTGGTGGACCTTGATGGGAAA
>JAXSOP010000009.1:0-21559 GCA_037926125.1 Aquificaceae bacterium
TCTCATTGTGGCTCCTGTGGTATCTCCAGTAACATTAATACTCACCTACGGATATTTTAATCTTCCCATGACTGCCCTTAGGCTATTTGGCACTCTGTTTTTTGCTCTACTCTTTGCCTATATGACTGACCTCTTTTTCAAGAGACAAAGTAGCTTGCCTCTCGCCGTAAGTGGTGCAAGCACAAACGGATGGAGCTCCTTTGGCAACCACTTAAAAGACAACCTCATTGGAATAGGTAAATACCTTTTTGTTGGTATAGTCATAGCCTCTCTTATAAAAACCCTTATACCTCCAGAGCTCATAAGACCCATAGCGGGAAGTTTTCTTTCTTATCCTTTGGTCTCCTTTACATCTATACCCGTGTATGTGTGTTCTGGTGAAGAGGTTCCCATAGCTAAGGCTCTGAGAGATATAGGCTTTAGCTCAGGGGCGTCCCTTACCTTCATGCTTGGTGGCACGGGTATATGTATGCCCACCATAATTGCGACTCTTAAGCTTTTACCAAAAAGCTTGGTTGTTGCCTATGTGGTTTTCTGGGTTTTCTTTTCTATAATCATGGGTGTTGTTTACGATATATTTCTATGGAAATTTTAGTATAATTCTTAAGGAGGAGGGAAATATGGATAGATATACTCAGGTTTTACAGGAGCTTATAAGAAACACAGGTCTAGAGGGTGCATCCCTCGTGTCTGCGGATGGATTGCCCATAGCATCGGTTCTCAAACCGGGCATGGAAGAGGACCGAATAGCGGCGATGAGTGCAGCTATACTCTCATTGGGTGAACGCGTTTCAGAGGAGCTAGCTAAGGGCAATCTGGAACAAATAACCGTCAAGGGGCATGATGGATATGTTATTCTGACGGGAGTTGGAAGAGATGCGGTTATGGTGGTCCTTGCGGACAACAATGCCAAGCTTGGGCTACTGCTCATGGAGATAAGGAAGGCACAGGACAAAATAAAGGGGATGATATAAAAGGTTATGGCTCTGACAGGTGACCTGAAAACTTTTAACTTTGTAGACATACTTCAGATAATAGCCAAAGATAGGAAGAGCGGAATACTCCTTGTAGAATGGAAGGATATAACAGCGGCTTACTATGTAAAGGATGGAGAGATAGTCTTTGCCCGTCCTGTTGATAGGGTTTTCAGAGTTTATGCGGAAAGGGATTTTGACCTTCTAATAGAAAAGCTCCGCATATCAAAGGATAATCTCTTTAGGACTGTGCAAAGGTTTCTCATAGAAAGGCTTGATATGAAAGAAGGCGTATTTTCTTTCACGCCCGGTTTTGTTAGATACAGCTCTAACTACTCAGTAGCCTACCCTGTTGAAAACATAATCATGATGGCATCTCGCACTCTTACCCCGGAGGAAGTTGAAAGAAAGATATCTGATGAGCTTATCCTCTTTGAACCAGTCGAGGGTTCTGAAGAGAGGCTGAAGAGGGTAGAACTTACTCCCGAGGAGCATAAGGTTTTTACTCTCGTAAATGGTGATAGGACGGTATACGACATAAGAAAAGACTCTGGACTTGAAAACCTTACAGTAGACAGAGCTCTATATGGCTTCCTTGCCCTTGGAGTTATAAAAAGGAAAAAGAAAGAGAGGAAGCAAAAACCATCAATAGCCCTTGACCTTCTAATGAAGATAATAGAAAGGATAAGGGAGTTGTGATGAAGACTATAAAGAAAATAAAGATAGTGGTCGCAGGACCATTTGCGGCAGGCAAGACCCAGTTTATAAACACTGTTAGCGAAATCAAAACTGTTAAAACGGAGAGGAAAACTCAGGCGGTTGGTGAAAAGAATGTAAAAGAATACACCACCGTCGCTATGGATTTTGGCAAAATTCGCATAGATGATGAACACGAGCTTTATATTTTCGGAACACCAGGTCAGTCAAGGTTTGATTTCATGTGGGAGATACTCGGTGAGGGTGCTCTTGGAATAATAATACTGGTTGACAGCACCGACCCTTCAACTTTCCATGAGGCAAGAAGGATAATAAACTTCTTCCAGTCTCGTTTTCCTGTTCCTATGGTGGTGGGTGCTAACAAACAAGACCTACCAAATGCCTGGCCTCCAGAGGATGTGTCTTCTGTCCTTGATATAAGTGAGGACGAGGACATACCTGTATTGCCCGTCTCTGCTGTTGACAAGGAAAGCGTCAAGAGGGTGCTTCTTACTCTGCTTGAAATAATAAGAGAAGAAATATCTCCCTAAGGAAACAAGGCAGGTCTTCTTAATGCCAGACTCTCATCAAAATCCATCATAAGGTTAAAGTTCTGCACCGCTTGAGAGGATGCGCCTTTTCCTAAGTTATCTATAAGGCTTATGACCTCAAGTATAGAAGTATCTCTGTGGTAGTATAGGTATAAAAGGCAAAAGTTTGTTCCGATTACATGTTTAATGTGCGGAGGCTCTTCAGAAACAAATACGAAAGGTTCTCCCTTGTAGGTCTCTTTATAGAGGCTAACAAAGTCCGTCTCTTTGCATTTTGTATATACCTTTGCCATCATACCACGCACTGCGGGTATCACTTGCGGTGTAAACCTCAGCTTGATATCCTTACCGTATAACTTTTGAATAAGATACTCCATCTCGGGCGTGTGTCTGTGCTTTTCTACAGAGTAGGCAAAGGCATCACCTTCCATCTCTGGATAGTGGAACTTCTGGCTTGTTTTCCTCCCAGCGCCAGAAACCCCAGAGAGGGCATCAACGATAACAAAGTCCAGCTCAACACCTTCTTTAAGGAGAGGATATAGAGCAAGTAATGTAGCGGTAGGATAGCATCCTGGGTTCGCTACAAGCTGGGAGGTTTTTATTTCCTTTCTAAAGACCTCTGGCAGTCCGTAGACAGCTTTACCTAAAAGTTCTGGATGGGTGTGCTCAAAGCCATAATATTCAGGATATTTGCCTTTATCCCCAATCCTGTATGCACCAGAGAGGTCTATTACCCTTTTGCCCCTTTTAAGAAGCTCTGGCACGAGCCCAAGAGAAGTTTCATGAGGAAGACAAAGAAAAGCTATGTCAAAGTTTTCTTCAGGTTCATTTGTGAGGGTTATAGAACCCAAAGTGGTCGGCAAAAAGGAAGGGAAAACCTCAGAAAGCTTTTTCCCTGCGTAGGACTGAGAGGTCAAAGAGACTATCTTAACATACGGATGCTCCAAAAGTATCCTTAAGAGCTCAACTCCAGTATACCCGGTGGCACCATAAACGCAGACCCTTATCTCTTGCTCCATCTGTAAGCTTTTCTTGCCTTCATAAGACCATACTTCTTTCTTTCCTTTTCCCTTGCATCTCTCTTTAGCAAGCCTGCTTTCTTTAGGGTAGCTCTAAGGTCTGGATTGTATTTAAGCAGAGCTTTGGCAACGCCATACATTATGGCTTCCGCCTGACCGCTTATGCCTCCACCGCTGACGGTGGCGTATACGCCAAACCTTCCATCAAGACCGCTAAGCTTTATAGGATAGAAGACCTTTTGGTATAGGGTTTCCCTCTGGAGGTAGTCTTTTAGAGGATATTCCTTTCCGCTCTCTTTTACCTTAACAACCTGTTTGTCTGTTCCCCTAATAAGCCATACCCTTGCAACGCTTTCCTTTCTCCTGCCAGTGCCGTAGAAAGCATTATCAAAGCCTATCTTGAAGTCTTTTAGCTTTAAGCTCATGTTTCAACCTCCAAAGTTTTGGGTTGTTGGGCTATATGAGGATGTTCAGAGCCTCTGTAGACCTTTAATCTCTTTAGCATTCTGTGCCCCAGCCTGTTCTTTGGAAGCATCCTCCTTACCGCAAGCCTTATTACCTCTTCTGGTTTGTTCTCAAGCATCCAAGCAAGGGTTCTTTCCTTTAGACCGCCAGGGTAGTTGCTATGGAAGTGGTATTTTTTCTGCTCTAGCTTTTTGCCAGTGGTAATTACCTTGTCTGCATTAAGAACTATTACAAAGTCTCCACAGTCTACGTCAGGTTGGTAATAGGGCTTGTGTTTACCCATCAAAACCTTTGCTATCTGAGAAGCTAGCCTGCCAAGGGTCTTCCCTTGGGCGTCCACAACCCACCAGCTTCTTATAACATCCTCTTTTCTAACATGGTAGGTTTTCATCCTTCATCTCCTTTAAAGGCTTTTAAGAATTATACATTATAACACAAATCACTTCTCCGCCTGCAGTTTATATCCTCCTTCCATCCAGCCTTCTGGATAATACCAATCTCTAAAGGACCTGTAGCCTAAGGCTCTTAGCTTTGAACCAAGCCTCGTGTTTTGTGGTTCTATTCCCTTCTTTAGCTCCTGCATAGTCTGAGGGTCATCGTAATACTCTACAAAAACTCTTCTGAAGTGTTTTGCCAATATTGTATATAGCTCATCCTCAAGAGGAGAGCCAAAAAACTCAGGCTCTATGTGGAAAAGCTCCACCCACTCCTTCCAGTAGGGCTTTCTGCCATAGAAGGCTTTTATAAAAAGTAGCCTCTTTCCATCTTTACCTATGGTTATGTTTTCTTCCTCTGCAAATCTACCACCTTCAACTTTGAGAAGCTGAAAGTGCATAGCTAAATCTTTTTTGAAGGCTTCCATGGTCTATAATTATAGGATTATGAATCATCTAACTCCAGAGCAGATAGCGGAGCTAAGGGAAGACCTTTTGAATATGAGGGAGAGGATTATAAGGTATGCGGAAGAGCAGATAAGAGACCCTTCAAACCTTTCCTTTGAAGGTGGCGATGAGATAGACAGGGCAAACGTAGAGACGGGAAGGTATATAAGCCTGCAGAGGATAAAGACAAGAGAGCTAAAGCTCCTGCGTAAAATAGACTATGCTCTTATGAAGATGGAACAGGGCACTTATGGCATATGCGAGAGCTGTGGAGCCCTTATACCCTTTGAAAGGCTAAAGGCAAGACCAGTAACAACTATGTGTATAAACTGCAAAGAACTCGAAGAGGAAGGAGAAAATGAGTGAAAGCTGGATGTTTCCAAGGGTAAGCAGGCTTCCTAAGTATGTTTTTGCTATGGTTAACGAGTTAAAATACAAGCTGAGGCGTGAGGGAGAGGACATAGTAGACCTTGGCATGGGCAACCCAGACCTTCCACCTGCAAACCATATAGTAGAAAAGTTGTGTGAGGTGGCGAGAAGGGACAACGTCCATGGTTATTCCGCCTCAAAGGGCATTCCAAGACTCAGAAAAGCCATATGCGACTTCTATAGAAGAAGGTATGGAGTGGAGCTTGACCCAGAAAGGGAAGCCATACTCACCATAGGTGCAAAAGAGGGATACTCACACCTTATTTTAGCGATGCTTGAGCCTGGTGATACGGTGCTTGTTTCTAACCCCACCTATCCCATACATTACTACGCACCCATAATAGCAGGTGGCGATGCCATATCGGTCCCCATAATACCTGACGAAGGAGAGGATTTTGAAGAAAGTTTTCTAAGAAGAGTTCACGATACACTCAAGGCTTCTTTTAGAAAGCCGAGGGCTGTAGTGCTTAGCTTCCCCCACAATCCCACCACCCTTTGTGTAAGCCTCGGCTTTTTCGGAGAAATGGTAAAGTTGGCAAAAAGAGAAGAGGTGTGGCTTATTCACGACTTTGCCTACGCAGACCTTGGCTTTGACGGATATGAACCACCCAGCATACTTCAGGTAGAAGGTGCAAAGGATGTTGCGGTAGAGCTTTATTCTATGTCAAAGGGCTTTTCTATGGCAGGGTGGCGGGTTGCCTTTTTGGTAGGAAATGAAACTCTTATCAAAAACCTTGCACATCTAAAGAGTTATCTTGACTACGGTGTCTTTACTCCCATTCAAGTTGCCTCCGTAATAGCCCTTGACAGCCCCTATGAGATAGTGGAAAAAAGTAGAGAAGTATACAAAAAAAGAAGAGACGTGCTTGTGGAAGGTCTTAATCGCATAGGGTGGTATGTGGAAAAGCCAAAGGGAAGCATGTTTCTTTGGGCAAAGATCCCATCTTGGGTGGGTATGAACTCCTTGGATTTTTCTCTATTTCTTTTGAGAGAAGCCAAGGTGGCGGTGTCTCCTGGCATAGGCTTCGGTGAATACGGCGAAGGCTATGTTAGATTTGCCCTTGTGGAAAACGAACACAGAATAAGGCAAGCGGTAAGAGGCATAAAGAAGGCTTTTGAGAGGTTCACGCAGAAGGTGTGAAATACAAGGCAAAGGATATAACGCAGAGGGTTGTTGACCTTCTGAAGCAGGAACTGAACCCCGAAAGGATAATTCTTTTTGGCTCAAGAGCAAAAGGCAGTGCAAAGCCCTACTCAGACATTGACATAGCCATAGAAGGCGGTAAAACCCTTGACTACAGAGAAAAGAGAAAGCTAAAGGAGAAGATAGAAGATATAAGTGGTATATACACTGTGGATCTTGTTTTTCTTGGTGGCGTAGAAGATGACTTTGCGGAGATAATAAAAAAACAGGTAGGGTTCTGTATGAAAAAGGAAGAAGTGATTAAATCTTACGATAAACTGAGAAAGTCTTTCGAAACCCTAAGAGAAGCGGTTTTGATGGCTGAAACTCCTCTTGAAATAGGTGGGACACTGCAGAGATTTGAATACACCTTTGAGACTTTTGAAAGTTTTTGAAAATTCTCTTAGAATACCATGGCTTTGAGTGTAGAAGCCCAAGGAGCTGTATTAAAACAGCCTTTAGGGTAGGCTTTCTCGGAGAATAGGAAACATTTTTTGACATGCTTGAAGACAGAAACCTTACGTCTCATCTATACAGCGAAGAAGACAGCAGAAGGGTTTTTGAGAGGATAAAGCAGGCTTATGTTAAGGTTCTTGAGAAGTTTATAAAAAATGTAGAAAACTCCCTTTAAGCACTTGCGACAAAGTAGGCATACACTTTTTCCGCACCGACGGACACTAAAAGGTAAGCAAGCCTTTCCATGGTAGAGCCCGTGGTCAGTAGGTCGTCTACCACCAGCACCCTTTTGCCTTCAAGAAAGTCAATCAGCCCATCTTTTAGCTTATGCCCAAAGACTGCCCTTTGTCTCTTCTCCGCACTTAGAAAAGCCATAGGCTTACTCATGTCTGTTCTTTTGAAAATCATCGTGTATGGCACATCCGCACCCCTTAATATATATTCCAATTGGTTAAAACCTCTTCCCCACAACCTTCTAAGGTTTAAGGAAGGAAAAGTTATTATGTCTGGCTCTGTTTCCTCTATGTATTCCCATAGGTGTTCCTTTATGGCTTTGCCAAGGAGAAGGGCAAGGCTTTTGGAACTTTTAAACTTTATGTTGTGAACTATTTCCTTCAGAACACCCTCATATCTACCAAAAACTCTGTATGAGACCACATACTCCAGCCTCTTTGAATAATCCATTGGATGATAGGGTTTTATAGACCCAAGACATTCATCACACACAAAGCCTTGAGAAGGGCCCACAAAAAACTTTCCGCAATAATCGCACTTTTCTGAGGACAAGCCCAGCCGTTGCAAAAGCCCTATCACATATAGCCCTCCCTTCTGAGGGAGATATAGCCCTTTTTGTTTACTACAAGGTGGTCAAGAAGTTCAAAGCCCATGATTTGACAGGCTTCTCTAAGTCTTTTTGTAAACTCTATGTCTTCACTTGAAGGCTTTAGGTCACCCTTTGGGTGGTTGTGGGCTATGAGAATAGAGTAGCAGGCGGTGTTTATGGCATGGTAGAGTATCTCCTTTGGCTCTGCGTGCAGGGCGTTCATCCTACCTATGGCTATAACTTCATGGGCGATTAGTTTGTTTGTAGGTGTAAGATACAAGGCTATAAGGTGTTCTCTACGCTCGTCTACCATGTTTTTGAGAAACCTGTAAGCATCCTCTGGGTTGTTTATAAAAATGCCCTCGTAAGGGTCGCTTATCCTTTTTGCAAGCTCTATTATTGCCCTTATCTGACATGCTTTTGCTTCACCTATACCCTTGAAGCTCTTCATAATCTCATCTGTAGTCATCTTGCTAAGTCTTTGCCACCCAATTTTTACTATCTCACTGGATAGACTAAGCACATCCATATCCCTTGTGCCAGAGCCGAGAATAATAGCCAAAAGCTCCTCTTCTGTAAGACTGTCCGCCCCCATTCTTATCATTTTCTCCCTAGGCTTTAGGTCCTTTGGAAGATTTTTTAGGCTTATAACCTTTTCATACATGCCTTTTTATCCTTACCTTTATAATTCTCCTTTCGTCCCTCTGAAGCACCTTAAAGCGGTAACCCTCATATTCTACCACCTGTCCCTTTTCAGGAAGAGCCCTAAGCATAAAGGAGAGAAAGCCTCCCAAAGTTGTGTAAGGACCTTCTGGAAGTTTTATATTTAAAAGCCTTTCTATCCTCTCCTTTTCAGTACCCCCCTCTGCTATCCATATATCCTTTTCTATTTCCACTATTTCTCTATCTTCTTCCGCCTTCCCCTCGGAAAGACCGCCTATTAAATAGCTCTGCAGGTCGTCCCATGTAATTATTCCCAGAAGGTTTCCCCTTTCGTCCACCACAACGCCCATCTGTTCCTTGCTACTTTTGAAGGATTCAAAAACTTTGTCAAGGGTTGTAAACTCTGAAAAGTAATGGACAGGTCTTATAAGCTCCCTTATAAACTTTGCATGTTTGCTCTGCAGGAGGTCAAAGAGGTCCACATATCCCACTATCTGGTCAACCCTTTTTCTGTAAACAGGAAGTCTTCTGTACTGGCTTTCCTTCATTAGGGACATGACTTGCTCAATGCTGGCGTTTTCCTCTACCATTACTACCTCTTTTATGGGCTTTATCTCCTCTGTTACAAAGAGTCCTTTCATAGTTATGCTCTGTAATGCTATGCGCAGGCTTTCCTCTTTGCTTGCGGTCTGCTCCATGAGCTTTATGAGGTCTTCCTTTTCAAGCTTTTCTTGATATCTGCTTTTGAGGGTGTTGGTGATAAGTCTGCTTGCGCCCCTTGATACGGCAAGAATGGGCTTTGTAAAGGTCTTTAGCTTGCTCAAAACCCAAAGGGAGGGTAGAACAAGTCTTTCCGCATGCTTTTGAAATAGGCTTTTTGGAAGCAGTTCTCCAAGGAGCAGTGTAAAGACTACAAGTGTTGCGGAAAAGACTACTTCAAGGCCTTTTATGAAGGTTAGATAGTCAGAGAGTTTTATAACCGCCAGCGTGTAGAAGGTGGAAGCAAAGACTATGCTAACAGTATATCCAAGCATGGTTAGAGTTATGTATTCTTCCGGGTTTTCATAAAAATCCTTCAGAAACTCCTGCTTTGTCCTTCTGTATAGGCTCATAACCTTTCCCCTATCCACGCTTACAAGGGCTATTTCGGAGCCAGCAAAAAAGGACTCAAGAAGCACAAAGAAAAAGACGCCGAGAAGAAATCCTAAAATTTCCATCCTAAAACTACCCTCTCTTGTCCTGAGTAGTCTTTTAATATATTTACCTTAAATCCCTTTTCTTCAAGGAGTTTTTTAACTACTTCCCCTTGGTCATGACCTATTTCAAAGGCTATGAGCCCCTTAGGCTTGAGATAATCTTCTATTGCTTTAGCTATTATCTCATAAAATTCCCAGCCCCTTTTCCCGCCTATGAGAGAATTATAACCCTCAAGTCTAACACCTATTGGAAGCCTTTCCCAATGTGCTTCTGGAATATAGGGCGGGTTTGAAAGGATTAGGTCAAAAGGGTAAGGTTTGAGAGGACTAAAGAGGTCGCCCGCAAAGAGAAAAAACCTCTCTGAAACACCATGCCTAAGGGCATTTTTCTTTGAAAGTCTCAGTGCGTCCAAGTTTATATCTTCTCCAATCATATGGAGGTTTGACCTTTCGCATAATAGGCTTATGCTTATGCACCCAGTGCCTACACCAAGTTCAAGACCAATTAGAGGTTTTTCTTTTGGAAGTCTTTTTAAAACCTCCTCCACAAGTATCTCCGTTTCTGGTCTTGGAATAAGAACGCCCTCTTTTACAAAAAAAGTCCTTCCGTAAAAGTCCCACTCTCCCAATATATACTGAAGGGGGTAGCCATCCTCAAGTTTTTTGAGGTCTTTGAAAAACTGCTCCTCAATATTCGGAGGAACTTCAAGGTCTTCCATAAAATAGAGTTCCTTATGGTTTACCTTCAGATGTTGTGCCAGGAGGAGCTGTCTGTCCCTGAGGGGTGCCTTGCTGGGTTTGGATAGGAGGTCTCTCACCTTCATCCTTTATAAGTGAGCCTCTTCTTGATGGGTGGGTAAGAGCTAGGAGTATGGCTATCGCCATAAGGGAAAAGCCAAGCCAATAGGTTATTTTTGTGAGAATTGTGTCCACACCACCTGGTCCAAATACACCTTGCCCCATTCCACCAAAGGCAGTGCCCACATCCCCTCTGCTTCTTTGCATAAGCACTATCACAATTAGCAAAAGGGCAACGATGATAAAAATTGTAAGAAGTAGGTAATACATAAATACTATTATACAAGCTCCCCATCCTTTAGCCTATAGATTCTGTCAAAGTAGGGCTTTAGTTCTTCGTTATGAGTTGCCACAAGCAATGTAAGCCTCCTTTCTTCTCTTAGTTTAAGAAATAGGTCAAAAATCCTTTTGCCCTCTGCAAGGTCAAGGTTGCCCGTAGGTTCGTCCGCAAGCAAAATCTTTGGGTCAAGCATTAGAGCCCTTCCAATGGCTACTCTTTGCTGTTCGCCACCTGAGAGCTGGCTCGGTTTGTGTTTTATCCTGTGTGAAAGTCTTAGATATTCAAGTATCTGCATTGCTCTCTCTTCAGGGTTCTCAGCACCAGCTAACTGTCCTATAAGGACGAGGTTCTCTAAAACGTTGAAGTCTTCTAAAAGGTAGTAAAACTGGAAGACAAAGCCCAAGTGCTTTTGCCTAAAGGAAGCAAGCTGGTCTTCATCCATGAGGTGTATGCTATGATCCATAATGTGGACTTCTCCCTCCGTAGCTTTTTCAAGTCCGGCGGTTATATGAAGCAGTGTGCTTTTGCCTGACCCGGAGGGTCCCATAAGACCCACCACCTCTCCTTCGAACACCTCAAGGCTAACATTCTTAAGTGCCTCCACTCCACCTGGGTATACCTTCAAGAGATTTCTTATTTGTATTATCCTATTCATTCCTCAATACCTTTACTATGCTTTCCCTTCCAGCTTTGTAGGCTGGAAGAAGGCTTGCCAGAAGAGAGAGAAGCAGAGCACCCAAAAGGGTGAAAAGAAGGTCAGCTATTTCAAAATGAACAGGTACATGGTCCATAAGGTATACATCAGCAGGCACTCTAATGAGCCTGTATTCGTTTATAAGATAGCCTCCCACCAAGGAGAGTAAGAAGCCTACAAAAGCTCCAGAAACGCCCAATATAAGACCCTTAAGAAGGAATATAAGGACCACCTGTTTTCTCTTTAGACCAAATGTTCTCAAAACCGCTATGTCTTTCACCTTTTCCTTTACCTTCATGAAAAGAAGGCTTGTTATATTAAAGGACGCTATAACTATCATGAGCATAAGGACAAAGAATATTCCCACCTTCTCAAGCTGTAGGGCGTTAAACAGGGGCTTATTAAGGTCTATCCATGAACGCACAATGGCTATGTTTCCAAGTCCCTCTTCTATTTCTTTTTTTACTTGCTGGGCTCTGTAGGGGTCTTTTAGGTATACCTCATACCCGAAGAGTTGGTAGCTATCTCCAAGAAAGTCAATGGCAACCTTTTTATCCATAACCACAGTGGCGTAGTCTTGTTCAAAGACTCCCTTTTGGAATACACCATCCACCTTTAAGGTTCTGGCTCTTGGGACTATACCAAAGGGAGTGCGTGTTCCCATAGGTGAGATCAACATCACCTCATCTCCCACGCTGAGCCCGAGTATATCTGCAAGACCCCTACCTACAAGAATACCATCCTTTAGATTTAGCCCGTATATTTCATATGTATCCTCTGGCTCAAGGGCTTTTATGCTAACGCTGGTTAACCTTCCTTCTTTGGATACGAGTCCGTTGTAAAGTATAATAGAGTAAACCTTTTCTACTCCGCCCACCTTGCTTATGGTGGTAAGGTGAAACTCTCTATTTTCATGGCTTAGAAGACTGACTATTACATGCGGTGATGCGGAGAGTATTTTTTCTCTTAGAGCGTACTGAAAGCCAGCAAAAACTCCCATAGTAAGAAGAAGGGCACTTACGCTTAAAACAACCCCAAAGAAGGCTATAAAAGATACAAGCAAAGTTGATCCTTTGCTGGAGAGAAGATATCTTACAGAGAGCCTTAAAATTGGTATCATATTGATTTTAATTGTTCCAATATTTCCCTCTGCCTTCGCATTATATATTGTCTTATCTTTTTGGTTTGGTCTTCTCTTAGGTTTATCTTAAACCCAAGCCTTACGTACAGGTCTCTTTCTTTGCTTATTATGTTTTTTAATTCTCCTTGTGCCCTTACTGTGCCTTCTTTAGGGAGTTCTATTTCAATCTCAAAAGGAGTGTGTATTTTAGATGCATCTGTTGCTATTTGCGATAGTATATCTATCAGTCTTTTTGTATCCTCTTTGTTTAGCAAGATACCAACCCCAGATTCGCTGATATCGGCTGTCTTTGTCCTTACAACGCAGTTATCCTCGACGCAAAAAGATACATAAACAGGCTCCTTTTCTGTAGGCTCAACCCTTATGAATTCTCTTAGCACTACAGGTGGGGCTGGCACTGGTGAGTCAACTTCAAGAACCAGCTCATCCCTTATGTTGCTAAAAACCTTGCACAGAAGAAACAGCTCTCTGACCTTTATATAAACAGGAACAGTATCCGAAAAAACCTGCCTAAATTTACAGTCCTTAAAATCAAAGCTCACAAACCTTTCTTGAGGAGAAACCCATCTAACTGAGAACTTTACCCTTATGGGTATTTCTTTCCACGATGTAATTACCTCACAAGACTTTTCCTTATCTAAATCTTTAAGTATGTCAGATACTGTCATAGTTTTATTATACCCTCCTCTGTTATTATTGCGGTTATGTTCTCTGGTGGTGTTATATCAAAGGCGAGGTGAAGAGCAGGAGAACCTTCAGGGGCTATGGGAATGCCCCTTATAAACTTTATTTCTACCTCGTCCCTTTCTTCTATGGCTATAGCGTCGCCTGTAGCACAATTTGGGTCAAAGGTGGACTTTGGTGCTACTACATAAAAGGGTATTTTGTGAACCTTTGCGAGCACCGAAAGGGTGTATGTGCCTATCTTGTTTGCCACATGGTATTCTTTTGTTATCCTGTCCGCACCTACCAAAACACAGTCCACCAAGCCCTTTTTCATAAGAAAGCCAGCGGTAGAGTCCGTTATGATCTTATGAGGTATGTTTTCCTTTAAAAGCTCCCATGAGGTTAGCCTTGAACCTTGAAAGTATGGCCTTGTCTCGTCAACCCATACGAAGATATTCTTTCCTGCATAGTGGGCTGACCTTATAACCCCAAGGGCTGTGCCCCAGCCAGCGGTTGCCAAAGCTCCAGTGTTGCAGTGAGTCAGCACCTTCGCTCCGGGTGGAAGAAGAGCCTGACCTATTTCTCCCATTCTTTTATTAGCTTGGTAGTCCTCCTCTTCTATGGCTCTTGCCTCTGCTTCAATGTCCTTTCCTTCCTCAAGGGCGTATTTCATCCTGTCCAACGCCCAAAAGAGGTTGTAGGCGGTTGGTCTTGTATTTTTGAGAGTTTCATAGACCTTTTTGGGGTCCTCACCAGCTTTCACACCAAGGACAAAGCCGTAAGCGGCTACGCATCCAATAGCAGGTGCTCCTCTCACAGCCATATCCCTTATGGATTGTGCAACTTCCTTGTAATTCCTTAAGTTAAACCATACTTCCCTGTCGGGAAGCTTCCTCTGGTCCAACAGTTGAAGCATATCGCCTTTCCAATAAAAAGCCTTAACTTCCATAGCCCTATATAATAAACTTGCAAGATATAGTATAAAGGATTATAATTATACTCAAGCAAGAGGGGAGGAAAATGGAAACAAAAAGCTTAGATAGCTTGCTACAGGAGCTTTGGGCAATTCAACATACCCCTTCTAAGTATACAAATATATCCTTTGAAGACATTCTTCTTGAGGCTTTTGAGGTAGCATATCCGAGTGAACAAGCACCTTCAGAGGGATTTAACCCGAATAAGCCAACGGAAGTTTCGGATGTAAGACACTATCTATACGCATTTCCCATGCTGGTTACCATGCTAACCTCTCGGGCGGAGGTTGAAGGAAGCGGGATAACTTCAGAGGCTGACATATCAAGTCAGGTAAAGGATGAAGGAGTTCAGATATATTCAGATGCTAACATATCAGGAAGTAGAACCCTTGGCGTAAGTGCTTCTAAGGAGGCTTTTAAAGACCTTGGAAAACATCTAAATTTAGTAGCCCAGTTGGCAAGTTCACAAAAGAGCCATACGCAAATTGATACCCTATTCCATCATGACAAACCTATTACTGAATTAGGTGTGGAACTAAAAGCAAGAATGTCCCAGGAACACGATAGACCTATAACTGAAAACATGTCCTCACAGGTAAAAAAGTCAGTTATTTTTCAGGACGTTAGCAGTAAAGCATCTGAAAAGGTACCAACTCAGGAGTTATATGGCTCCGCGGGAGTTTTAGAGATTAAAAAGGGCAAGGAGCATAGTGCTAACACTAACTCAAAACCTCAATATTGGGTCGGAAAAGCGTCATTTGAAGAACCTGTTTTTGAGAAGGTATCCTTTCCTTCCGCATTTACCTGGTCCGAAGAGGAGCTACATGGCAATTTTAATACAAGGTTTGGATATGATAGTGTTTCGAGAATGAAATTTTCAGCTTTTATGAATGTGGAAGAAGCAGTTGCTGAAGAGAGCTCATACACTTTAGACGTAAAAGGTTCATCTAAAACCTTTCAAAATAATACTTTAGTTCCTAATGACGGTGAAGGCTGGGAACACCTCTACAAGAAGGGGAATGATGAAGTGGAAAAAGACACTAATTTAGGGAAGGAAGAGAAAGGAGCAGAATTGCTGTTAGAAGAGACTATAAGCAACATAAGAGTTAATGAAGAGGGTCTACAAAAAGTAGAAAGGGTTGAAAAGCCACAAACACAGCATATTTATGAAGCTAAGCATCTAAGCGTGCGCCTTGAAGAGGGTAGTGTAAGGCTTGTGCTTACAGGTGATAGGCTTAGGCTTTCTATAAATTTAAGGGAAGACCTCTATATGCAACCAACTGCTTTTGAGGTTCAGAAACTTGTTCAGTCTCTTCAGAGCCTTGGGTTAAACCTTGAGCTTCTTAAACTTAACGGAAGCAGTCTTTACAGCTCAGACCATAGGCATGGGACAAAGAGAGAAGACAGAGAAAAGACCTATCAACTTTCTTTGCCTGAATTCACAGAAGAAGCTACAAAGGGTTTTAGTCTATATCTTTAGACTTTGAAAAGCCTAAACTTGCTTAGAAGTTCAAGCAATACCTTAGCAAAGTAAACATTAGAGATAAAGGACGCTATCGTCCCTATAGTAAGGGTTGTAGCAAAGCCCTTTACTGGTCCACTACCAAACTGAAAGAGTATGAGTGCTGCGACAAGGAGCGTTATGTGCGTATCCCATACAGCACTAAGAGTTCTCCTATAACCAAGCTCAATGGATTTCCTGATGCTATTGCCCAGCCTAAGCTCTTCCTTTACCCTTTCAAATATGAGCACGTTTGAGTCTACCGCTATACCCATGTTGAGTATTATGCCCGCAATACCTGGAAGAGTTAGCGTTCCACCAAGTAGCACAAGCCCAGCCCATAGCATCAAGGCGTTCATAATTATGGAAAAGGTAGCGGTGATGCCTGCGGCCTTGTATCTAGCTATCAAGATAGCCACAAGCAGTAAAAAACCTGCTACACCTGCTTTTATTCCTTGCTCTATGGCATCCCTTCCCAAAGATGGGCCTACTACAGTTTCTTGCAAGAACTGAACCTTTGTGGGAAGCGCACCAGCCCTTAGCACTATGGCAAGCTCTTTTGCCTCTTCTGGTGTAAAGTTTCCACTTATTTGCCCCCTGTCGCTTATCCTACTTCTTATAACTGGTGCGGATATGACCCTTTTGTCAAGCACTATGGCAAGCCTTCTGCCAATGTTTTGCTCTGTAGTTCGTGCAAAGACTTCCGCACCTCTTCCTGTAAGCTCAAAGCCCACCGCTGGCATGCCAAACTCGTCGGTGGTGGTGTAGGCGGTCTTTAGGTCTGCCCCAGTTACCACAGGAAGTTTTTCAAGAAGAAACCACTCATTCCCTGTCTGGTCTGGTAAAAGCTCATAGTCCTTTGTAAGCCTTTCTTGAAGAGCTTCCTTTGGTCCAGCCTCCACCACTAGCTTTAGCTCCAAAAGAGCGGTCCTTCCCACTATGGACTTTGCCCTTTGAATGTCTAACACACCGGGAAGCTCCACCAGTATTCTGTCCGCACCTATGCGCGTTATAACAGGCTGGACTACCCCAAGTTCGTCAATTCTTTTGCGAAGCACCTCTATGGTCTGTGTAAGTACACCACTTTTGAGTTGTTCCAGTTCTGTGTCTTTGAACCTTATAAGCACCTCACCCTTTTGTCTTCCTGCCACTGTAAACCTTGGAAAATCCTTCTCAAGTGTGGAAACAAGCCTTGTGTACTGACCTTCATCAAGAAGCTCTATTTTTATGCCTTCTTTACTCGCAACCACATCTAGGACTCTTATCCCTTCTTCTCTTAGTTTTTGTTCCATGTCTTTTGAAAGCCTTTCATACTCTTGCTCAAGGCTGTAGCTCATATCAGGTTGAATGACCATAGATATACCGCCCCTTAGGTCAAGACCAAGGTTTATAGGCTTTAGGAGTATAACCGCCACAGAAATAGAAAAGACGAGTAGTAGAAGCAAGAGGTTAACCTTTAAATCTCTCATCGCTAACCATGATATTTTACAAAACTTTTTCCAAAAAGGAGTTTATATGAAACAGATAGCATTCAAGGACTCTATGTGCGTGTTCTTTAAGTGCATTGTGCTTTTCTGTATGTTCTTCCGTTAACAGCTTTAGTATGGTCTTGTATAGCTCTTCCTCGTTTCTAACACAAAACCCAAGCCCCATCTCTTCCAAAAAAGCCATAAGCTCTCCTACCTTGTGAGTATAAGGTCCATAAAGCACAGGCTTTCCAAAGTAGGCAGGCTCAAGGAGGTTATGCCCTCCCACAGGGACAAGCGTTCCACCCACAAAGCTAACCTTTGCGTATCTGTAGAGTGAAAAGAGTTCGCCAAGGGTATCAAGCACAAGCACATTCCAACCCTCTTCTTCCTTGCTTCTTAAACTTGCTCCCAAGTCTTGAAAAAGCCTTAAGACCTCCATAGCCCTGCTTATATGCCTTGGTGCTATTAGGAGCTTTACCTCTTTGAGTTCCTTTAGAAGCCTTTCGTATACCCTTTTTATAACCTCCTCCTCCCCTGGGTGGGTGCTACCTGCCACGAGGAGTTTTGAAGTTTCTGACCTTAGCTCCACAGGTGGTGGCTCCTCAAGGACAAACTTAAGATTGCCACAGGCAAACACATCAGATATTCCGTAAGACCTAAACTTCCCTGCGTCCCTTTCTTCCCTCACTAATATTAGAGAAAACCTTTTGGACAATAGCTTTTCTAATAGACCTCCCTTTGCATAGGCGTTTAGCCAAACCTTTGGAGCTGTGGTTGACAGAAGGAGAAAGGGCCAGAGTTCCCTTTCCATAATTAGAATAGCACTGGGTTTTATACTTTTTTCAAAGCTTTTCACAAATGGAGGAAAGTCCAGGGGTAGCCTATAAAGCTCATGAAAGTAGCCCTTGCCCTCTTGGCTTTGTAGATACTTTTTCGCCCGTGGAGAGAAGTAGGTAAGGGTTATGTGATAGTCCATATAAAGCCTCTTGAGAAGTGGTTTTGCTGTGTTAAACTCTCCTACGCTTGCGGTGTGAAACCAGAGCCTACCTTTCCCTCTTTCCACTTATGAACTCTTCTACCATTTTCCTAGCCTGCCAGTCGGGATATTGCACTGGAGGGTGCTTCATGGTGTAGGCACTTATGGAATATAGAGGACCACCTATACCTCTATCTCTGGCAAGTTTACAGCACCTTATGGCATCTATCATGGAGCCAGCACTGTTTGGAGAGTCCTCCACATCCAGCTTTAGCTCCACATACATAGGCACATCTCCAAAAAGCCTTCCTTCGATGCGTATATAGGCTATTTTTCTGTCCTTTAGCCAAGGAACCCAATCGGAGGGTCCTATATGGATGCTGAAGGGGTCCATCTCGTAGGGTATTAGAGAAGCGACTGCTTGGGTCTTTGAGACCTTTTTTGTCTTGAGCCTGTCTCTTTCAAGCATGTTGAGGAAGTCTGTGTTTCCGCCGAAGTTTAGCTGATATGTCCTGTCAATCTTTACCCCTCTGTCAAGGAAAAGCTGAGCCAAAGTTCTGTGGACTATAGTTGCACCTACCTGAGATTTGATGTCATCTCCCACAACGGGAATACCAGCTTTCTCAAACTTCTCTGCCCATTCTGGGTCAGAGACTATAAAGGTAGGCATACCGTTTATAAAGGAGACACCTGCCTCAAGGCATGCCCTTGCGTAGAACCTCGCCGCCTCTTCAGAACCAACTGGAACATAGTTTATAAGTACATCCGCGTTGGTTTCTTTGAGAACCCTTACCACATCCTCAAGCTCGTCTTCCTTTTCCTCAGAAAGCACAAAGCTCCTTTCTGGGGGGTAGTTTGCCATATGGCTTGCGTATCCATCCAAAACCTTGCCCTTTCTTACTATAACACCTGTCCTCGGCACACTTGGTTCAAAAACCGTAGTGCAGTTAGGAGGGGCAAATATAGCTTCAGAGAGGTCTTTTCCTACCTTTCTGGCATCAATATCCCATACGGCTACCACTTCAATGTCCCAAGGCTTGTAGCCACCTACATCTTCAAACATCAAACCACTTACATCTTCCCTGTGCTTTGCGTAGTAATGAATACCTTGAACAAGACTACTGGCACAATTTCCTACACCTGCTATTGCCACTCTTATTTTTGACATTTTTACCTCCGCAAAGGCTTATAATATTATAACAGGATGAAGGTTCTTATAGTCTTTTACTCAAAACTGCTTCAAGACAGTGAGCTCTTGCAGAGGGTTGTGGACAAAGTCAATAACCTCAAGAAGCTCATAGGACCAGACAGCCTTTATGCGGTAATAACAACAGAGATGAAAGACTTTATAGACAAGTTTCCAGACCTTGTCTTTATAAGAAATGATAAAGGCACCTTTCTTTATGGACTTTATAAGGGGCTTAGAAAGCTAAGGGGCAACGATGTGCTTGTTCTTGACCCCTCTCAGGTAATAAGTCTGGATAAACTTAAAGAATTCGTCAGTAGAAGACGACAGAACGCCTTATATTCAGAGGATGGTAAGTGGAAGGGTGTAGCCCTTTTGAGGTTGATAGACATTGATTACCTTATAAGGGCTTTGGAAGGCTTGCTTGGAGAGGAAAAGGAACTGACCGCAGTTATGGAAAAGGTCAGTCAGGAGTATGGTATACAATATGAAACTCTTTAAGGAGGATAAGGATGGATGAGATTCTTGTTGGCAAGTATGTGGTAAAAACAGACAGGTATTACACAAAAGACCACGAGTGGGCTCTTGTAAAAGGAAACAAGGCATGGGTTGGCATAACAGATTATGCTCAAAAGGAGCTTGGAGACATAGTCTATGTGGACCTCCCTCAGGTAGGAGAGACTTACGAAAGCGGTGATACCATTGCAAACGTGGAGTCAGTAAAGAGCGTATCACCCATATACGCACCCCTCTCTGGAACTGTGGTGGAGATAAACGAAGCCTTAAACGATGAGCCACATCTTATGAACGAATTGCCTTACGAGGATGGTTGGCTTGCGGTTATAGAGCTTTCTGATCCCATGGAGGTGGAAGACCTTATGCCTGCAGAGGACTACGCGCAGCTTCTTGTGGAGATAGTAAAGGATGAGAAGGGAGAGACCATAAAGCTAGAGTTATCTGAGGAGGCAGAAGAGAGGTTTGAAGAATCTCTTGAAGCCTTGCCTGAGGAGGAGCTGGGCTACGAAGAGAAGGAAAGATAAATGTATATTCCCCATTCAGAAGAGGAGACGCTAAGGCTTTTAGAGGAGCTTGGATTAAAGAATCTTGAAGAGCTTTTTTCACACATAGACCCATCGCTTCTTTCAAAGCCAGACCTTCCAGAGCCAAAAAGCGACGAGGAGCTAAGAAGATACTTCAAAGACCTAAGCAAAAAAAACATACCTCTTGTTTCCTTTGCAGGCTTTGGGGCTTACGATAGAATAATTCCGTCGGTAATATGGCAGATTCTCAACAGAGGCGAGTTTCTTACAGCATATACTCCTTACCAGCCAGAGGTCTCTCAGGGAACACTGCAGGCTCTCTTTGAATATCAAACTCTTATCTGTGAGCTTACAGGCATGGAGGTTGCCAATGCAAGCATGTATGATGGGGCATCCGCATTGGCGGAAGCGGTCCTAATGGCAAGGGCTATAAGAGGTAAGGGCAAAAGGGTGGTGTTGAGCGAAGGAATAAACCCCCTCTACAGGAGAGTGGTAAAAACATACCTAAGAGGCTACATGGACGAGATTGAGATATGCCCTCTCTCTCAAGAAGGCCATACAGACCTTGAGAGGCTTGAGGGTTTACTTAAGGATGGAGAGGCACATGCTTTGGCGGTGCAGTATCCTAACTTCATGGGTTTTGTAGAGCCTCTTGGAGAAATAGTAAGTCTTTCAAAGAAGTATGAAGTCCCCATTGTAGTGGTTGCAGACCCTATAGCTTTGGCAATTCTTAAGCCTCCTGGTGAGTTTGGTGTGGACATTGTGGTGGGAGAGGGTCAGCAGATGGGCGTGCCTATGAACTTTGGAGGACCCTATGCGGGCTTTTTTGCGGTAAGGACAGAGCACCTCAGGAGGATGCCCGGAAGGCTTGTGGGCATGGCAGAAGACATAGAGGGCAAAAGAGCCTTTACCCTTGTGCTACAGACAAGAGAACAGCACATAAGAAGAGAAAGGGCAACCTCCAACATATGCACCAACCAAAACCTCATAGCCTTGGCGAACCTGCTCTATATGGTCTTGCTTGGAAAAGAAGGTATGAGAGAGGTAGCCAAGCAGAGCCTATCAAAGGCTTTATATCTCAAAAGGAGACTTCTTGAAATAGGCTTTGAGGAAGTCTACAGCGGAAAGCACCTTTGGGAGTTTCCACTAATGCATGACAGGGTGGAGGAGCTTTATCAAAAGGCTTTGAAGGCAGGTTTTCTTGCTGGTGTGCCCTTGGAAGGGTTTGGATACCACAAGACCATACTCTTTGCCATTACTGAAAAGAGGACAAAAGAGGAGATGGATAGCTTAGTGGATGCTATAAGAGGTGTCTAAGAGCCTTTTATGCTTATTTGCTGGGAAGGTTCTGGGGAGGGCTTTGCAAACAGGAAACCCTGCATGTAGTCAACCTTTTCAAAGATAAAATTGAACTCTCCAATGGTTTCAACCCCCTCCGCCAAAACCTTAATATCATTCTTCCTGCAGAGGTTTACGAGGGCTTCCACAACTCCTTGCT
>JAXSOP010000010.1:0-21249 GCA_037926125.1 Aquificaceae bacterium
TAACAAGGGGTAAGTGGACTTCTCTCTTTCAAGAGGAGTTTGCCAAATACCTTGGTGTAAAGCACGTGTTTACTGTTTGCTCTGGGACTGTAGCTCTCTTTATAGCTTTGAAGGCTCTTGGTGTTGAGGGAGAAAGGGTAATAGTCCCTGCCATGAGCTTTATGGCAACCATTGATGCGGTCTATCTTGCGGGTGGTGTGCCAGTGGTGGTGGATGTGGACAGCTACTATACCATGGACCCTGAGCAGCTTGAGGATGCGGTAAAAAAATACAAACCAAAGGTGGTTATACCCGTGCATCTATACGGACAGACTGCGGATATGGACGCCATTATGTGGCTCTCTGAAATGTATGGCTTTTATGTGCTTGAAGATTCCGCTCAGGCTCACGGAGCTCTTTGGAAAGGCAAAAGGGCTGGCTCTCTCGGGCATATTTCCGCTTTTAGCTTTTATGCATCCAAGAACCTACCTATGGGAGAAGGTGGTGCAATAGCGACAAACAGCGACAAACTCGCCAAAGAGATAAAAAAGTGGATAGACTTTGGAGACCACCCTGCCTTTAATGTTAGAATAACTGAGTTTCAGGCAGGTATTGGATACCTTATGCTAAAAAGGCTTGAAGAGCACAACCAGAAAAGAAGGGAGAACGCCTCTAAGTATATGCGGTCTTTAAACGGTGGCTTTGTCCACCCTGTGGAAAGAGAAGGAGCATACCACGTATACCATCTTTATACCCTAAGGCATCCCAACAGAGACGCCATAGTGGAAAAACTAAAGGAAAAGGGTGTGGACGCAAGGGTTTATTATAGCTATCTTTTGCATCAGTTAAGAGGTGCTGAGCACTTGCCTACACCAATGGCGGAAAAATTCAGAAAAGAAGTCTTTTCCATACCAGTACATCCTTACCTTACAGAGGAAGAAGTAAGCTTTATCGCTGAGACTCTTGTGTCTGAGGTTGGGTTAGCTCCGCACCTTTTATATTGAGAATAACTATCTCAACTCTCCTGTTCTGAGCTCTGCCCTCTGGAGTTGTGTTAGAAGCTATAGGTCTCGTGTCAGCATAACCCGACGCCTTTAACCTTTCTGGGTTTATACCTTTGGCTACAAAATATCTCACAATGGCACCAGCCCTTGCGGTAGATAACTCCCAGTTGGAAGGAAACCTTTCTGTTGATATGGGTATATTGTCAGTATGTCCTTCTACCTCCACAGGGTTTGGAAGCTCCTTGATTATCTCATAAAGTTTGTCAAGCATCGGTCTCGTTTCTGGCTTCATATCAGCGCTTCCAGACTCAAAAAGGAGTTTCTCCTGAAGTATTAGTCTTATGCCTATGGCTTCATAGGCTATTTTAAAATCCCCCTCAAGCCCCATTCTTTTTAGCATCTCTTGAAGCTCTTGAAGCTGTCTTTGAATTCTTCTACCCCTTTCTGTAGGCTCCGCCCTTTTTAGTACTGGTTCTTGGAGTATCTGTTTGGGTAGCGTTTCCTGAAAGGGAACGAGCCTCATACCAAAAGCTTTCGCAAAAGCCTGAGCGTATTCAAGAGCTGCCTGCTTGCCAGCTTGAGCCATGGCAAAGAGGGCTATGAAAAGGCAAAGAAGGAGCGTAAGAAAGTCCGCATAGGGTATAGCCCACTTTTCTGATACCTCTTCTGGACACTTCTTTTTCTTTGCCATTATTTGACCTCAACGTAAGAGTTGAGTCTTTCTTCTATAAGCCTTGGGTTCTCACCCCTTACCATCATCCTGCAAGCGTCTAGTATCATATACATTCTTAGTATTTCCTCCTTTGATTTTATCTTTATCTTCTTGGAGAGAGGACCAAAGACAAGGTAGGAAAAGGTTATACCGTAGACTGTTGCCACAAAAGCTGCAGATATTCCAGCGGCAAGCTCCTGAGCGTTATCAAGGCTTTTTAGTGCTTTCATCAACCCAAAAACAGCACCCACAAGCCCAAAGGTAGGTGCACTTTCTGCGGAGTTTTTCCAGTATTCCACCGCTATTTCAAAATCCTCCTCTTTCTTTGCTATCTCTGCCTCAAGACTTTCTACAAGAACGTTTTCGTCTACACCGAGGACCATAAGATCTATAGCTCTTCTAAGAAAAGGATCCTCTATCTCCTCTGCACGGGTCTCAAGGGCAAGCATACCTTCCTTCCTTACAATATTTGCCAGTTCCACAAGCTGGGTCTTTGTCTCAAGAGCTTCGTTTCCCCCGCCTGTAAAAGCTATTTTAAGTCCTTCTATAATCAAAGAAAACTTTGCTAGGGGCATAGTTACCAAGCTTGCAAAAAGAGTAGTGGGAACCACTATAACAAAAGCGGCAGGCTGAATAAGGAATAGAATGCTAGCACCCTTAAGAATTGCACCTATAAGGAGAGCCACAAGCCCTCCCACAATACCTATAATGGTAAGAAGGTCCATGATAACTATTATAATCGTCAGCTGTGTTTTAATATTTAAACCATGAGAGTCCTAAGCGGTATGAGACCTACAGGTAAACTACACCTTGGGCATTACTTCGGTGTAATAAAAAACTGGATAAAACTCCAAGAAGAGCACGAAACCTTCTATATGGTGGCGGACTGGCATGCCCTCACCACAGGCTACAAAAAGGTAGATGAGATCCCTCAAAACATAGAGGATATGCTCATAGATTGGCTTACCCTAGGCATTAACCACCACAAGAGCGTCGTATTTCAGCAGTCAAAGGTAAAGGAACATGCGGAGCTTTTCCTCATATTTTCTATGATAACTCCCAAGAGCTGGCTTGAGTGGAACCCCACCTACAAGGACACCAAGTATAACCTCCTTAGGATTGCAGACCTTAGCCTTATGTTTAAGGGCGGTATTAGGGACCATATAAAGAGCTTTATTGCAAAACTCCCTTACAAGGTTGAGGATTTTGAAGCTTTTGAGGAACTACTTCTTGATATGCTGTCTGATGCTCTCATAAGTGCTATCTTTGAAGGTTATCTGGATAAGGAAATGCTCAAAGAGCTTAATGTATCAAAAAGGGACTTTTACGACACGGACACTTACGGCTTTTTAGGCTACCCAGTGCTTCAGGCAGTGGATATACTAATATACAAGGCTCAGGCAGTACCTGTAGGAGAAGACCAACTTCCTCATATAGAGCTGTCAAGAGAAATAGCAAGAAGGTTTAACCACTTATATGGTGAGACCTTCCCAGAACCTCAGGCTATGCTTACGGAAACTCCAAAGCTTCCCGGCACAGATGGAAAGAAGATGAGCAAATCCTACAACAATGCCATATACTTCGCAGACAGCGAAGAAGAGCTAAAGAAAAAGGTAATGAGCTTTTACACAGACCCCCAAAAGCTAAGAAAAGGAGACCCTGGAAGGCCAGAGATATGCCCCGTCTTCTTCTACCATAAGATTTTCTCTCCATCAGAGAGAACTGAGGAAATAGAACGAGACTGCAGAAGTGGAAAACTCGGATGTGTGGATTGTAAAAAAATCATGTTTGAGGGTCTTGAGGCTTTTCTTAAGCCTCTGAGGGAAAAAAGGCAAGAGGTTGCCAAAGACAGGGAGCTTATTATCCAGATACTCCAAGAAGGTTCTGAAAGGGCAAGGCAAATAGCCAGAGAAACTATGGAAGAAGTTAGAGTAAAAACAAAAGTGGGATGACCTACATACTTTTGGCAATCCTTCTCTTTGCCATATATATACTGGTTGCTGAGCTTTATCCCATAAGGTTTTTAAAGGTTGAAAAGGTCAATAAAGCAAACCTTCCAAACCTGCCACCCATATACCTGTATTCTTTTGAGCTTCATATTCATACCCAGTTTTCCTATGACTCCCTTGGAAAACCAGAGGACCTAAAAAGGGCTTCAAAGGAAGAAGATATAGATTTTCTCATAATTACAGACCACGACAACGACCACATAAAAAACTTTGCGGATGAGAGCATAATAGCAGGTAAGGAAGTAAAGATTACAGATGAAAAGGGCAGAATACTTGGAGACCTTCTTGAAGTTGGAGGCCTAAGAGTGGTTGCACACCCCTTTAAGGAAAAATACAAATGGCGTCTTCCACTCCCAGAAGATTATCTTTTTGAGCTAATAGACCTAAAGGATGCTTTGCTTGAGAGGAGAATGCTATTTCTTTTTCTACTACCCTATTTATTCCTGAGAGGTTTAATATCTATAAACTTAGCCTTGAGCTTTCTTAAAAGGATTGTAGATATAAGAAAGTATGCTCTCACATATCTGAAAATGGGCATAAAAAACCCAGTAGTTGCTGGGCTCGACCATCATGTAAAGGTATACATAAGGGAAGTAGGCATAAGGTTTTTGTTTCCCAACTATACACATAGTTTTAGACTCTTACGCAACTTTCTTATAGCCAACAAAAGGTTGGAGACCAAAGAAGATTTCCTTGAGGAGCTTAAAAAAGGTAAAGGTATTATCTCCTTTAGTAAAAAGTATACAATTTTCTGGCAAGAGGGTGCATCACTCAAGATATTTCCACCAACTAACTGCCTACTTGTAGTTTTGGAAGAGGGAAGAGAAAAGCTATACTCAGGCTCATACTTTGAGCTACCTGTCCCATCTGGAAAAATTTTCTTTCTTGGGTATAATTATAGATTTAGATTCTGGCGGTTTTACTTTGGGCTTGAGCCTCTCTTTATGTTTTTTTATAAGGAGGAGAAGAATGGAAGAGCTACCCCTTCCTGAAGACATAAAAGAGAAGGTCCTTCAAAAGGTCTCAAACAAAGCCTTAGCTCTAAAAGCCCTTGAATACATAAAGTTAGTAAAGAAAGAAGATGGGAGTCTTTGGGTTAAAGAAGAGTTTGAGGATACCAACAACCATGCTTTGTGGTTTATGGTCTTGGCTTGTGTAAACTACGCACAGAGACTTATAAGGGGAGAGGAGTTGGATGGAAATTGAATCAATAATATCTCTCGTGATAGGAATTAGTATTCTAATAATTTCCATCTTCGCTAAAAATTTATACTCCTTAGTAGTTGGCTTTTGTTTCTTAGGCCTTTCTTTAGTTCATCTTCCTCATGCGAGAAGTGTTTTCTACATTATAATCGGAACTTCTATACTTATATATACATTGAAAGTAAAACAAGCATTTGATAAAAAGTTTACATTAATAGACCCTCTTACAGGCGTTTACTCTAGATCCTTCTTTGAAGAATATATAAAAAAAGAGATAGTTAAAGCCAAAAGATATGGAAAAAAGTTTAGTATTTTATTTATGGATTTGAATGATTTTAAACTTGTTAACGATAGATTTGGACATTCTATAGGAGATGAAGTATTAAATTTAATAGCACAAAAACTCTCAAACACTCTAAGAGATTGTGATATTATTGCGAGGTGGGGTGGTGATGAATTTGCTGTTTTTCTGGCAGAGACAAACTGTAATGAATTGCTTGAAGTAATGGACAGATTGTATAGTGAAGTGTATGTTTTGTATGAAAATATAAAAGTTACATTAAGTATTGGCTTTTCTTGCTATCCAGAGCATGGAGAAAGTATAGATGAATTAATGCAAGAAGCAGATAAAAGCATGTATAGAGCTAAAAACATGCATAAAATTTCAAAAATATCGGGGTAATGCCTATGCAAATTCCTACATGTAAAGTTATAATAAGCCTATGCCTTGGAAGGTTATAGTTAAGAAAAAGTTTAGTTGGGCACACTTTCTGACAGACTACCACGGAGCTCCAGAGCCTGTACATGGACACACTTGGCTTGTAGAAGTTCACATAAGAGCAGATGAGGTGGATGCAGGCGGTATGGGATACGACTTTCTGGAGGTGGAAGACTTCTTAAGAAAGCTACTTCCAGACTACAGACTCCTGAATGAGATTGTGGAATTTTCTCCCAGTGCAGAGAACATTGCAAGGTGGATATATCAAAAGGTCAAAGAAAGATACCCCACAGTCTCCAAGGTTGTGGTTTGGGAAAAGGAAGACTGTGGGGCAGAGTATTGGGAGGATTAACAGTTAACGCAGTTTGCCTCTTTAGCTTCTCTTGCCCTCTTTGCCATTTCAGGGTCATAGGCTTTGCCTTGCCAGAGCATTTGATAGACCACCTCGTGGGTGCTTTCCGCAAGCTTGGTTAGCTCCTTAAAGAGCTTGTTAAAGCCCTCGCTTCTGTGGGATTCTTCGTGGTCTTCTAAGGACCTCCAGAAGGTAATGATAAGCACTTCTCTGTTTTTGAGTGGGTGTTCTGTGGTCTGACCTGCGGTTGAGCCTTCAAGGGAGACACCACCAGTGTTGAGTGCCACAAAGCCTCCGTAAAAGCCTGTGTCTGAGTGGTAGGTCTTCACGTGCTCGCAGAGGTATGCCACCCTTTCTGCCACATCGTCAATGGTCACGCCCTCTTTGAGCACCACATAGTTTATGTTAACTATTGCATCCTCTGGAACATCTACTATATAGTTTCCATACATGTTTGCACCTCCTAAGAGTTTTTAAGCATATTACAATATAATGAAATTCCTAATAGAAGACTATGCGTTAAATCATAAATATTGACACTCAATATCCCTCATATGCCCTTTCATAGAGCCTTTGCACGTCCTCAAGGGTAGGCTCTACGGGGTTTATTGCAAACAAGCCTCTTGAAAGCATATACACATCCTCTGTAAGCCTTTCAAGTTTGTCCTTTTCCACGCCAAGGTCTTTGAGGCTAAGTCTCATGCCAACCCTTTCTAAAAAATCCTCAAGGGCTTTTACTGCCATGTGAGGCTTTGGCTCGTAGCCCATAAGCTCTGCAAAGAGGGCGTATTTTTGTGGGTTTCCTTTGTAATTAAAGTCCGTAATGGCAACCGCCAAAGCGGAAAGACCTTCTCCATGAGCTACCTGAGGATAGTGGGCGGACACAGGATGCTCCATGCCATGTATGAGGGCTACCCTTTTTCTGTCTATGGCAATGCCTGCGAACATACTCGCATAACTCATATAAGACCTTGCCTGAAGATTTTCTGGCTCTTGCAAAACAATAGGTAGCCACTGCTTTATGAGGCTTATGGCTCTTATGGCAAACTCTTCTGCGAGGGTATTGGAAAGCCTGTTGGTAAGGGATTCAAGGGCATGCATAAGGGCGTCTATGCCTGTTATAGCAGTGAGCCTTCTGTCCATACTCACAGTCAAGGATGGGTCTATTATGGCTACCTTTGGATAGTTTAAGGAGTGAGATATAACCAGCTTTTCCCTTCTTATTGGGTTTGAAAGGACTGAATACCTGTTTACTTCGCTTCCCGTGCCTGCGGTGGTAGGAATGCATACTACGGGTCTGTTTAAAAAGGGTATGAGCCTTGGACCCTCAGGATAGTTCACATAGTCCCAAGCGTAGCCTTCATTGGAAGACACTATGGATATGGCTTTTGCACTGTCAAGGCTACTCCCTCCACCAAGACCTACAATGTAGTCTATCTTTTCCCTTACCACAAGCTCGCTTGCCCTGTTTACGCTTTTGTCTGTAGGGTTTGGCTCAATCTCGTCAAATACGAAAACCTCTTCCGCACCATTTCTTCTAAGGGATTCAATCACCCTTTGAAGAGAGCCATTCTCCTTTGTGCTTTTACTTCCAGTAACTATAAGGACCCTATAACCAAAGCGTTTACCTACTTCTCCAACCTTCTCTAAGGAGCCTACACCGAATATTATCTCAACGGGCAGATAAAACTCAAAGTTCATGCTTCTGTTATATCTTCTCTCTGAATTTCCATTTCCTCCGGTATAGTTGCTTCAAAGGTAAAGGCGGGGTATGTAGGCAATATGCCTTCTTCTTCTGCCTTCTCTGCACAGTGTGCATGGTATCTTGTCCATGGTATAGCCATTAGCCTTTCAAAGGGTATCTCTTCATTGCAGTATTCACATATACCATATGTTCCCGCTTGCATTTTGCTAAGGGCGTGGTCAATTTCCTTGATAATGAAAAACTCCCTTGAGGACAGTGTATCAAGAAGCTCCTGTGTGTAGGTCATCTGACCTATGTCCTCTAAGTCTCTTGGCTCTTTAACCTCTTCTTCGATGCGTGCTTGAGTATCCTCCTTCTTTTTGTAACGTTCAAGAAGCTTTGCCTTTTCCTCCAAAAGTTTCTCTCTCAAAATCTCAAGCTGTTCTTTGCTCAACATATTAGCCCTCCTTAAAAAGGAATTCAAAATAATATATGCTAAAATTTTTTTCCGATGTATTTCTTGCTTCACAAATACAAGAACATAACAGTAGCTATTATAGCACTAGCTACTGGCGGGTTTTTTATATGGCTCTTCTTTGCAGGAGGAGTTAGAGATATAGCTTCTCCTTCTAAAAGGTGTGTGGTGGAGGTAGGTTCAGGGTGTATAACCCTTAAGGACTACAGAAGAGAGCTTTTGAGGTTTTCTGAGCTTTTAAAAAATCCACAGATGGAAGAGCTGGTAA
This sequence comes from Aquificaceae bacterium, assembly GCA_037926125.1. Taxonomy (GTDB): domain Bacteria; phylum Aquificota; class Aquificia; order Aquificales; family Aquificaceae; genus Pampinifervens. The sequence goes on from JAXSOP010000010.1 coordinate 8,405, forward strand.
GGGAGCAGGTTCTTTCTAACCTTATTGCACAAGAGCTTCTATATCAAAAGGCAAAGAGTATATCTTTTATCGCAAGCGATGAAGAGGTGGTTGAGGTTATAAAGTCTGACTCATCTTTTCAAGAGGGTGGGCTTTTTAGCTCTTCCAAATATAGAGAGGTGCTCTCAAGAATAGGTATGACTCCGGAGGAATACGAGGAATACATAAGAAAACTGCTTAGCATCCAAAAGCTCCTTAGCTTTCTAACCAACGGCGTTTATCTTACAGAGAAGGAGGTGGAGATAAACCTACTTGCGGACAGCATCCTCTTAAGCGGTAGCCTCTATCTTATAACCTCTGCGGACGTACCTAAAGACTACAAAGCCTCAGAACAGGAGCTATTGGAGTATTACCAGAAAAACAAAGAGCTTTTTAAAAGACCAGAACAGAAAGTAGTTTGGATGTGGAAAGAAAAAAACAAGGACAAGGCACTGTCTATATACAACAATCTAAAGGCTGGAAGGGAAGTGGAGGGTTATCAAGAATACAGACTGCCGGAAGACCTTGAAAAGTTGGGAAAGGTTCTTGAGAAAGAAGTCCAAAGACTTACATCTCAGGAGAAAGCAAGTATTACCAAGGAAAGTGAAGATTATGTGGTTTTGTATCTAAAGGAGGTCATCCCTGCAGGCTATGAGGACTTTGAAAAGGCAAAGGAAAAGGTAAGAGAAAAACTCATAGAGGAAAAGTCTCTATCGTTGGTAGAACAAAAAGCACAGGAAGTTGCCAAGCTCCTGAAAGAAGGCAAAAAGCCACAGGTGAGGTTTCTTAACTTCTCTGATACACCAGCCCTCCAGCTCAATGCGGTTGCCAACATAGACCAGAAGGATATAACACGCATAGTGCTGTCGCAGGATAGGGTTTTCGGTCCATACCCTCTCAGGCAAGGCTATGGTGTCATACTTGTGGAAAAAAGGAGCAAAAGGGAGCTAAAGCCAGAAGAGAGAGAAGAAGCTGTCAAAGACATACTCAGCCTTAAATCTCAGGCTATACTTAGCCAGTATGTGGAATACCTAAAAAAGAACACTAAAATACGCATAAACAAAGAACTACTTGGAGGTGGATAAAATGGAGAGAAAGTGGAGAACCGCCATAACCCAGCACGTGGGTCATGAAACCTATATAAGGGGCTACAGGCTTTTGGACCTTGTTGGAAACTTGAGCTTTGCTCAAGCAATATACCTCATTCTTAAGGGCGAGCTTCCAAATGAGAAAGAGTCTAAGATGATGGAAGCTATGTTTGTATCTGTAATAGACCACGGCATAGCACCACCTTCTGTCATATCCGCAAGGGCGGTTGCCTCTGGTGGAAACTCTCTTAATGTGGGGGTTGCTGCAGGTGTGCTTGCTTTTGGCTCAGCCCATGGGGGTGCCCTTGAGGATGCCATGAGGTTTATTCAAGAGGGTGTAGCAAGTAAAAGTAGCGTGGAGGATATAGTCAAGGAATATCTTGAAGCCAAAAAGCCCATACCCGGATATGGGCACAGATATTACAAAGACTTTGACCCAAGGACAAAAAGGCTAATGGATATTGCCAGAGAGCTTGGATTTTATGGTAAGCACTGTGAATTTGCGGAGGCAGTCCAAGAAGAGATAGGCAGACAAAAGGGTAAGAAGCTGGTGCTTAATGTGGACGGAGGTATTGCTGCGGTGGCCTCAGAGATGGGCTTTGACTGGAGGCTTGGAAAGGGCTTTTTCATAATAGGAAGGGTGCCTGGGCTTGTCGCACATGTCTACGAAGAGCTAACCACAGAAAAGCCCTTCTCGAAAAGGCTTGATGAAGAAAGGGAGACCGAGTATACGGGAGTGCCACCAAGGGAGCTTCCCTCAGAGTTCAAGAGGATATGAACCTTTAGGAGAACATACTAAAGCTCTACAAGTTTTTTACTGGAATTGTCTTCAACATAGCCATAGTGATATTTCTCTTCTCCCTCTTCGTGGGCTTGGGAAGGACCATTATAGAGCTTGGTTTTGTATTCACCGAGGAAACGGTTAGGCTTAGCATAAAGGAGTTGGTCACCAACGTGCTGTCCATAGTTATACTCCTTGAACTGGTGAGGGCTTTTGTGGACTACTTGGAACACGAGAGGGTTAGAATTGAAATACTCATAGAAATAGCCATAGCCTTTATGATAAGAGAGCTTATGATATATATCTTTGCTGGAAATCTTAAGGGGACTGATGTGGTCTTCTGGACTTTGGGCATAGCACTTCTTGTGGGTGCAAGGACCCTGACGGTGGTATATAAACCCACGAAGTGAGCCTACACTTCGTATAGAAGGTCAAGAAGCTCGCTGGCTTTTTGTGGGTCTACTTCTTTTAGCTTTTTGTAGACCTCTCTCGCTTGCGAGACCTTTCCAGCCCTTGTGTAGGCAACTCCAAGCTTGAAAAGAAGTTCTGTGTCATCTGGTTTTTGTTCTATTTCCTTCTTTAGGTCCTCTATAAACTTCTCCAATAGACCTTCTCCCATTTTACTAAAGACGCCCTTATAGCCCTTTTCCATCATAGCCTTGCTCCATGAAATCTGTAATTAAGACCGTTTATCTTCTCCAAGTTTTCTAAAATTATATCTTCCACGAAGGGACTGTAGGATACCACTACCACACTTAGCCCAAAACCACCTTCCTCAAGAAGTCTTCTTGAAGTGAAAAGAAACTCCCTAAGCACTTCGTCGTTTTCTATTTCAAAGGGTGCTCCGAGAAAATGATGGCTTATGCCCAAAAAACTGCCTGGCTTTACCCTAACTGTAAGCCTTATGGGGTTTAGACTCTCTATGAGACGCTCCCTCTCAAGGGCATACTCAAGCCCAAACATTAGCATGGCGTCTGTAATAAGATGCTTAGAAGAAAGGGATACAAATTGCCTAAAACCACTTTCCTTGAAGTCCAACTTTAGATTGTCCTTTACCGTTTCTACCCAGTGAGGATGAGGGTTTTCCAGAAGCCAGAATATTTTCTGAGGGTAGAAGCTATGCCCTTCCTGACTTCCCCAGAGCATACTGACAAGGGGCATTGTTATAAATATAGGCTGGGTTTATATTTTATGACATGTTTGGAGTACTCAGAAAAAAACCTATTGATAAGATTGTAGAAATTCTTGGAAAAGAGAAGGTAAACACTTCCCTTGTGGAGAGAAGGCTTTACTCTTACGATGCAACCCCCATACCTATTGAGAGAGCTCTTCCTTCCGCGGTAGTTTTTCCAGAGAACCATGAAGATGTGGTAAAGTTTGTAAAGGTATGCTACGAAGAAGACATCCCAATCTTTCCAAGAGGCGCAGGCTCTGGTTTAACGGGTGGGGCTGTACCTACATCAGAAAAGGGTGTGGTAGTATCCTTTGAAAGGATGAATGCCTTTGAAGTAAATGTAGACAACGCCACCGCAGAAGTCCAGCCTGGCGTTATAACTTCTCAGTTTCAGGATTATGTGGAAAAACTTGGGCTTTTTTATCCACCAGACCCATCTTCCTTTAAGTATTCTACCCTTGGAGGAAACATCGCAGAGAACGCAGGCGGACCAAGATGTCTAAAGTATGGAGTCACTCGCGAGTATGTGCTTGGACTTACTGCCGTAATAAAAGAGGGACAGAACATAAAAACGGGCAACCCTGTTATAAAGGATGTGGCAGGCTACGATATTACAAAGCTGTTCGTAGGCTCTGAAGGAACTTTAGGTCTTATAACTTCTGCCACCCTCAAGCTTATCCCAAAGCCAAAGGCAAGGGCAACTGCATTAGCTCTCTTTGACAGGCTTGAGGATGTGGGTAAAGCGGTCACAAAAATATTTACTTCGGGCATATTCCCCTCCGCTCTTGAGTTTATGGATGAAGACGCCATAAGAGCTGTGGAAGACTACAAACCCGTTGGGCTTCCAAAGGTATCCGCCTTGCTCCTTATAGAGGTAGATGGCTCACCCTCAAGCGTCCAAGAAGACATAAGAGATATAAAGAACCTTCTCCAACCTATGGGCATTGAGGTAAGAACCGCACAAAACAAAGAAGAAGAGGAAAAGCTGTGGAGTGCCAGAAAAAGCCTAGGTCCAGCCCTCGGAAACCTCAAAACGGGCAAGATAAACGAAGATATAGTTATACCAAGGATATACCTCTCAGAAGTCATACCAGAGTTCAGAAGGGTAGCAAAGAGGTATGACCTTATGATGGTAATATTTGGTCATATAGGCGATGGGAACTTGCATGTGAACCTCCTATATGATAAGGCAAGCAGGGAAGAGGAAGAAAGAGCAGAAAGGGCTGTGGATGAGGTGTTTGAGATAGCCCTAAAATATAACGGTTCTATAACTGGAGAGCATGGTGTGGGTCTTACCAAAAGGAAGTTTCTTCAGTGGCAATTTGGACAAGCAGGGTATGAGCTACTCAAGGGTATAAAGAGGCTATTTGACCCTAAGAACCTATTTAACCCTAACAAAGTAGTGGAGGTGTAAAAATGAGGAAGCTAGTCTTTTCTCTATTAGCCTTTGTAAGTTTTAGCACTGCAACTGATGAGTTTGTAAAAGGTTTGATAGACAAGTTTATGGAAAAGGGTTCATCCTCCTGGTGGTGGGACTCAAGGTGGTGGGAAGAAGGATACATAGAAAACGTGCCTAACTATAAGGTCAAGGTTGAGACCGTTGTAGTCAAGAAAAGGGATGTGGAAGTGCCCGTCTTTGTATACAGACCAGATGACAAAGAAAAATACCCAGGAGTTCTCTTTATACATGGAAGACGAGGGCTTGACGAGCTTTTCAAACTGCATGCAAAAAGGCTTGCAAGCAAGGGTTTTGTTGTAATAGCTCCAGACCTCTACACTGGCAGGCTCATACCCCAATTTCCCATAGAGCATGACCCAGTGCTTGAGGAAGACCTTGACGCAGTCCTTGTGTACGCCCTTAACAGAGGTGACATAAAGGGTAAGAAACTCTGTGCTTACGGGCTGACCAGAGGGGGTTACTATGCAATTAGACTGCTCGTAACCTTCAAAAGACAGGAAAAGGATATAGCATGCTTTGTAGCTTACTACCCACACATGCAAAACCCGAACGCTCCAGAGCCTGAGCAAGTTTACCGCTACGCCCCAGAATGGGAAAGCCTTAAGATACCAACCCTTATACTTGTAGGTGAGAATGAACAGTATCAGAGAATAAGACCAGCACTGGTAGCTGTAGAACACCTCAGAGCTAAAGGTGCACCCATATGGATTTTGGTTTATCCCGGTGTGGGTAGAGGCTTTGACTTCAGGCTTGACAGGAGAACCTTTGCGGATGACCTTGCCTCAAAGGACGCCCTGATAAGGTCTAGCCTATTTATGAAGAAGTATTTAGATGGAAAATAGTATTGTAGAACAATTGGCAACGTTCTACAAACGGACTTTAGCAAATTCTTAGCTATCAAAAATAGTGGCTAATACTAAGAAAACATCAACATACTATTTGGACAGGTCACAGAATTTACGCAGATTCTGAACCAGTCTCATGTTTAAAAACTTCAACTTTACCCTTTCCGTGCTTTTTTATCTTCATAAGAACCGCATCCGCATGGGCAAAAACTTCAAGATGGTCTTCGCCATGATCTGGATAGAGGGCTACCCCTACAGAAACCCTTGGGATTACTTCTCCTTTACTGGTTTTAAGCCTTATGTTTTCTATCATGGTTTTTAGATTACTCGCAAAGTTTAGAGCTTCCTTTTCGTTAATCTCTATAAGCACCACAACAAACTCATCACCACCGTAGCGAGCTACAAAATCGGATTTCCTTATTCTATTTTTTATAGTTTTAGCTATTTCCTTTAAAACCATATCTCCTACAATGTGACCATACAAATCGTTTATAGGCTTAAAGTTATCAAGATCAATCATTAGAAGTGCAAGGCTACGGTTGTATCTTTTTGCTTTTTCCACCTCAATTCTAAACCATTCCCAGAAAAACCTGCTGTTGTATAACCCAGTAAGAGCATCTCTAATACTCAAGTCAAGGATAGTCTTGTAGTGTCTGCTAAACTGAAAAACTAGCCATAATAAAAATAAAAAAGTAGGCAAACCTATCAGAGTTGTTTCTACAAGATTAAGTAAAGCTTTTTTTCTGTATCCATCCAAGTAATCCTGAAGAATGCGATCATAATATGTGTAAAAATCCTTTATCCTTTCAACTCTTTCTTTTATAATATCATGAATTTTCATGGGTCCATAGTTTTCAAGGGGTAAGCCAGAACTAATCATGCTTCTTATCTTTTTATGTTCGTCACTTAAGTGGTCAATTTCTTGCTTTGCTTTATTACTTGTCTCTGTATCCAAGAACCTCAAAAGGCCTCGAATATAAACTTCTTGAGATTTAATTATCTCAATGTATTCTTCATATATTTCCTTAGGGCATGCCCTTGTATGATTCTCTAAGGATTCTGACGCACAAAGCACTGAAAGCGCCATTTCACTACCTGCATACTCTATAATATAGAGGAGAGTAACTTTTGAAAGCATGTATCTGTATAGTTCCACACTTTGAGGGGAATACCGATAGTATATGCGTATATCATTAAGTGTCTTTCCTATCACATTAGTATAGAAGAAGTATATTTCCAGACCATTTGCTTTTTTGTTGTCAAATTTTTCTCTAAATTTCAAAAGGCTTTCAATTGCTTCTTGCCCTACTAGGCTTTTCAAAATATTAAGGTTAACTTTCTCCCTTTGTTCTTGTAGCCTGCTATCTCCATTGGGGGCAATAAGAGAAAGTTCTCTTTCTGTTTGTAATTCTCTAACGGAATTAAGCACTTGGTTTAAATGTTCCACATTTTTTTTAATCCTTACGTATTCAACCAGAGGCTTGACCGCAGTGTAGTAATAAAGGGCGTTAACTACCAGAAAGAGCATAATGAGAGGAGAAAAAAGAATAATTAGAAGTTTCACCCGCATTTTCCTGCTTTCTAACTCTTCAGTACCTTCCAGCATTGCAACTATTATAGTATGCCTTCCCTTCTCTTATTAACATACCCATGCTGAAAGCTCTTCCTTCATGGCAGAACCTCCACCTTGCCCTTTGATATAACCCTTCCTCTTAGCATCTTATCTTCCCTCCTTATGCGTATTATCTTTCCCACAGTGCCAGAGTCCACAGCTACCGCATGAAAACTCAACTCAAGGGAACCGCTTCTGTATACTACGTCAACTAAATCACCACTTTTCACCGCAGGCACTTCCTTGAGAAGCGATCTTCTTAGCATAGTTCCCTTGGTTATGCGTGTAGATGCTATGTATTTTTCAAAGTCTTCTGGGCTTAGCCTTAGGTCTGATGGAATGGTTTTCATAAACCTTTCTTCTACATTAAACTGCTCGGGCTTTATGGAGCTTCCCTGGGGTATGTCCTCAAGGGCTATAAAGACCATTGCCTTCCACAGGGCATTTACAATAGCTTGATGCCTCTCCTTGCCCGAATAGAGGTAAGCAACCGCCCTGCTCCTGCCGTATTCCATATCCAGCTCAACCCTTTCAAACTCCAAGTTTTTCGGTGCAAAAAGCCTGACACCTTGAACCTTTACCCTATCGCCAAAACGCTTGTAGACCTCCGACTCCACTAGATCCTCTGGATTGGCAAGGGCAAAACAGAATAAGAGCAAAAGGCTAAGAAGCCACATTCATACTTTGCATAAGCTCCCTTATAAGGGTTGCAGGCTCTACTTCCTTTGGGCATACAAGGTTGCACTTGTTACAGGAAAGGCAGTGGTAGAGGTTTCCTTCCTTTATAGCTTGGTTCACTCTTAGCTCTTTTTCCTCTTCCCTTGGGTCTTGGAAAAATCTAAAGAGCTTAGCAAAAAACAAGGGTCCTGCATAGTTCTCTTCAAGCACCTGAGGACAATAAGACTGACAGGCAATACAAAGTATGCAGTCCGCAGAGTTCTCTATTTTTCTGCTGAGCTCTGGGTCTATTCTTGGATCTTTGGCTTGCTCTCTTATCCAGAGTCTGAGGCTTTTTACCTTCTCCACTACCTTCTCATTATCTACTACAAGGTCTCTTATAACCCTAAAGTTCCTTATGGGTTCTATGAGAACCTCCTGCCCAAAGAGGGCGTAGGGCAATGCTTGCTCCTTGCAAGCGAGCTTTGGAAAGCCATTTACCATTATGGTGCATGTGCCACATATACCTGCCCTGCAGAAATGCCTAAAGCTAAGGGATGGGTCTATATCCTCCTTTATCTTCTGAAGGGCACTCAAAAGGGTCATCCCTTCCTGATACGGTATTTCAAAAGTCTGATAGTAGGCTTCTTTTGTGCTTTCCTGCCTCTTTATTTTCAACCTTAAAACCATGTTTAAATAATGTATTCTATTGTGTATGTTGGTCAAGCACTTTGAAAGCAGGGAAGCCTTCTACAGGTTTTTAAAGGAAAAGATAGGTGTATTTTTCAAAGAGGCTTATGATAGGAGTTTTGAAGGTATTTTTCATGTAATATACTTGGAGGATACAAAACCAGAAATCCTTGTCCCTCTTGCAAAAAGGTCTTGCCTTCATACTTTCTATAGCAACGGGGTTATGGCTCTTTGTGGCTCAGAAGCCCAGATTAGAGACTTTTGCTCCCATCTTGTAAAGGAAGATAGAGAGCTTGCCTTTAAGATACTTGAAAGACTTCAAATCTACAGAAAAAGGTCCTTTAAACTCCAATATAACCAGAAAATACTACCCTTAGGTATAAAAACCGCCATTATGGGCATTCTCAACATAACACCAGACTCCTTTTCCGACGGTGGGCTATATTTTGAGCCTTCCAATGCGATAGAGAGGGCTATGCAGATGGCAGAAGAGGGTGCGGATATAATAGATATAGGTGCAGAGTCCACAAGACCTGGTTCTAAGCGGATAGATGTGGAGGAAGAGCTAAGAAGAATCCTACCAGTTCTTAGAGAAGTCCGAAGGGAGCTTCCAAAGATTTGGATTTCTATAGACACCTACAAGGCACAGGTGGCAAGGGTATGCCTTGAAGAGGGAGCGGACATGATAAACGACATAAGCGGTGGAACCTTTGACCAAGATATATATAAGGTGGTCTCTCAGTATGGCTGTCCTTATGTGCTAACCCACATAAAGGGGCGACCAGAAACATGGAAGGAAAACCCTCCTATCTATGAGGATGTGGTGGAGGAGATAGTCCGTTGGCTTGAGGAAAGGCTAAAAATATTGGAGGAAACACGATACAAGGGGCATGTTATCCTTGACCCAGGTATAGGCTTTGGAAAACTACCAGAGCATAATGTGGAAATACTTAAGAGGTTTGATGAATTAAAGATATTCGGTCTGCCTCTTTTGGTGGGTGCCTCAAGAAAGTCCTTCATAGGTATAGTTTTGGAAGGATTACTTAGAAAAAAAACAGAGCCTGCGGAAAGGCTATATGGTAGCTTGGGAGCTATCGCTCCTGCGGTGATAAAGGGGGCAAACATAGTAAGGGTTCACGATGTAAAGGAAACCAGAGAATTCCTCGCACTTCTTGATACGGTGAGGACTTATGGTGAATTTTAACTTGGAACTGGTTAACCTACTTTCTTGGAGAGACCTTCTTGACATACTGGCTGTTTCTATCTTTATATATGGCATTCTACATTTTCTTCGTATAACCAAAGGTCTTCAGATCTTTAGAGGAATCGCGGTGCTTGCAGGCTTTTGGCTTTCCGCAGAGCTTCTTAATCTGAGAACCCTCTCATGGGTCTTTGAAAAACTTTGGACGGTAGGTCTCTTTTCCCTTGTAGTTATATTTCAACCAGAAATAAGGAAAACTCTTAGCAAGCTAGGTCAGAAAACGGGCATATCTGTCATAAAGCCTGTGGAGGAGAGGGTTGTGGACAGAGTCGTAAGAGCGTGCTCCTTTCTATCAGACAGACAGATAGGAGCTCTTATAGTTATTGAGAGAGGGCAAAGCGTAGAAGGTTTGGTAGAGGGATGTGTGCTTATAGACAGCCTTGTATCCGTCGAACTTCTAATTACCATATTTAATCCCATATCACCCTTGCACGATGGTGCGGTAGTGGTGAGAGGAGACAGAGTGGTCTACGCCTCCTGCATACTTCCCCTCTCAAAGTCTGCAGAGCTTCCCAAGAAATACGGAACAAGACACAGAGCTGCCTTGGGTATTGCGGAAGAAACAGACGCAGTGTGTGTAGTTGTATCTGAAGAAACTGGAGATATCTCCCTTGCGGTCGGAGGAAAACTTCATAGAAACCTTGACCCAGAAATACTTAGAGAACTACTTTTCAAGGAGTTGAAAATTGAGAAGGCTTGAGGTTTTTCTGCTTAAGGACTGGCAATACAAACTCATCTCCTTGCTGATGGGCACAACCTTGTGGTTTTTTGTAAATCTTGGAGAAAGAGTGCCTATGAGCATAGAGAGAAGCATTGAAGTATATAACAAAGAGCAAGGTTACGAATACAAATTAGAAAAGAAAAGAGTAAGGATAAGGCTCAAAGTGATGGAAAGGTTTGTCCCCGAGGAAATGATAGAAGGAATAGGTGTGGTTATAAATGTAAAAGGTCTAAAGGAGGGAGAACACACCATAAAAGTAGAGGTTAAGAATCTTCCAAAATTTTTAATAAATGCTGAAAGGATTGAGCCTGAATACATAAAGGTGAGGATAGTAAAAGCCCCCGAAGGGGGCGATTAGTCTTATCCACAGGAGAAGGAGCTTCCGCAACCGCAGGAACCGGTTACATTGGGGTTTCTTATGGTAAAACCACCACCCATAAAGTCCATTACATAGTCAAGCTCTGCATTGTTCACATAAGGCATAGAAAACTGGTCTATGGCGATCCTAAGCCCTCCAAACTCAAAAACATTGTCTCCTTCCTCAATTGTATCATCAAAGCCCATGGCATACTGAAAACCTGAGCATCCGCCAGGAACAACCCTTATCCTCAAGACAGGTTCAGTTATACTGTTTTCCTGTGCAATCCTCAGCACTTCCTGAACCGCCTTGTCTGTGGCAAAAAAGTTAAAAGCTACCTTCTGCATAACACTACCTCCTGTAAGAATTTCTTAAGGAAAATGATAAGCTTAGGATAGGTTTTTTCAAGGGGAAGGTCTATGACTATTCTCATGTAGTCTTTTCCACTTTATGAATTAACCAGAAGACAACTCCTAAGGCTATCAAGACCAAAGCGAGGGCTATAAGCTCCTGAACCTTCTCTGGAGATAGTGAGACTATAAGCACCTTTCTTATTACCGCCGCAAGGGCAACTCCCACAAAAGCCTTTATACTTACCGCTCCCCCTTTTATGTGCTTTATTTCCTCCGCCAAAAGCTCGGATATGGCATAGAGTATAAGCACAGAACCAAGAATGCTAAGACCGCCCATCTCAAGGGGTAATTGTCCCACAAGCACCATGTAAAACTCGTAGAGTATCCACACTATGAGAAATAAGCCCACTACTGAAAGGGTGAGAATGATAAAGGCATCAAAAACCCAGGCTATGCGTCTTATACTACTAATCAATATGCTTTGGTGTTTTTTTAGCTCTTCCATAGTTAAATATCATAAAGGCTATGGGACTATGACTTCACGCTAAATTACCTTGGCTGTCAGGTTTTATCAAAATTTTCGGTTGTGTTATTAATCATGAAGAAAAACTCTAAGGAGGGAATGCAATGAGAAAACTTGCACTTACTTTCCTTGCCTGCGGGCTTGGGGTGTCATCCGCTTTTGCGGAAACAGGTTTTAAGCTGTCTGAGAGTAGTTTTAGCCTTTCGGTTAGGGACTTTAGCTGGAAGGAAACAATTGATGGCCAGAAGATGGTTCATGAAAAGGGCAAACTCTATGGCATAGTGGGTGTGAGAGAGAGCAGGCTTTTTGGCACTGTAGATTACAGACTCAGAGGAGAGATATATGGCGGTAGGGTTGACTATAAAGGACACGCTGTAGAACCTGATACGGGAGATGTTTATCCTATAACTACTAAAACCACATACGCAGTGTTTGACGCTGAAAATAGCTTTGGAAGAAAGTTTATGTTCAAGCAAGGCAATGCGGATATTTCCGTATTTCCCTATGTAGGTTTAGGAGTGCACTATTGGTTTAGAGACACTGATGATGCGGAGTATGTAGACAAGAATGGAATGCCACAAGTGTCCTCTGGATATTTGGAGGTTTACTACGTAATATATTCCCCCATCGGTCTACAAACAAGGCTGAAATACAAAGGGGTGGATATAACTCTCTACGGGCAGTACAACTATAACTTCTTTATAAGGGAAAGGGTAGATATAGGGAATGGTGCAACCTTAAAGCCAAAGAGGGGTAATGCCTATAGAATTGGGGCAAAAGCTGGATATAAGTGGTTTTTTGCAGAGGTTTTCTATGACTACATGCATCTGAAAAAATCTAACACTGTGACGGTAGTGGATGAGTTAAGCGGAGTTTCTCTTGACATCTACCAACCTGATAGCAAGAGAAAGATGGTGGGGGTTAATGTGGGAATAAGGTTCTGAGATAAAAACCTTATCCTTTTCCACGGGTAGGGTAGACCGCAGATTACTGCCCTGCCCTGTAAAAAATCATTGAACACCTCTTCTTCAAAACACATATAATTAATGCCTATGGCTATAGACAAGGAAAAAATTAAGCAGGCTATAAGGCTCTTCCTTGAGGGTATAGGAGAAGACCCAGACAGAGAAGGTCTTTTAGAAACGCCAGACAGGGTTGCCCGTATGTGGGAAGAGTTTGAAAGACAGCGGAGCTTTGACTTTAAGCTCTTTGAGGAGTTTGGTTCATACAACGAGATGGTGCTTGTAAAGGATATAAACATATACTCCCTGTGTGAGCATCATCTCCTTCCCTTTTTTGGCAAGG